>CAYFLJ010000137.1:0-4253 GCA_964343985.1 uncultured Thermoflexus sp.
AGGATCCCGATCTCCTGAAGTATTTGCGCGACAACCAAATCGTTTGCGATGTCGCCCCGACGTCAAATTTGCTCCTCGGCGTGGCACAAGATATCGAGCTTCATCAGTTGCCAAAACTCATTGAAGCTGGGGTGCCGGTCACGATCAATACCGACGACCAGACATTTTTTGGGGCGTTGTTGTGCGATGAGTACAAACTAGTGCGCGACACTTTTGGCTTGTCGGACTACGAGTTGGCGGGGATGGCACGGGTGAGTGCGCTTGCGTCTGGAGCGCCCGAGGCGACAAAGCAACGGATCCTCAAAGGCATCGATGCGTGGCTCGAATCTGATCCTGACGAGGATGCGGTGCAGTGAGCTCACGCACGGGCAGTGACGCGGGTTCAGTCCCCGTCGACGCTGCCCCGGTCGTTGGGGGTCCGTCGTTCCTATTGAACGGCGAGACCCTCTCACTGGAAGGCGTAGATCCGCACGAAAGCCTGCTCGAGATCGTCCGGCGGAATGGGATCACCGGACCGAAAGAGGGTTGTGCCGAAGGGGACTGCGGCGCGTGTACCGTCTCGGTTCGTCAGTCGTTTGCGACTGGGTCGGCATACCGTGCCGTGGTGTCGTGCATTGTCCTGGCAGGGCAACTCCCCGGCGCGGAAGTTTGGACGGCGGAGTCGCTGTCGCCGGCGCCCGGTCCGGACGGATCAATCTCGGACCTTCATCCGGTTCAAGCGGCAATCGCTGATAGCGGTGGGTCTCAGTGCGGGTACTGTACGCCGGGCATCGCGATGAGCCTGTTCGCGTCGTACTACACACCGGTGCGCCAGAGTACGTCGATTGCTTCGGACCCGGCCGGTGAGACGCTTGCCGGAAATCTGTGCCGCTGCACCGGGTACCGTTCACTTCGTGAAGCGTCGGCCACGCTCGCAACCGCCGGCGTGAACCGTCAGGGTGACCCATTCGCCTCGCGGTTGGCGCAACCGATGCCCCCGCGACCCGCAGCGAGCGTCGTTGGAGGCGGCGTGATCGCCTTTCGGCCGACGACCGTCGAAGAGGCATTAGCGTTGCGCGCCGAAAACCCACAGGCACGCGTCGTTGCCGGCGCGACCGACGTGGGCGTGGAGATTTCGCGGGGCGGGAAGCGCTTCCCAGCGTTCATCATGTTGGGTTCAATCAGTGCGATGCGAGGGGTATCGCGCGATGACGCCGGCACCCGTATCGGTGCATGTGTCACGATGACCGAACTCAAGTCGTGGATCCCCGCGGAGCAGTTTCCGACTGTCCACAAAGTGCTGCCGTGGTTTGGGTCACGACAGATCCGGAATCGAGCGACCGTCGGTGGGAACCTCATGACGGCCTCACCAATCGGTGATTTGTCGGTCACCTGGCTTGCGCTTGACGCCGAAGTGGCGCTGCAATCGCGAACCAACGTACGTTGGGTGCCGGTGGCCTCGTTTTTTACTGGCTACCGACAGACCGCCGCGACGGCGGATGAGTTGCTGGTCGCGGTGCGTGTGCGGCCTCAAGGCGTGCCATCGGGTGGGCGACGAGTTGAGTGGGTGCACAAGGTGGCACGTCGTGACCGCGTCGATATTTCGACGGTGATCGCGGCGTATTCGATTGTGATCGACGCTGCCGGCATCGTTACCGCCGCAAGGCTGGCATATGGCGGGGTCGCGGCGACGCCGGCACGGGCGATTGGCGCCGAGAAGTTGATGATTGGTGGTCATTGGAGTGACGAGGGCATGGCAAATGCCCGGACGGCACTCGCCGCCGCGTTTTCGCCGATCGGAGATGTGCGGGCGACCGCGTCGTACCGCGCCCGACTCGTGACGAACCTGTTTGATCGCTGTCTCGCCGAGACCGGGATATCTCGGACAACCGCATAAGAAACGTCGCCGGCGAGGCCGGTATCGTGGGGTGAGGCGTGGACGATTCCCGCATTGAAGTCGGCCGATCAGTACGACACGACGGCGCGGCGCTTCATGCCTCCGGGCGTGCCCGATACACCGGCGACCTACCATTGCCGGCACGGTCGCTGGTGGCGTGGCCGGTGACATCCCCGCACGCGCGGGCGCGCGTTGTGTCGATCAACGGATCACCGGCGCTTGCGCTTGGCGGCGTCGCGACCGTTCTGACTGGCGCAGATGTCCCAGGCCTGAACAATACCGGCCCGATTCGACACGACGAACCACTTTTTCCAGCAGAGGTACGTCACCACGGTCAGGCGGTGGCGTGGGTTCTCGCGGACACCGTTGCCATTGCCAGGCGAGCGGCGGCACTGGTTGAGGTTGCATGGGAACCGGTCATGCCACTTCTCGACCTCGCCGAGGCGATTGAGGCCGAGTCGTTTCACACCGAACCGCAGTGGATTCGGCGGGGGGACGTCGAACACGAACTGGCCGCCGCCACCGCGTCACTCGATGCGGTGGTTGTCGAAGGCACCTTCCGCACCGGTGCGCAGGACCACTTCCCTCTTGAAACGCATGTCTCGCTCGCGCTTCCAGAGAGTGACGGGCGGATCCTCGTGCACTCGTCGACGCAACACCCTTCAGAGACACAAGCCGTGGTTGCGCACGTGCTCGGGATCTCGCTCAATCAGGTTGTGGTGCAGTGCGCTCGCATGGGTGGAGGCTTCGGCGGTAAAGAATCTCAGGCGAACGCATGGGCGGCGATCGCCGCACTCGGGGCCGCGAAGACTGGTCGTGCGACCTTCGTGCGCCTTGATCGCGACCGCCATATGACGATGACCGGCAAACGACACCCGTTTCTCGCGCGCTATCGGGCGGCAATGGGTCGCGATGGCCAACTTCGTGCCTTTGACGTGGCGTTGTATTCGGATGGTGGGTGGTCGCTTGATCTCTCAGATGCGGTGACTGGCCGGGCGATGATGCACGTGGACAATGCATATTTCTGGCCGGCGATGCGAGTGCGCGGTCAGGTCGTGCGCACAGACAAGGTGTCGCAGACGGCGTTCAGAGGGTTCGGCGGACCGCAGGGGGTGGCCGTTGCGGAAGAGGTGATCGACCGGTTGGCACGCGCCGCGGGGCTGGACCCACATGTTGTTCGCGCTCGAAATCTGTACGCCGCGGCGGGTGAGGCTGGGACGACGCACTACGGCGAGGAGATCGGTGACGACCGACTGCGGACCATTTGGACGGATCTTGAAAGGTCGTCGTCGTTTCTAAGTCGGCGCGACGACGTAGCGGCTTGGAATGCCTCATCAGATGCGGTCCGTCGGCGGCGGCGGCGCGGGATCGCGATGACGCCAGTGAAATTCGGCATTTCGTTCACAACGACATTCCTGAATCAAGCCGGCGCACTCGTCAACGTATTGGTGGACGGGTCGGTGCAGGTGCACCACGGTGGAACTGAGATGGGTCAGGGTCTCCAGATTAAGCTGTCACAGGTCGCAGCTGATGCGATGGGGGTGCCACTCACGTCCATCCGGATGATGGCGACGCGCACGGATGTCGTGCCGAACACCTCGGCGACGGCGGCGTCGTCTGGAACGGACCTCAACGGTGGCGCAATCATGGCCGCCTGCGCGACGCTTCGGGCGCGCATGGCTCCGGTGGCGGCAACGCTCCTGTCCGGTGACGGCGTCGAGGTCACGGCCGACGAGGTGCACTTTGAGGCCGGCTCGGTGTCGGCGACGTCACGCCCGGGGGTTCGGGTGTCCTTCGCTGACGTCGCGCGCACGGCCCATCGCGAACGGGTTTCGCTCTCTTCGACCGGTTTTTACCGGACGCCACACATTTGGTTTGATCGGGAAACTGGCAAGGGTCGCCCGTTCGCTTACTACGCCTGCGGTGCCGCCGTCACTGAAGTAGAGGTCGACGGCTTCACCGGCGAAATGCACGTACGGCGTGTGGACATTCTCCACGATGCCGGCGCAAGCATCAATCCGCTGGTGGACATCGGGCAAGTCGAAGGTGGGTTTGTTCAGGGCATGGGGTGGGTGACGATGGAGGAAGTGGTGTGGGACGCGGCTGGGCGAACCCTGACCCACGCCCCGAGTACCTACAAGATTCCGGCGGCGACAGACGTTCCTTCGGATTGGCGAGTCGCACTGCTGCCCCGCGCGGCGCAGGCGGGAGTTGTTGCCGGTGGCAAGGCCGTTGGCGAACCACCGTTTATGCTCGCCCTGAGTGTGCGTGAAGCGATCCGTGAGGCCGTAGCGTCGTTCGCTCATGAGGCTGTCAAGCCCTCCCGCGTGGAGTTGCGCTTGCCGGCGACGGCGGAAGCAATCCTCGACGCGATTGA
>CAYFLJ010000138.1:0-4230 GCA_964343985.1 uncultured Thermoflexus sp.
GTTTACCCATTTCGACATCACCTCCTTTCCACCTGCGCCCCAGACTACGCACAAGCTGGGCCGGTGTCAAGGGGCGCGGCGGCTCAATCTGCGAAGCGATGGTGTGCCTCACGGCTTGAGCAAGAGATGCGACCGTGGCGACCACCCGATAAGGTTTCGCGCACGCCCAAGGTTGTGCCACTCCTCGTGTTCGTCGCCGGCGATAAAGATGGCGTCGAAGCGCCCGCGACGCCGAGTTTGCGGCAGCGGCGGGTCGACCGGCGCGTGCGATGCGCCTTCGGTGATGGCGTCGATTGCACCGAGGTATGCGCGGGCCAAGTCGGCCTCATCGACGATGTAAATCCGGCTACCGGTGTCGGTGCCGTCAGGATAGACACGGTCAGGTCGGGTGCGACGTTCTTCAAGGAACTGCGCCCGCGTACGAGGCCCGGTGATGCGAAGCGCCATGATGTGCATCCCGAACCACCGGGCGAAGTACCGGCACGTCGATTCGCCGTACCCCTTGGTCAGGCCGTAGACACTCGGTGTGTCGAGTGGAATCTCGTCCTCGCCCGAGTAGAAGGGTCGGTGCCGGTAGTGGACGCTCATCGTGCTGGTGTAGACGCCGGCTCGGATGCCTCGCTGCTGCGCGAGGAAGAGCATGAGGTGCAGGCCTTTCCCGTTGACCTCGTAGTTCGCGAGAATCGTCGGCACGTCTTGGTCGGTCACGCTGCCGCCCTGAGGCTTCTGCATGACGACCCAGAGAAAGGTGTCGACCCCGTCGAGCGCACGCGCGACCGCGTCTGGATCGGTCACGGAACCCTCAACGTATTCAACTCCCGTCGCAACGGGAGGCCGAATATCGAGGACGCGCAGGGTATGCCCCGCGCGCTGCAAGTACGGCGTGACAAACGTACCGACGTGTCCGCTCCCCCCGACGATGAGCACGCGACGGGGATGCTTCGCCGGAGCGATGTCGTCCGGCCCGCCCTGTTCCTGAACCGATTGCGTCGCCACACTCCGCTCCTTCTCGTCGCCGAGGTTGCCATCGTCGGTGACGGGCACGTCACCCGCGGCGATTGCCGTGCCTGCCCATGTGCGTCGCGCGGGACGCGTACGGTGCCACGGGTGGTCAGTCTATCGGCGGCTTGGGTCCTTCGTGCAGACGCATCGAAGCGGAGCGCGCGGCTGTGACTGCGCGGACCGGACGAGCGATCCTAGTTTCGTCGACGATCAGCCCGCCCATTTCGGCGGCCAAGTCGGCGGTGCAGTTTTGAGCGGCGCAGCGACCGGTGCGGAGTCACCGGCGATGCCTGCTACCGTTCGGCCGTGCCGCACACCTTCGTCTCAGCGCTGGTGCTGCTTATCTTGATCCTTGACCCGCTCGGCAACATCGCCACCTTTGCGAGTGCGCTGAAGTCGCGCCCCGCGGGTAAGCGATGGCCGGTGATTCTGCGCGAACATGGCATCGCCTACCTCGTGCTCCTTGGTTTCATGCTCGGCGGGGATGGGTTTCTCCGCGCCATCGGGCTGAGTAGTGCGAGCCTGCAACTCGCGGGCGGGGTGATCTTGTTCCTAATCGCACTTCGGATGATCTTCCCGCAACCCGCCGGTCCCGAGGTTGAGATTCCCGAGCCGTTTATCGTGCCGCTCGCCGTGCCGATGATCGCGGGCCCGAGTGCAATGGCCACCGTCATGTTGCTCGCAAGCCAACAGCCCACTCGGATCCTCGACTGGGTTGGTGCGCTCACCATTGCAATCGGGATCAGTGCGGGAATCCTGCTGAGTGCAGACCGGTTGCAGCATGTGCTCGGCGACCGATTTGTTACCGCCATGGAGCGATTGATGGGCCTGATACTGGTGGCCGTTGCAATCGAGATGATGGTTCGTGGGGTCAGAGTCGCCATCGGCTCAGTGTGATTGACCGAACACACCCAAGCTGCCTAGGCTGGTAGTTGCCTCTTGACTGGCCGTTTCGGAGGCGTACGAATCAGCAACAACGGGTGACTCGTCACCGGAGTGTGACGCCAGAATGAGGCCGGTCGCGCCACCATTGGAAGAGGTGCGGTCGTCGCCCAAGTTTGAGGCGGCCTTCCTAGGATCGTAGTCGGTCGATATGGTGCTCGTCATTCCAAACTCTGAGGGCGACAGCGAGCCAACGAACGTGCTCGGGCCAGTTGGTTCCTCGGCGCGTGTTACTGGAGTGACTCGTGTACTTGGCCGGCTATTGACGGGCGGCTACGTTTTGCCGTTTGGCGTAACCTTTGCCCTCCTGTTCACAGAGACGTTCCTCCGTGGCATGCCGGTCCGCCCTCTGGTGTGGCCGGTTGTGGCCCTTGAGACGGTCGCGATTGTCAGCGCGTCGGCAGTCGCCGCCCTTGCGGCTCCCCGTGGTTGGATCCTCCGCGATCGGTTTCAGATGCGTCTCGCAACGACATTCGCGATCCTTGCAATCAACTCCGTGTTCTTCGTCCTAACGTATCCAGGCCTCCGTGACGGCAATGCGGTGGGGGGTCTCGGATTGCTCTCGAAGGATGGGTTGCCGTCGTTCTACTTTGGGTTGCTTGATCTCTGGATCCTCCCGGTAGGCGTTGCACTCGCCGCGCACCACGCCGAAGTGAAGGCGACAGACGCGTCCGCTGCTCGGCACGCCGTTGCCGTTGGCGCCATGGTCGTGATCGGCGGCAGCATCGTGGCGCTTGGCCGCGACGGTCTGCTACCTGCTGTGCTTCCGGCCGTGGTGCCCGCTCCGGCCTTGTGGGTCGTTGATCACGCGACACATCTTGTGATCGCGTTTGCGTTATGGCGGCTGTGGCCGATCGCGAGCAGCGAGGAGGGATCAAGTGTCGATGTCAGCCGACGCTGGCTTGCCCGTGCCTTGGTGTGGTGCTTGGCTCTCCGCCTTGCCAGCATGATCGGTGCCGAGTTGGAGGCGGTCGCCTTCAACGCCGGCTGGTACCTCTACCGTGTCGCGCGTGCGGGTGCGATTGTCAGCGTCGTGATTGCGCTCGTGCGTGACGGCGTTCGTCTCTTCGATATCGAACGCCAGCGCATGCACTACTGGCAGGAAGTGAGCTGCGGGCTCTCTGGCCTTGGCATGGTCTCGACGGTTGGCGAGATGCGTGACGAAGCGACCGGTTGGCTCGAGCGTGTCTTTGACGCGCGGGTCGTTGATGGCGGAACGCGTCGTGGAGCGCGTGCGCCCGAACTCAGTGTGTCGCCGAACCGTTCTCCTGGAGTTCGCCTCGAATTAACTGCGCTGCGAGACCCTGCGGTCGGCGCGACGCTCGCCTTGGAGCGGCGAGACCCGTTCACCGCGGCGGAGCGCGAGGCGATCGATGCGTTCTTGTCAGGCGCCACGCTCTCAATGCAACGGGCCCGTGACGCCGAGCGCGCGGCAGCCGTCAAGGATGAATTCTTACGAATGATCGGCCACGAACTACGTACGCCCCTGACCTCGGTCGTTGGCTACGGGAATCTCTTGGCTGACATTCTTGACGAGGACGAGACCGCGAACGCGGACGCGCGGGACATGTCGGGCCGACTGCGTCACCACGCTGAGGACCTGTCTCGCCTGATCAACGCGATGCTGGTCACGTCTCACGACCTCGCGGGGGTCACACTGCCTCCAATGGAATCGGTTGATCTCCACGCCCGCGCTAGGACGGTAGTCGCAGCGCAAGAGGCGGAAGCCGCCCGGCGCGAACTTCGCGTGACGGTCGAGGCACCGTCTGAACCGCTCCGAGCGTGGTGCCCTGCCGTCCTCCTCGACCGCATTCTTGCAATCTTGGTCGAAAATGCCGTGCGCTACACCCCATCGGGGGGCAGTATTACTGTTGGCTTCGGTCATGCCTCGCCTGAGGCTTCACCGGATGTCATCGTTGCTGGCCTAGCGTGTGGTCATCAGCCGATGGTCGCGTGTGTCGTCCGCAACACCAGTGATGGTCTCCCCGGTTGTTCCACGACGAGACTCTTCGAGCCGTTTTTCCGGCCGGATGGGGCCGAGGCGCAACGCGAACGCGGTGCAGGTCTGGGGCTCTTCCAAGCGCGACGCATGATTGAACTCATGCAGGGCCGAATTGAGGCCTGCGCGCACGACGGCGAAGGAACGTCTTTCACCGTCGTGCTTCCCGCGGCCTAGTGCAACTCAGGCGCGCAGTGCTTTGACGCCAGCGACCGCACCGTTGGTCATGAATGTGCTGTCGCTTCCTGCAGTGAGGAAGCGGAACCCCATTGCCCGTCGCGCAATTG
>CAYFLJ010000139.1:0-4136 GCA_964343985.1 uncultured Thermoflexus sp.
TCGGCCGCGTGGTCGAGGAAATAGCCCGCATGATCGACCTTGGTATTCAAGGGTTCGAGGACGGCGACGACGCCGCCATCGGTCGCCGCGGCGGCGACGCGTTCAAGGCCCCGACGGAGGACGTCGAACTGCGCCTCACGCGAGACACCCTCGACCTCATTGCCGGTCGTCACGATGAGGTTTGGGCACCCAAGGCGGCGCGCCCACGCCGCGGCGCGATGGGTCGTCTCGATATACGCGTCGTGATTTGAGGCGTCCATGAGGGTGCCCCCCGAGACTCCAAACGCCGCGACGGCGAGGCCGAGGCGCCGTGCGGTGGCCTCAATCGTCTCAAGGTCCTTGTCTTGCCAGTTCCAGAACTCGAACGCGTCGTATCCGGCGCGCGCGACCGATTCCAGACGGTCGATGAACGGCAAGGGTCGATACACCATCTCGACGCAGACCGAGAACCGGGGCATGCCAACCTCCAACGGCGCCGGGGATCGTCCCGGTGCGGGTGGCGAGGATACCCGCCGCCCGCGTTTGCGCGTCAGGCCGCGTGAACGGTCGGGCGTACGGCGTGATCAGGGAGTTCGCCACCGAATTCCTCGGCGAGGAGGACGGCGCGACGCACGGCGCGACGCCGCTCGTGGATGGCGGTCGCTTCTTCGAAGCGTCGACGGTTGATCGCATCGGCGTAGTGTTCAGCGAGTTCGCTTTCGAGGGCGCGCAACTTGCCAAGTGTGGTGCGGGCGGCGGTGAACATCATCAGCATGACCTCCATGGTGACGTTGGCGACCCTCCATCGGGGCGCACGACAAGTATAAGTGCGTAGTTGGACTTATGCAAGGGGTGTGCCGTATTGCGGCCACGCGGCGGTGCGCGTGCTCCAAACACTCGCCGGGTACCATCGTGAGACCATGGGCGAGGACCTCGCGGTGGCCCTGCCGTTCACGTGGGCCACAATCGGAAGCTTTACCGTCGCGGCGTTCGTCATCGCCGTCACTCCCGGCCCCGACACCGCATTGACACTGCGCAATACGCTGTTGCTTGGCGCTCGTGCGGGCTTCTCAACGGCGTGCGGCTCGGCGCTCGGTATGTTCGCCCACGCCCTCGCGGTCGTCTTCGGCGTCGCCGCGATCATCGCGGTCTCGGTCACCGCCTTCACAGCGTTCAAGGTCGTTGGGGCAATCTACCTCTTCTGGCTCGGCTTGCTCGCCTTTCGCGAGGCGTTGCGTCGCCGCGCCCACGCCGCCGATGGCGATCAAGAGGACGCGACTGTGGCGCCGTCCCCGTTCGTTCGCATGCTTCAACGGTGGGGCCCCGCTCGCTTGAGTACGTCGCCCGCGGCCCAAGGCGTCGTGAGTTCGGTAACGAACCCCAAGACGGCGGTCTTCTTCCTGACCTTTCTGCCGCAGTACCTCGACCCGACGGGAAACGTCTTGGCCGAGGCGCTCGTTCTCACGTGCCTGCTTTCGGTGGTCAGCGTGGTGTGGCTTGGCGCATACATCTGGGCGATTGGCCTGATCGCTCCGTTTCTGCGCCGCCCGCGCGTGCGCCGCGTACAGGAAGGCGTCCTTGGCACCGTCTTCGTCAGTTTTGGCCTACGCCTCGCGACCGCGACTCAGTGACCACGACGCACCCGGGCGAAATCGCGGCGGCGCCCACAGGCGCGGTCCCCCCGCACATCCCCTCGGCCGCCGAACGCCCGATCTGGCAAAACGGCGACTACGTGCGCCTCTGGCTCAGCCAGATCGTCAGTGCTCTCGGTGGGGGAGTCAGCAAACTCGCGATGCCCCTCTTGGCGCTCTCATTAACGAACTCGCCGGCAGAGGCGGGCCTGATTGCGTCGATGCAGACCTTTCCGTTCCTCGTCATCGGCCTGTTCGCCGGGGTGGTCATTGATCGCGTTGACAGGCGGCACCTGCTTGTGGCATGCGATGTGGCGCGTATTGTCTCGGTCGGATCGGTGCCTGTTGCATGGGCATTCGGTGCCCTATCGATACCGCAAATGTACGTCGCAAGTTTTGTTCAAGGCGCCGCGACCGCACTGGCGAACCTGGCGCAAGTGTCATCACTCCCACGGGTCGTAACCCGCAACCAAATCACGACGGCACAGGCGTTCAATCAAGCGTCACAAGGCATCGCCACCGTCGTCGGGCCTGCGCTTGGTGCGGGGATTGTCGGCCTAGGCGCGACGATCACTGCCGGCGCAGCATACGGATACGCGTTCGACACATCCACGTACGTCTTGTCAATTGGTGCCCTGGCCACGGTTGCGACGCGCCTCCAGTCCCCACGAGTACCCGACTCCCCGGGGGCGACGGTCGTCCGCAAGGTATTCGCCGATATCGGCGAGGCGATGCGCTACCTCTGGCAGGACGGCGACTTGCGCGGAATGATGGCCATGAACTTCGTCCAACGGTCGCTTCTCGGGCCGCTCGCCTTCGCCGGAGTCGTGCTCGCCCAGAAGGCACTTGGCGCCGACACCCGCGAGGTTGGGTGGATGCTGACCGCAAGCGGTGTCGGAGGGGTCTTCGCGGCGACACTGGCACCGACCTTACGTCGACACGTTCGGACGTGGCCACTCCTGATCGGGATTGCGTTCATGAATGCCGTCGGCTTCGCATTGTTAGCCTTCGCGCCGGGGCTTGCCGTCGCCATGATCGGGATGGCGGTTGCCTCAGGCAGTGAGGCACTCATCGGAATCGTGCAGGTCGCATTCCGTCTCGCGGCGATTCCAGACGCACTGCAAGGGCGAGTGAATAGCACATACCGATGGGCGGCGTACTCCGGCATGACCCTCGGAACGGCGGGGGCCGGGTACTTGTTGACCGAGGTTGGACCGCGGGCGACGTTCTGGGTGGCGGCGGCGATCATGGTCGCCCTTGCCACGACGGTCCTCGTGATTCGGTCGAACGCGCCTCGCCCCCTTGTTTCGGCCTAGGACAACGGTGCACCGTGACGTCACAGGCGCGACTGACGCCCCACGTCATTTATAGCGACGTCGACGTCATCCACTGCCGAATCGACGGCGCATCTTCGCCCGCCGCGACCATCCGTTCCACGAGGCGCGCACGAAGTTGTTGTCGAACGTCGTCGTAGCCTTGGCGACCGACCAAGTTCACGTGTTGGTACGGGTCAGAGAAGTTGTCGTACAGGTGGGTCTCGACGTACTCACTGGCACCCGACACGCCACTGCCGGCAAGGTCAGGGGCCAAAACGCTGTATGTCCATCGTGTCGTTCTCAGTGCGCGCGCGACACCAGACTCGCTGATCTGCACCAACACGTCATCCGGCCACCCGTCCACCGTCGCCGAGTCGCGGGTAACGAGTGGCAAGAAACTCCGACCTTGGATTTGGTCGCCCGCATCAACACCACATGCGTCAAGCAGGGTCGGACAGAGATCGATGAGGCCAACTGGTTCGGGTACGACCTGATGCCGGTCAAACCCCGGACCCGCGATAACCATCGGAACCTTGATTGACGCATCGTGACAGCTGCGCTTGTACTCGCGATTGCGGGTCTTGAAGTGACAGCCGTGGTCGGCGGTGTACACAACGATTGTGTTCTCAAGGCACCCACGTACGCGAAGGGCCTCGATCAAACGCCCGACGTTTTCGTCAAGGCTTCGGATCGCGCCGTAGTAGCCGGGCAAATGCTGTCCCCACGACCCGGGCAGGGGGCGCAGGTCCGGAGGCACGAACGGCGACGCGTACCGTTGGGCGTAGCCTTGGGGCGCGACGTACTCGTCAACGTCGTTCTGGTGGTGTGGTTCAAGGTACGACACCATCGCGAAAAAGGGATCACCGCCGGACCTCAACTGGTCAAGCATCGTAATCGCACGATCGGTACATGCATCAACCCGATAGCCCGCGGTACGAACCGCCTCGCCGGCGGCGTCAAACATCACGGTGTCGAACGGTTGTGACGTGAACTCAAGCGTGTTCGCCGCCTCCCAAAAGTCGGTGAAGCCGTGACGGTAAGCCTCAGGCACGGCGCCGCGCCCGGCCTCGGCGGGCGCGAGATGCCACTTGCCGACATAGCCCGTGCGATATCCCACGTCGCGAAGCCGCGTGGCAATCGTCGGAGTACCCGGTTCAAGGCCGATGCCGTTGCGCCACACACCGTGCGCGGTCCCGTGTCGGCCAGTCAG
>CAYFLJ010000140.1:0-4123 GCA_964343985.1 uncultured Thermoflexus sp.
CGACGGCGCGGATCATGAGCGCCGCCACGACAGCCAGGGAAGAGAGAAGGAACACCGTGCCTGAAGCCGCCGGCCAACCACGGGCCGATAGCGTCCACGCCCACCTGCGGCCAAGCGTCCACGTGCCGTGGGAACCCACGCACACCATGTCGACGGTCCGCATCACCAACGTCAAGGTCATCTGCACCGCACCCGACGGCATCCGCTTGGTGGTCGTCAAGGTCGAGACCTCTGATCCGGGCCTCTACGGATGGGGATGTGCAACCTTTACGCAACGCCCGCTTGCCGTCGTCTCGGCGATCGAGGACTACCTCAAGCCGATGGTGATCGGCCGCGATGTCAACGATATCGAAGACATTTGGCAGACCAGTTTCACCAGTGGCTACTGGCGTAGCGGGCCGATCATGTTCAACGCCATGAGCGGCATCGATCAGGCGCTCTGGGATATCAAGGGCAAGCGCGCCGGCATGCCGCTCTACGAGTTGTTCGGTGGCAAGTCGCGTCAGGCCGTCTCGCTCTATGGGCACGCCTCTGGGCGCGACTTGCACGAACTCGAAGACAGCATCCGCGGCTACGTCGAGAAGGGGTACCGCTACGTGCGGTGCCAAGTTGCGGTGCCGGGCATGTCGATGTACGGCACGCGCGCGAAACTGCCGGACAACACCAGCCAGACCTTTGGGCCGGACGGCACACCGCGCCTGAACCGGTCGCTGCCCGCGTTCGAGCCGACGCCGTACTGCCGCCTGATCCCCAAGATGTTCGAGCGCATTCGCGGGACGTTCGGCGACGAACTCGAACTGTGCCACGACGTCCACGAGAACATCCCGCCGATTCAGGCCGTGCAACTTGCGAAGGACGTCGAGAAGTACCACCTGTTCTTCCTTGAAGATGCGTTGGCGCCCGAAGATATCGACTACTTCCGCATCATCCGTCAGCAGACGAGTACACCTCTGGCGATGGGCGAGTTGTTCGTGAACGTCAACGAATACATGCCGCTCGTGAAAGATCGCCTCATCGACTTCATGCGCGTGCACATTTCAGATATCGGCGGCATCACCCCTGCCCGCAAGTTGGCGGCGCTGTGCGAGTTCTTCGCGGTGCGCAGTGCGTGGCATGGGCCGGGAGACGTCTCGCCGGTGGGCCACGCGGCGAACACCCACCTTGACATGGCCATCTGGAACTTCGGGATTCAGGAACAGACCGTCTTTGGTGAGCGCACGCGCGAGGTCTTCCACGGCGTACCGGAGATTAGCGACGGGTGCTTCTGGCTGAACGAGAAGCCAGGCCTTGGCATCGAGGTCGACGAAGAGAAGGCGAAGCAGTACCCGTTCCCGGAGCATCCGCTCAACGGGGCGTGGGCACCGCGCCGCCGCCTCGACGGCACCACCATCCGGCCGTAACCCTCGGCATTGCCCGGCGCCGGTGCCTCCACTCGGGGAACCGGCGCCTTCGTTCTCCGCGTCGGCGCCGTCCCGGAACGCGCATTTCCGACGGGGTTCGCGGATGCCCCTACCCGAATAGTCCGCGGACGCCTCTGCCCGAGTGGTCCGCGGGCATCAGTGCCCGAACGGTCCGCGGACGCCCCGCCCGAGTGGGCCGCGGGCATCCGTGCCCAAATGGTTCGCGGACGCCCCTGCCCGAGTGGGCCGCGGGCATCCGTGCCCGCCTCTCGGTCGTTGTCCTCTGGGCACGCTTGCCCGCCGCTCAGCAACGACCGAGATTGATCGGCACCAGCGGCGAACGTTACTTCGACGGCGCCATTGACGCGAAGCAGTCGCGCAAGTCGATCAGCGCGAAGATGCCAAGCACCGCACCGAACCAGACGGTACACAGGCGGATGACCAGCGTCGCCGCGCCGGCGACCTCGTGCGAGACCGCCCCAACGAGTACCGCGGCGATCGTTGCGTCGGCCGCACCCGCGCCGCCGGGCATCAGCGAGATGGCCCCGGCCAACGTGCCCGCGTTCAGGGCAACCAACGCATAGCCGAACAGCGACCAGTCGGCCGGCAGCCCAAAGGCGTGCAGGGCATACCACAGGGCGACGCTTTCGGCGCCCCACGACAGAATGCCGGACGTCACCGCGATGGCGAGGCTCCGCACGTCGAAGAGCGAGGCGGCGCCGGCCGACATATCACGGATCCGATGTTCAACACGGTCGAGGACCTTGCCGACAACGGGCAGGGCCATCAGCCACGCCTCGATGGGGCGCGCCCACGCAGGCACGGAACCGGCAGCGCTACCAATGACGGCAAGCAGTGCGCATCCCGCGACCGCCCCGGCACTCGCGAGGGCGACAGGGACCCACGAGTCCCAGACGATCGTGAGGCCCCAACCGGTCAACACGATGATCGCGAAGCCATCGGTTGCGCGTTCGGCGATGCTGATCGGCGCCGCCCGCCACGCCGGCACACCGGTCCGCTTGCTCAAGAACCATGCCTTGAAGAGTTCGCCCGACTTGCCGGGGGTCACCGTCAGCGCGAAGCCCGCGATGAAGATGACGGCGCTATCTCGAAGTGACGGATATGCGCCGACACGATGGCAGTAGTAGTGCCACTTGACGAAACGGACCGACGCGTTGACGACGGTCAAGCCCGCCGCGATCGGGATGGCCTCCCAAGCGAAGGTGCGGAAGGCCTCGGCGAGACGGTTGACGTCGCTCCACGCCCCGACGGCGACCGCAGCGGCCAGCGCAAAGAGCGCCGACCATGCCAACTGCCTCGCGACCCCGCGAAACGAACCAGTTGGGTTCCCGCCGCTGGTATCGCCCGGTGCGTCGGCGGGACCTTGTTTTGAGGTGATCACACCGCCGCGAGGGAGAAAAGGGCGCCCACTAGAGCGCCCCTTCCGTCGCCTCGATGTTGAGCCACGAGATGGTGACGAACAAGACGGTGTAGACGGCGGTCCACTCGGCCACAGACTGGTCACCGGCGCGGTCTTGCGCCACCGACAGGGCCGTCCCGATGATGAGCGACGCGACGACGACGAGTGCACTGAGACCGCCGCGTTCGCTGTGCATGCACCAGCGCCGGAAGGCGACGGTGACCGCCGACGCCATGCCGAGGACGAGCCAGAAGAGGTTGCGGTCTGCCGTCCACCCGAAGACTTCGAGGATTGCCACCGCACCGAACACCGCAAGACATCCGAACAAGATGTCTCGGTGCAACGTACTCCCCTCAATGACCTCACCGAGCGCATTTTCCGTCTTGGTTTCGCTCACGACACGGAACAACTTGATCGCTCGAAGAATTCGCAAGCCCTGCAAGAACACGACCCACGTTGGCAGTTCGCCCTCACCCATCATGCCCAAGTAATTTGCAAGCACGACGAAGAACGGTAGGATCGCAATAAGGTCAATGATCCCCCACGGCCCGAGGACGTAATCCTGCCACCGCTTCTCGTATCGAGCATTCAAGACGTAGTCAATCGAAAACAGCGCAGCGATGATGCCTTCCAGCAGAACGAAGGCGAAATGGATGCCACCCTCTGCTTCCGCAGGCATTGTGAACCAGGGGTCGCGAGTGACCTTTGCAGCCGCCTCCTCCTCAGCCGCCGTTGGCGTCGGCGTCGGTTCGACGGTCGGTTGAGGCGTAACCGTTGGGAGCTCTGAGCTGCCGGGATTCGCGCGCGAACGCGAAATCTCCTCTTGAACGACCGCCCGAAGCTGCGTCTGCAAGTCCGGCGTGGCGGTTGCCTCAACGGTTGGCGACGGGGTTGGCGCCTCGCCATCCGAAAACGTCTTGAACTCTGGAGCACCTTCGATTACCAAGAGCAGGAGCGACACCACCACAAGCCACGAAATGATGAACGCGTGGGTGGCCGCGGTCGTCGACCCGTCGTGGGTGTACGAATGATTCAAATATTGTTGAACCCGAGTGCCAAAGGGCACAGCGGGCGCGGGCGGAGCGACCGCAATCGGCGCGGTTGCATCACCACCTTCGGTAGTCGCGGCCCCGGCGGTCTCTTCGGCCTTCGGTGCCTCCGGTTCGGCGGGCTTCGGCTCTTCGGTGGCCTCAGCCTTCGGTGCGTCCGGTTGGGCGGGCTTCACCTCTTCGGGGGCCTCAGCCTTCGGTGCTTCGGATTCGGCGGGCTTCGCCCCTTCGGCGGCCTCAGCCTTCGGCGCTTC
>CAYFLJ010000141.1:0-4075 GCA_964343985.1 uncultured Thermoflexus sp.
CCGCCGCCGAGATGGCCTGATCCATGATTCCGCAGGCAACCCCCACAAACTCCCGTTCGGCACGTTGCCCCAACTTTGCCTTCTCAAAAGGCATCAGATGTAGGCCAAACAGTGCATCAAGCGCCTCGAGCGTCGCCACCTCGACCGCGGCCGAAGATGACAGCCCCGCGCCATACGGGACGTTGCCACTCAGCGCGAGGTCGAACCCTCCGATCGCAGCCCCGATGTCTTTGAGGATGTGCGTGACCCCACGCGGGTAGTTCGCCCACGAATAAACGGCGTCGCGCTCGACCGGCGACTCGAGGTCGAACACCGACATACCCGAGAAATCGACCGAGAGCAGTCGCACGACGCGATCCGTTCGTCGTCTGACCGCGACGAGGACGTCCCGGTCAATCGCCATTGGCATCACGAAGCCGTCCGAGTAATCCGTGTGTTCGCCGATAAGGTTCACGCGCCCCGGCGCACGTGCGATCACATGGGGCGGGACTCCATAGCCCTTACTGAACGACTGCCTGAGACTCTCGACGCGTGCCGTATCCACGATTTCACACCCCATGGTATTGTGATTAGATAAGTATGATTTTTTCCGAAGTTCTCTCGAGCGTATTTAGAGGTAGCTGTTGTTTCTCACTGATTGATCTTCATGACGGCGCCCGTCTCGCCACTCGCCGAAAAGATGGACGTCGCCACTGTCGTCGCCAGCCGGTGCCTGATGAAACCACAATCGTCGGAAAGCTACTGAGGAATGGTTCCCAACGACTACGGCGCGTATCGCCCGCGACAAATCGAGGCGTTCGACCTCGGTGAGCGCCGCAAGCGTACTCACATGCGCCCAAGGAACCACGCGGGCAACAACACGTTCGTCTGCGTTCCCACCATCGGCGATGAAGGCGCCGAAACACGTGCCGTCGTAGACGAGACGGTTCGATTGGGCCGGACCGGCGGCAAGCTGTTCACAGCCCAAGCAACGACCGGTCGTCGCACGGTGCATACGCGACGCACCAATCGCGCGCCGACGCGCAACGCTCATCTCCCCGACCCCAACGATGATTGCCCGCGGGGGATGGTTCGCGGTCATCACCAGTCCCATCGCGACCGCCTCGACAGTAGGCGCCAGTTCCACCTCCACCGCCTGATCGATGCCTACCTGAAGGACTTGATCAATCGCGACGAGTTCGTCGTCGGGGTGTGCATTTTCACCATCCGAGACGAAAGCGACCTCACGCCACGAGACGATTGGCGCCCCAACAATCTCGTGAACCATGGCCGCCTCGGCAGAAGCCGGACGGTTGGCGCTCGCTTCAATCACGATGGGCGGGCGTCGGGACGTCACCGGCGAGGACGGTGCCCCGTGGACCCGATGGGCCATCCCCTCAAACTGGAATCGCCACCGCGAAACCTCTCCTGACGAAACCTGCACCCGAACAAATTCGGTGTGCGCCTCAACGCGGCGCGCACGCCTCCCCCCATCTACCACCGGTTCTGGCGTCGCGTGCGGCTTGACCGCTGGGTGAACGAAGTGATCGGGAGAGTCCACGATGCCATCGTACGCCTACCCAACGCGACCCGTTTAAACGGCGAAGAGTGCGTACCGACACCTGACCGCGAAAATATGTCAATGAACCGGATTTCCGACCGTCGCCAAACGCGGCGCGGGCACTTGGCTGCAACGGCCACAGCGATCGGAGTAACCGTTGCAGCCTGCGAAACTCGCACTCCCGTTCCAACGCCAACCACCTCACGCGGTGGTGCGATCTCGCCAGCTGCACGCCCCGCACGCGCCGTCGGTTCGATCGTCCATGCACAGTACGCCGACGCGCGCACAATGCAACCACTACTCGTGCGCGATCCCGCGTCGGCGGCCTTTGTAGCAAACCACTACAACGCCCCACTCCTTCGTCGGAACCCAGACACACTCGAGTGGGATGCGACAGAGGGCACGGCAGCCGCCGTGACAATCGGCGACGGCGGGCGGACAATCACCTACACCCTCCGTGACGGGCTGAAATGGTCGGACGGCACACCACTCACCGCCCGCGACTACCAGTTCACCTATCAGCGGATGGTTGATCCCGCGGTAGATCATCCGTACCGGCAGGTCTATGCATCGATCGCAGGGGTTGATTCGCCCGACGACCGTACCCTCACTTGGGCCTTTCGCGAAGGCTTCTGCCCGGCAATCGATTTCACGGTAATTAATCCGATCCCTCGTCACGTGTTCGACGGCGCGGATTTGGCACGCCACCCGGCCAGTTTGCGCCCGACCGTTGGTTCTGGGCCGTTCCTCCTCGAGGCGTGGAACACCGGTCGCGACGCCACGTTTCGCGCCAATGACGCTTTTTATCTCGGCAAACCGCGCATCGGCCGGTACACCATGCGTTTGGTGGCTGACGCCGCCCAGGGGTGGGCCATCGTCAAAGCTGGTGAAGCTGACCTCGCATCGATCAACGCCTCCGACGTCGCCGACGCCGCAGGATCACACGCCACGCGAGTCATCACACACTACCCCGCAACGTCGTCGTGGACATACCTCGGGATGAACCTCCGCCACCGGATACTCACGGAACGCGCCGTCCGGCAAGCGATCGCTCACGCGATCGATCGAGAAGCCATTATTCAACAGGTGCGATTCGGTCATGCCAGAACGATCGACACCCCCTTTGGACGCGAGTCGTGGGCGACATCGCGTTTGCCGACCATGGAATACGACCCGGCCAAAGCCGCGCGACTTCTTGATGACGCGCAGTGGCTCACAGGAGTTGGTGGCGCGAGGTCACGGGATGGCGTGCCGCTCCTCCTTACCTTACGGTATCCAATTGGTAATCGCGAACGCGAACTCATCGGTGAAATGATCACGACGCAGTTGCGGGCGATCGGAATACAAATCCAACCCCTTACGGAACCGCTATCGGAACTGATCGACCGTGTGAATGTCACGCACGAGTACGACCTCTGCGTGCTCGGGTGGACGACACCGATTGAGCCCCATGGCACTCGAGAAATCTGGGCGACTGACGGTGCCCAAAATGGCAGTGGCCTCGCCGATGCCACCATCGACGCGCTTTATGAGCAGGCCGCAACGGTTCTAGGCTGCGACCGCGCCGAAAGGGCGCGGACGTACGCAGAAGTCCAACGGCGCATCGACGACGCGATCCCGTGTGTGTTCTTGTATGAAACGGAATCGCTCACCGCGATGTCAGCGCGCCTGACGGTCAATCAGACAACTCGCCTTGGATGGGACTACCGTCCTTGGCAATGGTCGACGACTGGATAGCCGGGGCGCGCGACCTAAGACCGCAACAGTTGACCTGAAGAACTGAAACCCGGTACATTCTCCGGGTTGAGGGATGTGCGTGCCGTGGGTGCGACGAGTCCCGATTTCTTCACGAGGGAATGCCGTGTACGCAATCGTCGCCACCGGTGGAAAGCAATATCGTGTGCAACCGGGGCAGGTTCTTGAGGTCGAACTTCTTGGCGTGGCCGACGGGGCGCGCATCGACCTTGGCAACGTGCTCATGATCGGAAACGGTGACGACGTCACCATCGGCCACCCAACTGTCGCGGGGGCGCGCTGTGTTGTCGATGTCATCGGCACCGCGAAGGGAAAAAAGATCGTTATTTTCAAGTACAAGGCCAAGTCACGGTACCGTCGCAAAACCGGTCATCGGCAGAAGTTCAGCCGAGTCGTTGTACGCGACATTGTGACGGCGTAGCCGAAGGGCGGTAGGAGGAATCAATGGCACACAAAAAAGGCGTGGGGTCCTCCCGCAACGGTCGCGATAGTAATGCGAAGTACCTTGGCGTTAAGCGCTACGATGGCGAAGAGGTCCTTGCCGGTTCAATCCTTGTTCGGCAGCGCGGGACGAAGCACAAAGCAGGTAAGAACGTGGGGGTCGGTCGCGATCACACCCTCTACGCCCTTGTTGACGGCAAAGTGAAATGGCTCCCGTTTAGTGCCGAACGCAAAATGGTGACGATTCAATAAACTCAGTCGGCGCGCGAGATTCGCGCCGTTTCTGGGCCGCTAGCTCATCTGGGAGAGCGCAGCATTCGCATTGCTGAGGTACGGGGT
>CAYFLJ010000142.1:0-4065 GCA_964343985.1 uncultured Thermoflexus sp.
GACACCGGCCTCGCGTTTCCAAACGGAGTCGCGGTCGCGCCGGATCAGTCGGCCGTGTATCTCGCCGAGACACGCCCGAACCGCATCCTGCGTTACGACCTACGCCGCGACGGCACAGTTGGGCCGCGCACCGTCTTCGCCGTCCTCGATGGCCCGCCCGGGCCGGACGGTATGGCGTTCGACGAGGCCGGCAACCTGCACGTCGCGCACTACAACGGCGGGCGAGTGGACATTCTTGACACCGCGGGCAAGCAGATCGGTGCGATCCCAGTGCCGGGGCTAAGCGTGACGAATATCGCGTTCGGTGGTCCGGATCGCCGGACGGCCGTCATCACCGAGGTCTCAACGGCAAGCGTCTACGTGACCCGGGTCGATGTGCCCGGCTTGCGATTGTTTGACGGAACATAAGATTGTGTGTGCCGCCGGGTGGCGTCGGCACACAACCGTGGGGAGGAACGCATGGCCGAACGTGCCGACGTACTCGTGATCGGGGCGGGGGCTTCTGGTGCCGCCGCCGCGTGGACGCTTGCCCGCGCCGGGCGCCGAGTCACCATCTTGGAACAGGGCGACTGGATTGACCCGGGCGCCTACCCGCAACACCGGACCGACTGGGAACGCTTCCGCCAGACGATTTTCAACCGCGACCCCAACGTGCGCCAGTTACCAGAGGACTACCCGGTCGACGTCACCGAGACGCCGATCGACCCCCTGATGTTCAACGCCGTCGGGGGAAGCACCATCCACTGGACGGGGCACTTCCCGCGCTTTCGCCCGTCAGACTTTCGAGTGAAGACGCTCGATGGCGTCGCCGACGATTGGCCGCTCGACTACGCCGAACTGGAACCGTATTACGACCGAAACGACGCGTTCATTGGGGTCACCGGCCTCGCAGGCGATCCGTCGAACCCGCCGCGTTCGGCGCGACCGTATCCGTCACCGGCGCTTGACGCCACAGGTGAGGCGTTCGTGCGCGGCCTCGAGGCACTCGGGTGGCACTGGTGGCCGTCCGACGCCGCCTACGTGCGCGCCCCGCATAACCCCGGGCGTCACGCCTGCAACGGATGCGGCCCGTGCGATATCGGGTGCCCGATTGGGGCGATGTCGAGTGCGCACGTGACCTACATCCCTGAGGCGATCAAACTCGGCGCACAGGTGATCACGAAGGCACGGGTGCGCGAAATCCTGGTCGACAGCAACGGGCGCGCGTCGGGCGCAACCTACTACGACGCCAACGGCCACCTGCAAGCGATCCACGCTCGCGTCGTGATCGTCGCGGCAAACGGGATTGGCACCCCTCGGCTACTTCTCAACTCGCGATCGGCGCGCTTCCCGAACGGCTTGGCGAACTCCAGTGACCTCGTCGGCCGGAACTTCATGTTCCACCCTGTCGCGCTTGTTCGGGGCCGGCTTGAGGAACGCATCGACTCGTTCCAAGGCCCAACCGGCGCATTGCTCAATAGCCAAGAGTTCTACGAAACGGACGCTGCGAAGGGCGCGGTGCGCGGGTATCAGTTGCAACTCGTGCGCGACGCCCAACCGACGGGCACGGCGCTTGGGCGTGGTCCGGGCAAACGTCTCCCGTGGGGGCGCGACCACCATGCGGCGCACCGCCGCGAGTTCGGACACGGGTTACTGGTCGTCATCATGACCGAAGACTTACCGGAAGCCCATAACCGAGTCTCACTGTCAAGCACGCAGTTCGACGCGCACGGCATTCCCGCGCCGAAGCTTTCATACACCGTCAGTAAAAACAGCCGTGCGTTGCTTGACCACGGCATCGCCCGTGCAACGGACCTTGTGCGCGCGGCCGGCGCCACCGAGGTCACGGTTGACCCACTTGCCCGCGTCGCCGGTTGGCACCTCATGGGTACCACCAAGATGGGCAATGACCCCGCAACGTCTGTCGTCGACCGGTGGGGTCGGGCCCACGACGTGCCGAACCTCTTCGTCGTGGACGGTAGCGTCTTTGTCACCTCCGCGCCGGTAAACCCAACGTCAACGATCCAAGCCCTTGCCCTCCGGACGGCCGAGTGGCTCGATGCACACTTTGCGGAGGTGGCCGCATGACCACGACACACACGACCGGTTCGACCCTCGGCACCGACGATCTTGACTTACTTGCGGCCGTGCTTGAAACGATTCTTCCCGGTGACGACGAGATGCCGCCGGCTTCCAAAACCGGCGCGGCGCATGCGATCGACGGTTACCTCACCGAACGGCCGGCGTTGCGTGCGCCGTTCCTCGATGCCCTCGTAGCGATTCGCATCACCGCGCATGCCCATGGAGGCGAGTTCGGCGCGCTTCCGGAGGCGTCGCGCGTCGCCACTTTGGAGGCGGTCGAAGCGGCCCACCCGCACGCCTTCGACACCCTCTTGGTTCAGGCGTACACGGGGTACTACACCGACCCAGATGTTCAGGCCCGCCTTGGTGTCCCGTCGCCGCTGATGCCGCTTGGCCACCCACGTGCAACCTCCGGCACGCTTGATTCGGCCCGCCTCAACCGAGTTCGCGCCACGGCGAAACCCTGGCGTAAGGCCTAAGGCAGTGCATCGCACCCAATCCCGGTGATTGGGTGCGATGCCGCTCGGACACGGAAGCTAGGCGCGATGGCGATGGTGATCGCGCCGACGCCCGGCGAGGTGCACCGGCAACGGCAGGGAGACGGCGGCGCCAGTTGCCATCGACTGCATCCCCGCCTGCAAAATCTCCTGCGCGTCGCGCGCAATCGCCGCATCGACGATGCCCTCGAACGGCAGGTTGTGACGTAGGCAGTGCGCGAAGTAGGCCGGGCCGGACGCATAGTGCGCCGGGAGTTCCGGCGCGGTGACCGTCTCGACCGTCTGGCGCCATGGCCCATTGCCCATCGCGACGGCCACCTCGGTGTCCTGCCCAGGCGGGATGGCAATGGTGCCTTCCGACCCGTAGATGGTGATCGGTGCCGGCGACGGCGTGGCCGGTTGCGACCACGTGCCTTCGGCGATTGAGTGGCCGTGCGCGTACTGCAGGATCATGACCGCGTTGTCCTCGACGGTCATGTGGGTGCGCACGTAGCGACCGCCAACCCCGGTGACGCGGGACGGTTGGCCCATAAACCACCGCGAGATAACCGCACCGTAGGAACAGAAGTCGATCGCCGCGCCGCCACCATTGCGGTCGCGGTCCATCAACCACTCCCACCCGATGCGTCCGACCGGATCGTTCTTCGCGAAGTCGGCCGGCGGCCCTTGGTGGCCGTTTCGGACGTGCACCTGCCAAACCTTGCCGATGCGGCCCGAAGCGGCGATCGTGTGCGCATGGTGAAAGGCGCGCGACCAGTTGGTCGGCCAGTTGATCATCAGGCGGACGCCACCACGCGCGCATGCCGACTGCATCGCCTCTGCAATCGCAAGGGAGGCGGCCATCGGCTTCTCTTTCATCACGTGGACCCCACGGCGCGCGGCCTCTTCGACGTCGTGCAAGGCGTCACGGTTATTTCGGTTCGTGATGATCGCCTCAGGATGCGCGGTGTCGTACAACGCGTCGGGCGTGTCGAACACATGCACGTCTGGAAAGCGTCCGGCGATGAACGCGCGGTGTTCGGCGTCGTCGATCACCATGCCGACGACCTCGATGTTCGGCGCCGCGATCGCTTGGTGCAACAGACCGGGGAAGTGCAGGTGATCGGCGGAGACAAAGCCGATCCGGACGGGAGTATCAGACACTCTTAGGTTCCTTTCAGATGCAAATCCGGTCAGGCGGACGTGCCTCGGCGGTTGGCAAGCGTACGTGGGGTTACCTCGAACATCGGATGATGCCCCGCAAGGAAGCGTTCCACCTCGTCAACCATTAGTCGAAAGAATGCCTGTCGAGTGCTTGCCGTCGTGGCGATATGCGGCGACAAGAAGACGTTCGGCAGGCGCTTGATCTCAGAATCGGCCGGAATAGGTTCCGGATCAAACACATCAAGGCCGGCCACGACATCGCCCGGGCGAAGTCGTTCGATGAGGGCCTGCGAGTTCACGACGGCGCCTCGCGAGACGTTCACGAACACCGAATTGGGGCGCAACCACGCCAGTTCGGTGGCGC
>CAYFLJ010000143.1:0-4057 GCA_964343985.1 uncultured Thermoflexus sp.
ACTTCCAAAACCCGCACCCGCAAGTAAAGCTTGTCCGTGTGGTGCAAGGTGAAGTATTCGACGCCGTCGTGGATGTCCGGCGCGGGTCGCCAACCTTCGGCCGATCCTTTGCCGTAACCCTTTCGGCGGCGAACCAACGCCAACTGTGGGTGCCGGTCGGGTTCGCCCACGGCTTCTGCGTGACATCAGAGGCAGCCGACTTTACCTACATGTGTAGTGATTTCTATGCACCGTCGACGGAGCGGGGCATTCGTTGGGACGACCCAACCCTCGGGATTGCATGGCCAACGGTCATGGGCGACGGCTCAGCATTGGTTGTCTCGCCGAAAGATCAGGAGCTGCCGACCCTCGCCGACATCCTTGCCTCGCATCCGGATCACTTACCGGAATGGGACGGTGCATCCGTCTGAGACCAGATCAGGTTCACCAAGACACTAGGCACCGACAGGCCCACCTCGCATCGCCCACCACCCTAGCCCACGGGTGGCAAACGATGCGATGAAGATCGCTGGCACCCACTCAATGGGGACCGCCGCCGCAACGGCCCCGGCGACCAGTGACCCAACCGCGCCAGAGATTCCAATCGCCGCGGCGTAGGTTCCAAGGTAGGCCGGTCGCTCCGACGGCGGTGCGAGTTGTAGCAGGCGCGCCGACATGGCCAGGCTGTAGCCGCCCCACGACAGGCCAGCAAAGAGGTTGAGCGGCACGGCGACCCACGGGTCAAAGACGACAAGCCACCCAAGCGGCACAAGGGCGGCGAGTGCGCCGGCGACACCGAGGACGCGCCCGGGGCCGTTCCGGTCGATGTAGCGCGCCCAAACTCGTTGGGAAGCGATCGCCGCCAGGCTGCTGACAAGCGAAAGGCCGCCAAGATAACTTGCTGGCATCCCGAGATGTTTGACAAGCCAGATGGGCGACGCCGGACCGATCATCGACGCGCCACCTTGCAGGATCGCGGCACCGATCACGATCGTGCCAAGCGCCGCTGACGGGGGCGCCCCCAAACGCCTCGCGATCCGACCCCATGCGCCACGGCTCGGACTGGGAACACCAGTGCGTCGCAACGACCCAGTTGTCGCCGCCGCCGAAGGTGCCTGACTGTCTCCGGGACCCAGAGGCCGCTCGGGTGCCGTGGCGCGTCGTTCGGCGATCAGACGTTGATCGGTGGCCACGAGCCCGGCATACGCGCGTAAGCCACCAAGCCCGGCGAGGGCGGCCACAACAAATCCGATGGCGTATCCCCAAGCTCCAGGGACAAGTCCAAGTAGGCCGGTCATGCCGGCAGTCCCGACGAGGATGCCAACCCACGTGGCGATGGCCCGATCCGCAAGGTAGCGAGTGCGGCCCGCTTCGCCTCCGGCCGTAGACGCGCGCGCACCCATCGCCGGATTCGCGGCGGCCGACGCGATTGACGACAGGCCGAGGAGGCCAATAAAAGTCGAAAGTGCCGCCGTGGGGTAGTCCGCGGCGAAGATCATCGCCGGGACCGTTCCGGCCACCAACCAACTGCCCCGCGCGACGATCGCCGCCCCATACACCCGTCGAACCGACGAACCACGGCGCGCCCACGCGGCGCCCTGCAACTGCAAGCCGTTGGCGAGAAAGGTGTTCAGGGCGAGCAAGAGGCCGAGAATGCCACCGCCGGCACCGAGTTCAACCGCGAACGCGGACATAAACGATGCCGACGGCCCGTTCCAAAGCGCCGCGAGAAACGAGTCGAGGACGCCCCATCGCCAAATCGGCAGGGGGATGCGACCCGGGTTTAGTCGCGCCAACGGCGTCTCGGGTGGGTTTTCCGCATCGTCCGGTCGGCGCACCACACCCCTCCACGACCCGACATCGCCACGCCACCGCGACGCACCGAGGAAGGGCGCCGCCCCCACGATCTACTCGGTCGGGGCACCTTGGTATCCTACCCTGTACTGTTTCGAATGAGGTGATCGAGATGGCTTCCTCCAAGAACGCGAACAAGCGCCGGCTCCGTTGGCGCAGCAAGAAGGCGAACCACGGCACGAAGCCGAATCACGGCAAGTAGTTCGCCGGTTGCGGATCACACGTTCCGAGTGAACGGCCACCGTCGTTTCGGTGGCCGTCTCCATTTGATTGCTGGACGCAACGACAAGCCACGGGCCGTCAGGCGTTGTCAAAACGCATGCGCGAGTTCACGACCGCGCCACCACCGTGAGACTCTGCCTCCCCCAACGAACCGCTTGGGCGCAATCAGAGAACCAGACGTCGAGTTCGTCGTTCCCATAGTTCGCATTACGATCCGTAACGACCACCTCTCCGTAACCCGGTACGGAGAAGCGTGCTCCAATCGGAACACCTGAGCCAGCCGCCGCGGTGCCCGGTGATGGAGACGAACCGGACGACGTCGCGGACCGCAAGCAGTACGCGGTCACGGTCATGTGCCGAGAGACACCGAGCGGAACGGGCGTCGGTGGGACGCGTGTGGGTGGGACGCGCGTTGGCGGAACCACCGTCGGCGGTACGCGAGTGGGTGGGACACGCGTCGGTGGCACACGCGTCGGTGGCACACGCGTTGGCGGAACCACCGTCGCCGTCGGCAGAACGGCTGCCGCCACGTCGCCATCTCCCGCGTCCTCGACGCCGTCGCCGTCCAGGTCATCCGCCTCACCAAAGGGATTGCCTACCAGTTCGTTACGGGACGCAACCTCAGCCGACGGCGGTCCGATCAGTTCCGCAGAAATGGAGACAGCGGGAAGCGGTGCCGGGGTCGTAGAGAGCGCTGCAGAAGCGGTTGGCCGTGCGAAGGCCACGATGACCTGCCACGCGAACGCCACACCGACAACCGCGGCGATCAGGCGTACCCACTCGACCCTCCCAGAGGTTGGCCGCGCCGGGCGCCCACCTAATCGCGGGACTGCTTCCCACTGGCCGGAGGTCGCAAGTTGGCGATCACGACGACCAACCAACGGTGCGGTTCGTCCCGACTGTCCGGTTGCAGGCCACGAGTCGCGCGAACTTCCGATGACCGCGGGCCAGTCGGCGCGTGATCGACCGGGCATCCGCATCGGGCCGACTCGCGGCTCTACTTCGCCATCAACCAATGACCCCGAGATCGGGACGGCCTGCCACATACTTCCGGAGCGCCCAGGGATCGTCGCCGATCGAGGCACGCGTGGCACATCCGAAACCGCAGGCCAGTCAGCACGCGAACGCCCGGCTGGGATCGGTGCACCTTCGCGGGACCGCGATGTCGGCCAGTCCGCCCGTGACGTCTGCGGCGCTTGCGGCCAGTCGGGTCGGGATCGCCAAAGCGTCGGCGGCGACTCAGGCCACGGCAAGACGGCCGACCCGTCGGTTGCTTCGCGCGAATGCGCCACCCGCGGTCGCCTCACCGACGCGCTAGGGAGTATCCACCCCTCGAGGTCATCTACCGCCCCAACCGACGTGCCACGCGCTGATCGCCGTGGCGGAAGCGTGCGCGAATCGCGAGTGTCGGCACCTGAGGTACGGCCACTCTGCACGGTACGGAGCGAACCGGTGCGCGAGGGTGAAATCGTCAGCGTGGGGCGCTGGGGCGTTCGCACAGGTCCGTCACTTGCGAACCCGTGCGACGAGGTGGCGCGACCTAGGGCGTCCTCGAGTTGGTTGGGCGGCGGGTGATCGGTGAACGAGTCGCGCTCCCCAGCGAGTGCCTGCCACAGACCAGGCGAGGCATCGCGGGTACTACGGCGCAGAGGCCGTGTCGGGCGGTCAGGGCGAGTGTATCGATCGTCCATGCGGAGGCGAAGCGCGCCATATCCGCACGGGCGTGCGCGGCGGCCACGTGCCCACACAAAGCGGGCAGGGGCATCGTACCAGCCTTCGCGCCAAACATGTCAATCGAGAACATCGCGTTGTCAAGAACACCCGCGCCACGGATCGGATGTCGCCGCGCAAGCGGTCCATCTTGCCCGCGTCGAAAGCGCGCGACTACACTGCGGCGATGCCGCGGAGGCAATCCGCGGGCGCCCGGCCTTGGCCGGCATCACAAGGAAGAAGAGAGACCGATGGCAACTAGCCCCGCTACGGCCCGCCCGCCGGCCCCACC
>CAYFLJ010000144.1:0-4041 GCA_964343985.1 uncultured Thermoflexus sp.
CAAGGACGCCCGGGTTCTCAGCCTCGATGGCGCGGGCGTTGCGGAGGTGGTCGCGACCCATGACGCCGACGCCGACGATGGCGACTCGGATTGGTCCCTGCTTCTCGCGCATTCGTGATCTCCCCGCGGTGACCGCCACGGATGCCTCGTCTGATCGGTGGCACCGGCTTGTGGCGGTGAACGTGCGAGCGAGTCTACTCCGCGTCCCCGCGTCGATATCGTCGGACCGAACCGTCACCGAATGAGCGCGTGCACCTCACCAGTACACGCGGAACGCGGTACGGCGCGATTCCTGACACGGGTTGGTCGGCACCGCACGTGTGCGGATGTGGGTGGCCGGTATGCATGTGGCCGTTAACCCCCTCAGCCATTCACAGCGACCCGTGCTACGTCTCTTGAGTTTGAGACCTTTATGCCATATGCTATGCAGGAAAGTCGTGGCGAGACTTGTCGCACGCTTTGGATTGCGGAGGGATGCGTGGCAAGGGCACGAGAGGTTGCGTTAGCGGCGGCGCACGCCGAGTTTGCCGAAATGTTCGAGGATGCGACCGTTGCAGGACGCACGGCGGCAGCGATGTGGGTTGTGCGACCGATGTTTGTGCAATGCGAGGGGTATGTTGAGTTGATCGAAGAGGGCGAGTTCGGCCACGCGTGGGTGTGGTTCGAAGGAAACACACCGTTCGGGCGTTGGGCAAAGCGCAGCGGGCGGGCGTCACGAATGGTCGTCCGGCCCGGCCTCATCATCTACGTCGATGAGTATGGGGCGGGCGTTCAGCGAAATTTCGCGTACGCACGGGCGTTCGCCGCGTCGCTGAACGCTTCTGGAATTCTCGCCGAGGCCGAGTACCGCCTAACGTGATTGGACGTACGTGAGGGGGTCAGGCAAACGAGTTATTGCGCGGGGCAACCTGCTTCAATCTGGAGGGCGATTGGCCCGTCGAAATGAAGATCGGTTTGGAGACGACCTTTTCGAGCCTCGCGTCGCCGTTGGCGCGCGAACGGCGAAATTGCTCGCCGGACGTCACCCGCCTCGAAGACGCTTCCCGGCAAGAACGAGCTCTACCGACCGTGCCACTCGAGCGATGCGCGTGGCCTCGCGCTTCGCCTCGGCTACCCACTGCGCGTGCTCTCGACGCGCGGATGGTGACAGCGCATCCCATGCCGCGCGCCCACCTTCGGTGGCGTCTAAGGCATCGCGAAGCGCCTCCGGCGGTGCAGCCTCCCGTGGTGTGGTGTCCAACGCGACGGTGACGTGCACGAGTTCGCCCGGGCCTTTGCGCAGGTCCGCGAGAACGTCCTTTCGGCAAAGCAACATCGCAGAGGAGCCGCCCATCATCGCAAGGCTGCCGCGGTATTCCACGCGCGCATCCCAAGTTGCGATGACCGGGACGAGATTCCCACGGCCGTAGGTCGCCTTCAGGTCGTGTGGGAAGTCTACAAAGCACGCAGCACCAGAAGCATCTGATCGATGCAGTACCGCGTCAAAACTGATCGGGCCGGGATCGATTAGCGTTCCGCGCTTTTCGTCCGGCGCAGGCGACGATACGGGGCGTGAACGCGACGGCGCCTTTGCTCCCTTTTCGCGCACGCGGTCGAGCCGCCACCGCACCACCCTTCGGACGAGATCCAGCGGTAGCGCACGATCATGAGGGAACTGCACGGCACCCTTTGAAGTGGTGTACCCCGCGAACTCTGCAGCGAACGCGACCATCGCCGCGGCGCCTGGGTACATTCCCACATGCCGTTCGTACCCGGCGATGTGGACGACGTTCTCGACAAGGTGCCACGTGGGTATCGCATACGCGATGCGTTCCGTCGCGTCGGGGAGTTCGGCGCGGATCAGTTTGGCGAGTTCAAGTAGGCGGGCGCGGGACGCCTCAGGCGCGGCGGCGAAGTATGCCTCCACCTCGGGTGACGGTCCGGGCGAGATCGGGTTGGCGGACGACATCGCTTGCGAGTGTGCCATGAAGGTACGGCGCCCCCGCAATGTGCTTGCAGTGGCGGTATCGTGCGCCATGCCCGACGCCTTGCTCACGATTCGTGCCGGTACCGTCCTCGACCCCGACCCGCTGCCCGGCGCTGCCGGCGTCGTGGTTTCCGGTGGGCGCATCGACCGCATCCTTTACGCCACCGACGTCGTCCCAACCACTGGGACGGTGATCGATCTTGGCGCCGACGCGACAATCCTCCCGGGCTTCATCGACGTCCACACGCACGGTGGATGGGGCCATCGCTACGTGGATGGCGCCGGGGCCGCGCGCGAAATCTTGCGTCGGCGTGCGGAGTCGGGCTGTACCGGACTGTTGATGACCGTCGGCAACTACGGTCTGGTGCCGAAGCCCGACGACGGCCCGAAGGCGTGGGCCGACGCGATGTGCGAATGGCTGCCGGATCTGGCGACGGTCGTCGGTGCACCGACTGGAGGCGCCGTCGCCCTCGGGTTTCATATTGAAGGCCCGTGGCTCAATTGGGACGCGTGGGTCGCTTGGGGTGCACGCGAAGCCTCCGGCCGGAGCGCCATCTTGCCTGAGTGGGACGATTTTGCACGTCTGCAATCGGCTGCGGCGAATGCGATTCGCCTCGTATCGGCCGCGCCGGAGTTCCCCGGCGCGCTCGATTTCATCACGCGTCTCGCCGGGTCCGGGGTGGTCGTGTCTATCGGCCATACGACGGCGTCGCCTGAACTGGTGGGGCTAGCGGTAGATGCCGGCGCGCGCCACGCCACGCACACCTTCAATGGCATGCAACCGCTGCACCATCGCAACCCGGGCGCCGCCGGTGCGGTTATGGCCGATGATCGAGTGATCTGCGAACTCATCGCGGATGGCGCACACGTCCATCCGATCATGCAACGCGTGTTGTGGCGGTCGAAGGGCGCCGGTCGCGTCGCCCTAGTGACCGACGCGACGGCTTGGGCGGGGATGCCTCCGGGCCGCCACAGTGATCCATCGACGGGTCGAACATTTGAGGTACGCGACGACCTCGGGTGTTGGTCACCGACCGGCAATTTGGCGGGGAGTGGGTCGCCGGCCGACCGAAACGTCGCGTTGCTGACGGCAATCGGCGGCGTGCCACTCGCCGATGCCGCACGGATGGGATCGACCGTGCCGGCCGCACAACTTGGTCTCGGCGATCGCAAAGGGCGCATCGCCACGGGTTTCGACGCCGACCTCTGCGTGCTTGCGCCAACGGCCGGGGCGCGTCTTGGAGGTGCGTGGCCGGACCCCAACCACGCACCCGGAAGTGATCTCCGGTGCGTGTTGACTGTCGTCGGCGGTGAGGTTGTCTACCGACGTCACGCAACGGCGTGAAGGGGCGGATTCGTGCGCGACGGTGATCTTGCAATCGGCGTCGATGTCGGCGGGACGAAGGTCGCCGTTGGCCTCGTCGAGGTCCGAGGCACCGAGGCAATCGTGCGCGTCCGGGCGCGTGGTCCGGTTGATCCGACGACAAACGATCGGGGAATCGCAAGCATCACTGCGATCGTGGAAGAGGTTGCCCGAGCACTTGATGGCGAGCAGCGAGCACGGCTGCGTGGTATCGGCGTCGCGTGCGCCGGGAACGTCGACCACCTCACCGGGACGCTGCGCCGCGCGGCGAATATGGCGTGGGTCGACCTCGTGATCGGCGACGCGCTTGCGGCGCGCTTTGGGGTGCAGGCCCGAGTTGAAAACGATGTGAACGCCGCGGCGTGGGGGCTTGCGATGTTCCCGGGCGAGGGTCGAGAGTTGCCTGCAAGTCCCACGCTTGCGTACCTCGTCGTTGGGACGGGCATCGGGGCGGGGATCGTGGATGGCGGGCGCATCCTGCGTGGGCGCATCGGAAGCGCGGGCGAATTGGGGCACTTGCCCGGCCTCGCGGGCGCGGTCGACCCGGCGTCAGGGCACGTGCCGTGCGTGTGTGGCGCGCGCGGGTGCCTCGAGGCAGTCGCTTCCGGGCCGGCACTCGGCGCGTCGGCCCGTGAGAGGGCGCGTGCAGGCCGGGCTCCCGGCCTCGTCCACCGTGTCGACGGCGCCATTGACGCAATCGATGCGCGGACCG
>CAYFLJ010000145.1:0-4009 GCA_964343985.1 uncultured Thermoflexus sp.
ACGGCGATAGGTGTCAAGAGCGCGAGTACTACATCGAGCATTGTCAGTCCCCCAAGCCCAGCTCAAGCCCACTCACGACACTCGCCCGGGGATACGGTCCATTCAGCGCCGTGAGGTTGGCGATCGACGCCGCTTCTGCGTGAAAAGTCCGTGCCGGACGCGATGTCCAGAGGATTTCTTGAGCATTACCGGCCGTTATGGTACGACATCTTGAGATCACGGCTTGCTAGGGCAACTTAGGTTGGCGAATTAGGCGAGTGTCAAGCGTCGCAGGAGTACCGATGTGCGCAACGTCTGGGACGTAGGCTCTGAGCGTGACGATTAGGCCCAGGTGGAGCCAGGAGCGCCCGGCGTCGTTGGATTGAGCGCGTGCGCATTTCAGCCGCCGACTGGGCTTAGGGTAGGAACGCCTCCCGCGGCCGTGGCTGAAACCGAATATTTGGTGGCACACTGTCCACCATGTGTAGTCCACGTGCGACAGTGATCAGGGAACCCTCGCCCGTCCACGGTTCGGTATCATGGGTCCGCTGCCGATGTAGCTCAGTGGTAGAGCAGCTGTTTCGTAAACAGCAGGCCGTGGGTTCGAGTCCCACCATCGGCTCCGATCATGAAGCTGACGACTGTCGGCAATGGGTAACCGTGTCGTTATCGGCGCCGCGTCGCACGCACTCTCGCCAGAGGGCGGCAACGAATGGATTGTCGTCTCGAGTACGTTCGAATTCATACACGTAACGGCGCTCCGCGCGTTCGCGTTCAGACACCAATAATTGAGATGCTGCGTGTCTGACGGTCGCCTCTCGCAGAGCGCCTGATGCCTCATGCCACGCGCGCGCAGCGCCGGCCCCCTTCATGCGGGGCTGCGATTGGACACGCAATACATGAGCGCGTGCCTCGGCCAATCGTTCGACTGCTCGCCGATGTTCCTCGCGGGCGCGGTCAGCCTCATCGACCGATTTGATGGCCCGCAGCCACGCTACCCGGACATCGTTCTCCCAGTCCCGCGCTCGAACATAGTCGACAATGGCATCGTCGAGCGACTGAACATCGCGAGCACTCTTGTGAGCGATTTCAGCGTCGGCGGGCGGTTTCACGTGCGTCGCACGATGCCAGAATGTGCCTCAGCAGCTCGGATCATCATCACCGCATCCGCGATGTCCGACTCCGCCAAGCTGTGCATAATCAATCCATTTGAATATCCGGAATCCGAAAGGTGTGCAAGGTAGGTCTTGTAGTCCAGCAGACCTTTTCCCGCGGGAACATACTGGCAGTGCGACCCACCATCTGCGGGGTACACAACGTCTTTCGCATGCGCAAGCGCGATGAATGGGGCGAGCCGATCGAAGCCTTCCAGGAGGACGTCGGTCATGCGCGGCAGATCAGACGGATAGAAGAAATTGGCCGGGTCAAAGGTCACCCCGAGACTAGGTGAGGCAACAGCCTCGATCAGTGCCTGGGCCTTCGCAAGGGTGTCAACGACATTCGCAGTCTCTGGCTCAAAGGCCATGACGACCCCAGCGCGTTCGGCAATAGTCGCCATCCGGCGAGTAACGTCTACGAGCTCGTTCCACGCGTCGGTTTCAAGATTGCCGGGGTGCGCGCGCCACATCGACTGGCGGTTGCGGGTTCCAGTACAGGTAGTGACGACTTTCGTACCGAGGCCGGCGCACGCGTCGCACAGGACCGCAAATCGCTCAAGATTCGAAGCCAATGCTTCTTGGTTTGGATCAATCACATTAAATGTGCCGGAAACTGCTGCCACCGAAAGCCCTGCGCTCGAGAATGCGTGAGAAATTCGCCGCAGACTACCGCCATCGAGATGCGACGGCATTGGCTCTAACCCGGCGGATTCCAAGCTGAGCTGAACGGTTTGCAACCCTTGCTGGGCGATGGCTTCCGCGACGTGTTCCACCGAGTCCCGAACCACGTGTCGCGTCATGATGCCGAGGGGCTGCGGCTTCACCCTTTGACGCCTTCCTCGATCGCAAATGGTGGGCCGGGTGGGTTTCGAACCCACAACCAACGGATTAAAAGTCCGTTGCTCTACCGTTGAGCTACCGGCCCGCGTGTGCTTCCTCGATGGTATCCGGTACGCGCGGATTGTGGTACGCCTTTCCCGCCGACTCTGGCGTGCAGGAGTACCATCCCGTTCGCGGTGGCACGCCCCATCGCCATCGTCGGAGTACTGCAATGGCATCGCGCATACGCTTCGGGATCGTCGGCACTGGTGGGATTGCGAACGCGCATGCGACTGGCCTTGCGGCGATGGCTGACGACGCTGACATTGTGGCAGTGGCGGACATCGATCAAGGTCGTGCAAAAGCGTTTGCGGACCGATGGCACGCGCCACACGCATACGACTCGGCCCTCGACATGCTCAATGCTGGAGGTATTGACGTCGTCTGCGTGTGCACGCCGCACCCGCAACATGCGAATCCGGTGATTCTCGCCGCGGAGCGGGGAATCCACGCGGTCGTGGAGAAGCCTTTGACCGCCAGCCTTGCCGACGCTGATCGCGTTCTTGAAGCGCAGCACAAACACGGCACACTCCTTTCATCAATGTCACAACGACGTTGGTTTCCCGCCGCGCAGCGGATCCGGCGTGCAATCGATGACGGCAAACTCGGATCAAAAGTCGTCATGGGCGAGTCGTATTGCGAAATGTGGCGCGACGAGGCGTACTACCGACGGGATGCGTGGCGCGGTCGATGGGACACTGAAGGTGGTGGGGTGATGATGAACCAATCGCCCCACAACATTGATTTCCTACTCTGGTATGCAGGCCCAGCCGTAGAGGTTTTCGGCTATTGGGCAAACGTAAATCACCCCTTTGTTGAGATTGAAGACAACGCGGCGGCGGTGATTCGCTTCAAGTCAGGTGGATTAGGGATCATCAAAGGGACAGTTTCGATGAATCCGCCTCGTCGAATCCATGGTGTGTCAATTGTCGGCGAGTCCGGGGCCACCACGAGCCTTGACTGTTGGGAGATTCCGCCGGACCGTCGTGGCGGGATTTCCGGGCCGTCAGATGTCGGGTCGAACGATATTTGGACCATCCCGGGAGAACATGGTCTGACAGTCGACGATGCGATCAACCAGGGAACGGGAGACCTTCCCAATTTCCACGCACATCAACTGCGTGACGTAATCGGGGCGATTCGCGAGAGGCGTCAGCCAACGGTCACTGGGATAGACGGCTACCGCGTCGTCGCCATCATCCAAGGGATTTACGAGTCGACTCGCACTGGACGTCCGGTCACGCTGACGATTTGACGCGTGCGATTACGCCCCACAGCAACAATCCAACCCGCCTGAGGTGCTTCCTGTATGGCCGACGGAATCGTCGAATCACCATCGTTTCCACCGCTTCGCGTTGGTGCCATTGGTACCGGACTCGCGATGGAACGGTTGCACTGGCCGGCACTGAGACGCCTACCTGGGCACGTGCACGTGGTGGCGTTCGCGGAGCCAGATAACCGTGCCGCCGCGCGATTTGAGGAGATGTCGGGTTTACGCAGCACGGATCGGTATCTCAACTACCACGACCTGCTTGCGCGAAAAGATCTCGATGCGGTCATGGTCTTGCTACCGATCGACATGCTGTTTGATGCCGCAAAGGCGGCTCTCGAGTCCGGCTTGCATGTCTTCTGCGAGAAGCCGCCGGGCGGTGATCTCTTGGCCGCATCCGACTTCCTGTCACTCGAGGTCGCTCACCCGGGTTCGGTGCTTTTTGTTGCGGAAAACTTCTTTTATCGAGACGACCTTCGACTCGCGCGCGAGGCGATTGATGCCGGTCGTCTGGGCCGTATTCACTCTGTCGCGTGGCGCACCACCGGCCAGTACATTCCCCGTGAAGGCACTTTTTCTAGCACCCCCTGGCGACACCGGCCGACATACCGAGGTGGTACCCACCTTGATGGCGGCATTCATATGATGGCCGCGCTGCGTCTTCTGATTGGCGACCCGACGCGCGTGCACGGCCTCATCCAACATGCAAACTCACAAATGGGTG
>CAYFLJ010000146.1:0-3993 GCA_964343985.1 uncultured Thermoflexus sp.
GTGCCGCGCCAAGTGGCGGTCCACGGCTTCATGACCCTTGAAGGGCAGCGCATCTCGAAGACGACGGGGAACATCATCGACCCGATCGAACTGGTTGAGGAGTGGGGCGCCGACGCGGTGCGCTACTACCTCTTACGAGATGTCGCGTTTGATCGAGACGGCGACTTCGTCCGGGCGAATTTGGCGCAACGGTACGTCAGTGACCTTGCGAATGACCTAGGCAACTTGCTTAACCGTGCGGTCTCAATGATCTCGAGGTATCGCGACGGTGTCGTCCCGACGAACGATTCCGCTATGGGACCGTCCGATGCGGAACTACGGGCCGTCGCCGACGCGGCGGTTTCAGGGATGACCGACGGGTTGCAAGCGTGGGACTTCGATGGTGCCCTCGACGCGGCGTGGTCACTGGTGCGACGGGCGAATCAGTACGTTGACGAAAACCAACCGTGGAGGCTTGCGCGTGACCCGGCTGCGGCGGAGCGCCTGTCGACGGTGCTAGGCACCGTTGCCGAGGCACTGCGCATCCTTTCAACGCTACTGGCACCAGTGATGCCGACGGCGTGCGCGAAGATGCGCGACCAACTTGGACTGCCGTTGGCGGCGTCTGGCGATTGGCTTGCGCTTGCGTGGGGCGGCTTCCCTGCCGGTACGCGGGTCGGCGCTCCCGTCCCGCTCTTCCCCCGCAAAGACTTGGCGGGCAACAGCGAGACGCCCGTGCGCTAGGGCGACGCGCGGCTCTGCGCCCCGCCGTCGGCAGTCGCGTCAGGCCGACGGCGGTGTCCAATCGGCGTGCCGGAGGGCGGCCGCACCGGCAAGGGTCAAGGGGTCGCGTTCGGGCAGTGCGGCTCGCAACAACGCTACGGCGTGGGGTCCGTCGAGGGCGGAGCCAAGCGCGGTAATCCACGCCTCGACGGCGGGGGGGACCGTACCGACGATGACCGGTGTGGCCGCTTCGGCCCAACGTCCGGTCGGTTCAAGCGTTGCGGCGAGTGCAAACGCAGGGTTGCGCAGGGCGTAGGCCGCGCCTTCGGGCCACAATGCGGCGGCGTCGGCGCGATCGTCGACTAGTGCGTTAACCGCCTCGTTTTCCGTGGCGAACGCCTCCCATCTCCCACCGTCGATGAAGGGAAGCCCGTCGAAGTCTGAAGATCCGGTGACCGCTCGCACGAAGCGGGGGATTACCTCCCCGACGAGTGCGTCGATCGGCAGTCCCCACGGGGTCGGCAGGTACGCGAACCGAAAAGGACGGTCGCGGGGTGCAAGGCGACCAGAGGCGAGGCGCGGTCCACCTACGGAGTCGCGGCGTACCACGAGGCGTATCGGCCCGGGGGACGCGAAGGTCGCGGGGGAGACTGGAGGCACCTCGACGCCATTTGCCAGTTTCCAACCGGTAATCCCCGTTGCAGACCCTCGAGGGACGATCGCAGCGGTCGCTTGCCCTCTTCTGATGAGGTCGACGGCGCCATCCACGGTCGTCGTGACTCGCAAACTAACCGGTGGGCGGGGAGGGAGTTCGACGGTCGATGGAACGGCGCCGACGATTTCGCCGGGCGGGCGCATCAGTGCAAAGACTGGCGCCAGACTGAGGGGTCGGCCGGTGGTGGCAATGATCGTCGGCGCACCGGTGGGCGTGGCCGTCCCGCATGCAGTGACGAACGCACCCATTGCGATGAGCGACTGTCGGCGCGAGGCAACCGATCGACTGTGGCGGTTTGGCGCGTCGAGATGAGGATGGGGCAGCGGCACGTGCGGTGTTCTGGCAGTGGCGCCGCCGAGTGTTCGGCTTACGGTGGACACATTCGCTAGGTCTGCCATCACCGTCGGGGCCGTGCGCACCTACTTCGCGGCGCGACGCGCCACCGCAACGACGCGGTCGACCTCCGCGGTGAATGCCCGTGCAAAGGCAGGGTCGGTGACGATGACGAGATTTTCGTCATTATCCGTCGCCGCGTTATCAGAGAAGTTGAAGGAACCGAACGCTGTAATCGTGCCGTCGATGACGAACAGCTTGTGATGCATGAGCCCGGGATTACCGTCTTGCAGGACGTCGAGTCCGGCTTCGCGCATACGCTTGAATTCGGAAAACTTGGTCTCCGAACCGGTCTTCTCGAAGACGCCCCGGACTTTCACGCCGGATGATGCGCGCGCACGTACCGCGTCGCCGAGGCGATCGTGCGTGAACGAGAAAGCGAGAAAGTCAATGGTTCGTGCAGCCGAACTGACTTTTTTGATGAGCGCAACCGACGGGTCGTTTGCCGAAGCGAAGTACGTTTCAACGGTTACGCCGTCGATGGTGATCACGGGGTTGGGCACGTCCTTTGCCTTGTTCGGGCCGAACTTCTTGCGGGTGAACATCTCCTCGAACTCGTGCGTGAAGTTGGCGGCGACTCGTGCATCGCGCATGATGACTTGATGGTTGTCGAGGCGGTAGGTATCGCCTTCGGTGAAGTTCCACGAGCCGGTCAACACCCGTGCGCCGTCTGCGACCGCAAACTTGTCGTGCATGATCGGGCGCCGGTTGTCCTCGACAATCGGAATGCCGGCATTTCGAACGGTGCGTAGCGCGCTCTGTATCTGCGCGTCCTTCACGTTTGCGACCGTATCCGAGTCGGTAACCATTCGCACCCGCACCTTGCGAGCGGCGGCGCGAGCCATTGCATCGGCCACCGAGGCGAGGTCGAAGTCGTAGGCGGCGACGTCAAGCGTGCTAGTCGTGGCGTCGATGAACTGCACAAGGCGGGTATCAAGGCATTTGGGCTTGCACGCGTCCGGCCCACCAGGGACGGTGAAGGCGATGTCGTACCAGGTGCCGGCGGCGTCGGGAACGGCTCGGCTTGCCTCAGTGCCACCTAGGCGAGGCACGATCACCGCGATAGCGATGACCGCAACCAACAGGGCGACGCCGGCCCACGCAAGGGTTCGGCGCATCGCTAGCTCCGCCCGTCGCCAGTGGCAACGGCGTCGGCCGTGACGCGCCATAACGCGGCGAGGGAATCGCGGTTGGGGATGATGGGGCTACCGACAAGCGACTCGCCGTCATCGCCCGAAGCCAAGGCCGCGAGTATTGCGCGCGCGTGGTCGAGTATGGCGTCGGCGAGGGAGTCCCGGTCGGCGGGTGATGCACTCAGTAGTACCGCTTCAGCACGTTCGATTACGGCATCAAGTAAGGCATTGATGGCGACGTCTGGCAGGGTCGCACGTCGCATCCATGCCTCGTCGCCGGTAATTGTTTCGACCATTCGGGCGACCAAGGCGTCGGTTGCGGTCATTTTGGCAACACTCTCTCGACGACGGGATACGCGCGGTGCGATATTGTGGGCGACGTGCGGCGGTTCGCAACCGGTACGGTGCCGGCCGAGCCGTTGCCCCAAGGACGACGCGCGATGGCCGAACTCATTGACCTGTCCATCGAATACTGCACCTCTTGAGGGTACGAGAAGCGAGCCGCCGGTCTGGCGGACGAAATGCGTAAGTTGATGCCCAACCGGATTGGGAAGGTGACCCTCGTGCCGTCAAGCGGTGGCGTTTTCGAGGTCCGCCGCGGGGATACGGTGCTTTTCTCGAAGCGCCAGAAGGGGCGCTTCCCCAACCCCGGCGAGGTCGAAGAAGCGCTGGGGTAACGCAGAGGCAGGCCCTCCGCCGCGGGAACCCCAGCGGAGGGCCGTCGGAGAATGTGCGAAGGGCAATCCGTGGCCCTGCGCGTAAGGAAGAGACCGTGACCGGAAGTGACGCGGCGCCCCTGAGGCCCGTGCGCCTCGCAATGGTCGGGATTGCCCACGAGACCAACACGTTTTCTGACGTGCCCGCGGACCTGCAGGCCTTCGAGGCGGACGGCATATTGCGCGGTGACCAAATCGTGGCAATGCATGCGACGGCTTCCACGACCGTTGCGGGCTTCCTTGAGGCGGGCACGGCGCCCGGCGTTGAGGTTGTACCCCTCCTCTACACCTCAACCGGCCCGTGCGGGACGATCACGGCGCATGCCTTTGAGAC
>CAYFLJ010000147.1:0-3988 GCA_964343985.1 uncultured Thermoflexus sp.
GTTTTGATCGCGCGCTCCGGAATCCCCACCGTTTCCAGAACTGCCTTCACCGCGGATCCCTTTACGGCGTTGGCATGGCTCGCTTCGGATGCGGTCTCTGCGGCAGTGACCACGCCGATGGCAAGGTACGCCACATCTGGGATCGTGGTGATCCTTCCCGCGCCCGACACGTGAATGCGTGGCGAGGGGGTCTGGTTGCGAGATGACATTGGTGCCTCCTTTCGGGTCATGCAGATCCGTGTACATAGGAAGGTCACCGAGTGGACACGTTTGTGACAGGAAGCGTCGGTCTCCGGTAGGAAAAGGCGTGTGCCAGTTCACGAGTGGTGCGCCCGTGCTTGGTCGGTACGAGTGCTATCCGCCGATTGCGAAGGTCACGCGGACGTGACCGCGATACGACATTTCACCCGGCGACACCGGTGAGACGGCAGCCTCACCTACCATTCCCGGCACTGCCATTGCCCGCGGCGCGATGGCATCCGAGGCTATCGGGCGCACGACCCCTCCCGAGTCGTCGGACGCCGAGAGAATGCCCGTCACGCGCGAGCCGAGGCCCGCGGCGATTGCGTCGGCGCGCACGCGGGCATCCGTCGCCGCTTGTTGCAGGGCCTGCGCTACGACCGAGGCGTCGTCCTTCACCGCAAAGCGAAGGTTCCCCGCGAGGTTGGCGCCCGCGCCGATCGCTGCGTCCACGATCTCACCGGCCTGTCCGACCGTCGCAATCGTCACCTCGATTTGATTTGTCGCCTCGTACCCGACAATTGTCGGTGGACGAGAGTCCGGTTGATTCCGTGACGCGTACGTCGGTCGTAGGGTGAGGCCGACCGTGCGAATTGCACTTGACGGAATGCCTGCACGCGTGATTGCGTCAATGACGGCGGTCACTTGGGTCGCATTGGTGGCGATCGCTTCGCGCGCCGTCCGCGCAGAGGTCTGGACCCCAAATGTCAGGTACGCAACGTCTGGCGCGACGGTCACGGTGCTTTCACCGGTCACCGACACGCTCGGCTGTGACTGTGTCGTCGTGGTTGCCTGAGCGACCAACGGTTCTGCGCCGACGACTCCGACTGGTGCAACGCCAGACAGTAGTGCGACGGAGATGGCGGCGCCGACGAACGTGCGCCTAACGCGACGTATCGATTGCCGTGCTAGCGTGCCGAACGGCCCCATAGCGTCCTCCTGCGAGCGACACGTATCGCCCATGTCAGAAGATCATGGCAAAACGCGCGAGGCACTCGACGTGCATCGGGCGGAACCGCCAATCGGGTGCGGGAGTGGGGTACCCTTCTCAGCGTGCGCGGGTTCCGCCTCTGTCGGCCGGGATGCCCGCCACGCAGGTCGAAAGCGCGAACCCTTGACCCCTCCCACACTCACCCACGCCTCTGGCACGGCCTAGCCTCGATATTGGCAGGCGTTGGACACGTGTCATGACCGTTGATCGGGCAAGGCCGGGGCGTCGGTTCGGCCCGTACGAGCTGCTCGAAGCGATTGGCCACGGCGGAAGTGCCGTGGTGTACCGCGCCCGCGACCTTCGGCCCGATGCGCCCGCCCGTGACGTCGCCGTCAAACTCATCGCGACGGCGTACGCGGCGTCGCCAGAGTTTCGTGCGCGCTTTCGCCAAGAAGCCGCACTGGTGCGGCGCTTGCAGCATCGTCACGTCTTAGCGGTCTTTGACAGTGGCGAATCTGGTCCCGATGGTCCGGGGGTTGAGGCGCCGGGTTCAGACAGCCAAGAACTTGCCACTGGCTACGCGTACCTCGTCACCGAGTACTGCGCAGGCGGCGCCCTTGACGTCGCCATGCGACGCACACGGTCGACGCGCGAACGATGCCGCCTCGCGCTTGAGGTTGCCACCCAGATCGGGTCTGCACTTGACGCCGCACACGGTGCCGGGGTGTTGCATCGCGACGTCAAGCCGTCAAACATCCTCGTGGCGAGCGATGGACGTCTCGTTCTGGGCGACTTCGGCCTCGCACGTGCCCTTCAGGATGGGCCAAGTCAGTACCTCACCCTGACTGGGCACGTTACCGGTACGCCGGCGTATATGAGCCCCGAACAAGCGAGTGGTGATCCGGCGGACGCCCGGACCGACCTCTATAGCCTTGCGGTTGTCCTCTTCGAAATCGTGACGGGTGGTGTGCCATTCCGCGCCGAAACGGCGATGGCCGTGATGCTTGCGCACGTCCACCAACCGCCGCCACGGGCGACCGACCTCGCCCCAGGGGTTCCGCCGGTCGTCTCGAACGTATTGATGCGTGCCCTTGCCAAGGCCCGTGATGACCGCTACGCGAGTGGTGCGGCCCTGGCGATAGCGTTGCGCCAGGCGTTGGCCGGCGTTGGGCGGGGCGCGACGCCCGGACCACTACCGGCCGCGAACGGCGGAGCAAAGGGGCGTCCCGTCGCGCCCAGTTCGTTCGACGAGACGTGGCCCGCCGAACTTGTCCCGGTCGTCGGGAGCATGCGCGCTTCCCGCCCGCGTCGCCGCCGGTCGTGGCTTGCGCGCCTACCAGTTGCGATGCGGGTCGTTCTCGGCATGGCGACCTTTGCGGTCGTGGTGGCCGGCGTCGGAGCGCTTGGCAGCTCTGGTGAGGGGGTTGGGGCGACGTTGTCCGACCTCCCGAACCGCATCCGTGCCGCGCTCTTTGGGGCCGTCATCGACGACGACCCACCCGTCGTCACGGAGGCACTGATGCCGGCGGGTGGCCGTCCGGCGCAACTGCGCTCAAGCCTATCCATCCGGTTCTCAACGCCAATGGACGCTGCCTCGGTCGAACGCTCTCTGCGTTTCGAACCGCCGGCCGTGTTGGACTTCGAGTGGAACGGTCAATTGGTCGTCGTCACCCCTCGGGTCGATCTGTCGCCGGGCACTGAGTACGTTGTTTCGCTCGGAGCTTCGGCCAAAGCGATCGATGGTCGGCCGCTGTCCCGTCCAATTGAACACCGGTTCACCACACGAACTACCGCCGAGGCGACGGCTTCGCCCGGCCTACCGACCGCCGTCCCTGATCGCATCGTTCCGGGCGACGCGTCCGCCACCGTTGTTCGTCGGACGTCAACACCAAGGCCGGCACCAACGTTGACGGTGCGCCCAACCCTGCCTCCAACGACCGCGCCGACCGTGCGCCCATCGGCGACGCCCGCCACGCCTCGTCTGGCGGCGACGTCCTCGGCGCCAAACGCGACTGGCGCGACGTCCACCTCTCGCGAGTTCGCGACCCCAATGGCCGGCACCGGCGTCGGCGTGCGCGACAGCTTGGTCGCCCCGACCGACGCGACAGCGACTGCCTCAGGTTTCGCAGGGCCGTCAGCGCCCGTCGCACCGATCCCCCCCATGGTGCCCACCGCGACCGTTGCGGTGCTTTCAGGCCTGTCTGTGGTGATTGCGCCGACAGTGACACCGGCGACGCTAGCGGGCGCCCCAACGGCGTCTCCGATGCCCACGCAGACCAATGGTCCAACCGTCGTCGTTGTGTTTGGCGCGACGCCGGTCATGTCACCCACGCCCGTCGGCCCACGGATCGTCCCGACATTGCCGCCGACTGCAGTCGCGTATCCAACGCCGGCACCGCCTGCGCCGGCACCGACGCTCACTGTCGCTGTCGTTTGGACACCGACTGCCGGCTTTGTGGTCGTGATCCCGACCGTGGGTCCGTTCCCGTCGCCGACGATTGCGAGACTAGCGACGCGCGTGCCCACCCCCCTCGGCACCGTGACGACGAATGAGGCGCCTTCGCCGTAGGTAGTTTTTCAATCCTCGATACCCGGCTAGGTCTACATGGAGGGCAGCAAGCTTCCCGCTCACTGGTGGTACGCACCCGAGGTGGTGTCAGGTGACGCGTCACGTGTCGAGGCGCAGGCGGCCTGCCGGGGAACGAGGGGCTTGCCCCTCACCGCGCTGTCGGGGTCAGGTCTGGGTGGAGGGCAGCAAGCGGCCCGCTCACTGGTGGTACGCACCCGAGGTGGTGTCAGGTGACGCGTCACGTGTCG
>CAYFLJ010000148.1:0-3965 GCA_964343985.1 uncultured Thermoflexus sp.
GTCGGGGCGGGTGGGTGTTGGCGCCTGCGGCCACAGGTCTTTCGTATGCACCTCGGGCCGCGGGTTGTGGTTCATGCGCCGCGTTCCTCGGCCGAATACATGGAGGCGCCCCGCTTGCTGGGCGAGAGGGGCGGAGCAGTGCGGGATCGAGGGTGATAGGACGCTGTGCGCGGATGACGAAAGGTAAGGCACATCGAGGTTGCGGCAGGGGACCCTCCCGCTTTGTAATCCAGTTGCTTGCGCCTCGGAAAAAGGGCGTCCGCGGCACGACGCGTGTACGAGTGGCATCGATGCGGTCATTCAGGGCGGAGTATGAGCAACGCGGCGCGCACGCGATCCTCCACGGGGTCGGCGCGCGTCGCGTCTGGCAGACGTTTGACGGCAGACTGCGCCTGCGCTGCGGTGAAACCCATCGCTTGCAGCCATGCAAGCAGTTCTGCGTCGCCCGCGCCGTCCTCCGCGACGTCATCGTCGGCTGCGCCAAGCTTGTCCTTCAGATCAAAGATCACCTGCTGCGCGATCACCCGCCCGATGCCCGGAATGCGGGTGAGCGCGGCGATGTTCCCACGTACGATGTCGCCACGCAGTCCCGCAGGCGTCGATCCGGAAAGCAGTGCCAAACTCTTGGCCGGCCCGAGCTTGTTCACGGTCAACAACCGTTCGAACAGTTCAATCTCTGCTTGCGTCGCGAACCCGTATAACGTCAAGGCATCCTCGCGCACCTGAAGGTGGGTGTGTAAAAACACCTGGCCACCCACTTCTGGCAAGGCGGCCGACGTCGATGCCGGCACCAGAACTCGGTAGCCGACGCCGCCGACTTCGACAATGACGGTGCCCGGGTTGGCCCGTTGAAGTGTCCCGCGCAACGAAGCAAGCATGGTGCAGCAGCGCGTACCTCCGTCGAGACTATGGTACGACGGATGATGACCACGAAAGGTGCCCCGTTCCCCGCGCAGTCGCCCCTCTCCCGTGGAGGAGCCCGCCTCCCGTGGAGGCGCCCCGCTTGCTGGGCGCGGAGGGGCAGGGGGTGGGTGCAGCGCCCCTCTCCCGTGTACGGTAAGTCTCGCCGGCGCATGAGGCGTATGAGACCCCACTTACTGGGCGCGGTGGGGTTGGCGTAGGGGTCTGCACCTTTCGCCTAGGCTCGCTAGTCATCCCCCTTGCACCACCACACGACGTGTCGCGGCCAATCGCAGGTGAGCGAGGGCGATGGCCAAACCGTCCGCCGCGTCGTCAGGTCGAGGCAGCGTGTCGAGCGCCAATAGCGCCTGCACCATACGCTGCATCTGCGCTTTGGGTGCGCGCCCAAACCCCGCCAACGCACTCTTTACCTCAAGCGGCGTGTACTCCACGACCGGGAGGGTCGCTTGTGCGGCGGCGAGGACAAGAACCCCACGGGCCTGACCGACCGCCATCGCGGTCGTTGCGTTCGCCCCAAAGAACAACCGTTCGATCGCCACGACCGTCGGCCGATGGTGGCGCATCAAGGCGCCGACTTGGGCGTAGATTTCAGCCAGACGCTGCGGTACCGGCATTGCTGGCGGCGTCTCGATCGTGCCGTACGCGAGTGCCACGTAGGCGCCGTCGGCACGGGTAGACCCGGCGACGACACCGTATCCCGTCGTCGCTAAGCCCGGGTCGATCCCGAGAACGGTGAGCGACGGCGAGTCTGTTTCGTGCTGGTTTGACGCCGTGAGTGGCTCGCCCCCACTCGCCGCGATGTTCGCCCGTGCGCGCGCCGTCAGGTCGTCGAGGCGGGACGACCCCACTCCCCTTCGTCCGCTATTCCGCCAAGGCGGCGAGGATTTCGGGCGTCAACAGTACGTTGCTATACACGTTCTGGACGTCGTCGAGATCCTCGAGGCGTTCGACAAGGCGAAGCACCTTACCGGCCGCCTCCGCATCGACGGTCACTTGCGTCTTCGGGACGAAGACGCGGTCGGCCGACTCGATGGCCAACTTCTGCGCGTCTAGCGCACGACGCAGCGATTCGAGGTGTTCAACTTCCGTGTACACCTCAATCGACGTTTCATCAGCAATCACGTCAATCGCGCCGGCATCAATCGCACTGAGGGTCAGCTCGTCAGCGTCTACCCCCGCCGCAGGAATGACAACGCAACCCCGTGCGTCGAAGATCCAGGCAACGGAACCTGATTCCCCGAGACCACCACCTCCGCGAGTGAAGACATTTCGGACTTCCGCGACGGTGCGGTTCCGGTTGTCGGTCAGCGCCTCGATGAAAATTGCGACCCCGCTCGGGCCGTAGCCCTCGTAGGTCACTTCCTCAAGCGAGGTACCTTCGTCACCAGAACCGGTCGCACGAGAGATGGCGCGGGTGATGTTCTCAGCCGGCATGTTGAGGCCACGGGCGCGTTGGATCGCAAGGCGAAGCCTGAAGTTCCCATCTGGGTCTCCCCCGCCTTGACGCGCGGCGATGGTGATTTCGCGAGCAAGTTTGGTAAAGACCTGCCCTCGCTTTGTGTCGTTGGCACCCTTTTGCCGCTTGATCTGCGCCCATTTACTGTGGCCGGACATGAGTGATGGGGTACTCCTGAGTGTGAGCGTCCAGCCGCTGCAGGGCCGTGGCAGGAGGTCCGCTCCACTGCCACTTCAACGCCCCAGATTATAATCCGCGTTCAGTCATGCCCATTGAATGGCAACCCCTGATCGGTAGTTCATTTGTCAGCTTCTTGCTGGCCTTCATGCTGGTCAAGGCGTGGGTTCCATTCGCCCCCAAACGCCCCGGCGAGGTGCTGCTTGAGGTGCCTCTCGGGTGGGCGCAACGATTCCTGATCCACCGCACGCAAGGCCTGTTACTCGTGCTGTACCTCCTGCTCGGCAGCATGCCCGACGCAGGGGTGAACTGGTTCCTGCCTGGCACGCAACCTGCAGGACTCGCCGGTCTCGCGCTCGTCCTCGCCCTACCACTGCGCTACGTCCTCACCACCAACGGCGTCTCAATCAACAACGGCGTGCCGTGGGGGTGGAAAACGTTTCGCTCGTACGAGGTTCGCCCCGCAGCACCACTCCTTCGAATGAGCTCTCTGCCGTCGAGCACCACCCTCCAGCTCCTTGGCCGCCCCCAAGGCCGGGGCCGTGCCCCCGACCGCACGCTGTACCTTCCCGCAGCCGCGGTCACGCCCGCCACACGCATCATTCGTCGTTGCGTGCGCTAGCGCCCCTGCCTACCCCCCAACGTGCACCACCTGACGGTCAAACGCCAGCGCCATTCCTTCCGGCAGTGACTCACACGTCGCCTCGTGGTCCAACGCGTGGCTCATGTGCGTAAACAGGGTGCGCCGCGCCCCGATCCGCCGTGCCATCGCGACAGCCTCTGTCAACGAATAATGCGTCGGATGCGGACCCGGGCCGAGCGCGTCGAGGACAAGCAGATCAAGCCCCCCAAGGGCATCGACCGCGTCGTCCGGTACGCCATTCGTGTCCGTTGCGTAGGCAAAGGTCGGCCCGCCACCGTCGCGTGGGGCGAACCGAAACGCCGTCACCACCCCAGGCCCGTGGCGCAACGTCAGCGGCAGCACATCGAGATCACCGACCGAAAACGCGCCGTCAACCGAGCGGAGGTCGAGTTGGGGCTTGCCCCCGCCAAGCGGACCTTCACGGAACGCGTACGCAAAGCGATGCCTGACCTCCGCGAGCGTCTCCTCAGACCCATAGATCGGCATCGCGCCAGACTGGCTGAGGTTGAACGCCCGCACGTCATCAAGCCCCATCACGTGGTCGCTATGGGCGTGCGTCAGCAACACCGCATCGAGGCGATCCACGTGGGCATCGATGATTTGGAGGCGGAACTCCGGGCCGGTATCGACGACCACAATCGTCTCGCGCCACTCAACGAGGACGGCGGCGCGACGCCGATGGTTGCGCGGGTCCGTCGAGGTGCAGACGGCACACCGACACCCAATCATCGGGACGCCGTGGCTTGTCCCCGTGCCGAGAAACGTCAC
>CAYFLJ010000149.1:0-3964 GCA_964343985.1 uncultured Thermoflexus sp.
GCCACGACGTGAACGCCCGGTGGAATCTGTTTGAACAACTCTCAAAGGGTTGGCGTCTCGCCTAGTCGGCCTCTGACCCAATCGTCACGAGAGGTGAGGACCCCTCACGGTACCCCCACCTCTCGAAGTCACGTTCGGGCTAGGCCCAACCCTCGTACGGGTTCTTGCGTGTCAAGAGGGGGAAGGCAACGCGAGAACCCGCACGATGGGCCGCGTGCGCCATGAATGCCATTTCAAGCAATCGCCCGGCGTGGCGCCCATCGACGAGTTCGAGTTCGGGCGCGTCGCCGTGAATCAGACGGACCATGGCCGCGGCCATCCGATGATGCGCCCGCACCCACTTGCGGTCGCCGCTGAGTCCGTCGTCGTCGACAATCGCCTGCCACCGATCATCACCCCGTAGTGGCGGGTTGACCAGCGGATGCACCCACACGTCCGGGCCGGTACCCATTGGGCCCGGAAGCGACATCGTGCCTTCGGTGCCGTGGATATCCACGCGATAGGGCACCTCTCGCCCGTCGCCTCGATAAGACTCGACGTGCGCGGCGAAGCGATCCCACGCGTAGTAGGCCGTAATGCCATCACCCGCAACGAGGCCCATGCCCTCATCCCCTCGCCGTAGGTCTGCGACCGTGCTGGTGCGTCCGCTCTCAGTGACGTGAGCCTGGCACCACAGCGGATCACCAGCGAGCTGCCACAAGAGGTCGAAGAAGTGCGGGGCGAGGTCGATGAATAGTTCGTTCCCCCCGTGACGACCCCCCATGCCGAAGACCCGGCCGACGCGGGGTTCGCCGATCAACCCGGACCGAAGCGCGGGGAGTGCAACCTCTTGAATCGCCTGATGACCACGCCACGGGTGTGCGACCACCAAATGTCGACAGGCCGCGTCGCATGCAGCGACCATCTCGTCGACCTCGGCCGGGGTGGCAGCGACAGGCTTCTCAAGATACACATGGCAAGCACGCGCGGCGACATCTAGGACGGTGCGGTGGTGATCACCGATCTCGCGCGACGCCACAACGGCAATGTCCGGGCGTTCGCGGTCAAGCATCAATCGGTAGTCTGCGTACCCGCGGGAGGCGCCGACCTTTGCAACAACGCGCGCACGACCGGCCTCATCCGGGTCAGCGACCGCGACGACCCGTGTCCCGATAACCCCGTCGAATGCCTCGTCAAGCCAGTGTCCGTAGTTGCCACGTCCGGTATGGCCGATGATTGCGACCGTGAGGTCGGGCAGGTCGCGACGAGAGGTACTGGTCTGGTCGTCTCGCATGACGTCGTTCTCTCAGTGTGCCGTCGGCGATTAGCCTAGTCCGCAACGACCTGATCGTGCGATCTGCTTCGACGCGCACGCTGAACCGCAACACCCGCGAGTGCCATGCTTGCGACGGTGTCGCCCCACGCGGAGTACATCAGCCACGCCTCTCGGGAGGCGCCGATTGCGAACGCCGCGTTAAGGCCTGCAAGCGCCGCGCCAACCCCACTCATGCCCACGGCGAGTCGTTGCTCATCGAGGTCGTTGTACGCCAAATACAACGTGAGGCGTCGTCCAAGCCAGCGGCCTCCAACTGCTGCATCGACGGCATACGCGACCGCTACGGCCCCGCCGAGGAGGGTCCCTTTCAACTGGATCGCCAGATCGGACTCGACCCACCACGAGAAGGCGGCCGACAGCGTAAGCATGGCGATTCCGAAGAGCGCCATGCCTCCGAGAAGATTCACATCGCGCCCGCTTAGTCGTCGAAACAACCACTGCAGTGGATAGAGGGCGATACCAATGCCGGCCGAGACAAGCGCGGCGGTTCGCAGGTCGGTCAGTCGCGCGACCACGAAGAACAGCAGCCCCATCCCGATGTCGGTTGCGATTGCCGGAAGGTTGGACTTGAGGCGCGAGAGGTCAACCGTGTCGTCGATGGCAGGATTCTCCGGCGCGGCGCCTTCGACGGCTTGAGATGGCCGCGCAGTGTCGGAGCCATCGCGTTGCTCAATCGTCGAAGACACGCCGTTCGAGTGCCGACCTGAGGTCACGGAATGGGGACTGGCTTGGTGTCAACCGCCACTGGAAGGCCGGAGGCCATCGATGCAAAGGCCGCGTCAATGACCCGCATCTGGGCGATGCTGTCCTCTGGTGGGATACGGTGAGCCGTCCCTTCCCGGAGACACGATGCAAAGTGTCGTAGCTGTTCGGCGAACTGGAACGTCGGCGCGAAGTCGGTACGGGTCTCACCACTATGAGCACGTTCGACGACGGTTACCTCCTGATCTTCGTTGTTCCAGGCATTCTCTAGGCGCAGGCTTCCGGCCGTACCGGCGACCTCAACGTCATGCACGTGCCACGTGTCATGCGCGACAGAGATCGTGGCGAGCACGTCGTCAGGGAACTCAAGGATGATCGAGGCGGCGGCGTCAATCTCACCGGCATGTCGGGCCGCCGTGTGGACGCGCAAGGGTTCTGTTCCGGCGACGAACCTCGCGTGGTGGATGCCGTAACACGCAAGGTCATAAATGCTGCCCCCGCCACGGGCGCGGTTCCACCGCCAGTTCGCCTCGGGCCGACGCTGTGCCGGATCAATGCTTTGCCAGAAGGTACTGCGGATCATGCGGAGGTCCCCGATTGCACCTGCATCGACGCGTGCCTTCAGGGCGAGATGGGCAGGGTGATGTCGGAACTTGAACGCCTCTGCGATGAGGATCCCGGCCTCGCGACACGCACGGACGAGTGCGACCGCTTCCGCCGCGGTCGAAGTGAACGGCTTCTCGCAAAGGATTGCCCGGACTCGGCCGGTTGCGGCGAGGGCGATACCCGTCTCGGCGTGCGTGACGCCCCACGTCGCGATCACCGCGATGTCTGGCGAGAGGGCCTCAACCATCGCCACGGCGTCGGTGAAGCGTCGCTCCGACGGTAACCCCCACTCGTCGCCAAAGCGATCGACGGCTTCGCGGGAGACGTCGCACGCAGCGACAAGTTCGATCCCGTCGACGTCGCGACAAGCGCGGGCATGCGCACGGGCGATCCCACCGGTGCCTACGATCACGACAGCAAGTTGTGCGTTGGCGCGCCCACCTACGGTCACTTCTGTGCTCCGATCGCAGCCGCCGTTACCAGTTCTGCGTGCCGCGCCGCAGATAGCACCTCGAGCAGCTCGATGCGGAACCCGTCCGGGTCGATTACCATCGCAATCCGCCCGTGACGCTTTGCGAGGCGAGGCGCAAAGGCGATGTTCGCCCCTTTTGCTTCCAGGTCCGCGAACGCCGCGTCGATGTCGGCGACCTCCACGCAAATGTGTTCGTAGCGCGCCATCTCCTCGTCGGGAGCGAACGCATGAACCGTGCCGGGCCGCGAAAACAGTTCGAGAAGCGATCCGTCCTTGCCCAACGAAATGTAGGTCGCGCGCACACCCGTCTCAGGCCAGTGCAACTCCTGCACGACCTCACAGCCAAACATGCGTCGGTACCACGCCACCGACGCGTCGAGGTCCGTGACCGTCAACCCGGCATGTTCGAGGCGAAGTATTTCGGCCATCAGGTACCTCGTGTCATCAAGACCAACACCACGCGGAGGGCATTGACCCGTTCCGCACGAAAATCGGGGTTTCCACCAAACCGTGTGACAGTGGCCGTCACGACTGCGTCGGGTCGTCGGCGAGTTTGAATCGCATCGCACTCCAAACGTCGTCAATCGCGACTTGGCGGACGCCGGTGAGGCCATGCGATAGCCCTAGATGGCGCCAGAGGACGTCGCGGTTCAGGTCCGTGCCAAGCTTGCCCGCCTTCGGGTACAGGATCCAAGCGATTCGGTTTGCCGCCAACGCCTCGCGGACCGGGCCGATGAAGCCATCCACCTCTGCCAGAGTGCGGGCAAAAGTAATGACACCCCCAGTCGCAAGAGACTTGACGACCTCGACGTCACCTAGGTCGACACCCTCAGGCCGGGCATGGACCTCAACCGTCTGGCCGGGCTTGA
>CAYFLJ010000150.1:0-3944 GCA_964343985.1 uncultured Thermoflexus sp.
TCGGTCTCCACCAGCAACGTACGCCAACAGCGAGACCACCCCTCCAAACGCGATGATGACGCCCATGGATTCCTCCTCGAAGTACGCGACCTCGTAAGCAACGGTTCCGCCAACCACCTGAGCAAGTCTGCGGGACGATTGGCGTCGAAGAGATGCCCATTGACCGTTACGTCCGAACGACCTCGTGACGAATCGGGAACGACCGCCGGTGCCGTGCAGCGTGTGACCGCACACGTCCTCGGACGCGAAGGCAGCAAAAGCGGACGGCAAAGCGTTGCACTCGCCAGACAAGCCGATGAAAGTAGTGTGGCGCACGGAAGCGCACACCGATGCGGTGGACTACGCACCGCTTTCTCAAGTGACCGACGCGCCGTGAGCAGCGGCTACGGTCGCTAACTGTGGGGACCTATGGAACTCAACCTCGTCGCGCAAGACCTTCGTCCAGTAGTTCCGAAGTTTCGACTACCGCTTGAGTCACGATACGTGAGGTACGTCCTCAATGGCGTCCTGAGCATCCTGCCGAGTCAAACCGTTCAAGGCGTGCGCATCCAACGACGTGACGCCGTCGGGCACGGCCTGCGCGTGTTCATCCCGGAGGTTCGAAGATCACGCGGTGCCCTGCTCTGGATCCACGGCGGGGGACTAATCATCGGGCATCCGGTAATTGACGATCGATTCTGTGCAGAAACGGCACGCGCCCTTGGGATCGTCGTTGCGTCAGTGCGATACCGCCTCGCACCCAATCACCCGTACCCGGCAGCGATTGACGATTGCCAGACCGGTTGGGACTATCTCGTCGGCGCCGCGTCGTCTCTCGGTTTCGATGCGGGGAGGGTCGCCATTGGGGGCCAGAGCGCTGGGGGAGGTCTTGCCGCAGCTTTGGTTCAACGGGTTTGCGACACCGCACTCCCTCATCCCATCGCACAGTGGCTCTTCTGCCCAATGCTTGACGATCGGACGGCCGCCCGTCGAGACCTCGACGCGTTGCGTCACTTCGTGTGGGATAACCGCCTGAACGCGTTTGGATGGAACGCGTACCTTGGAGCCGCGCCCGGGGAGCAAATCACTCCCGCGTACGCCGTTCCGGCCCGTCGGGAAGTCACGAAGAACCTCCCTGCCACTTGGATTGGCGTCGGTGACATCGATCTCTTTTTCGATGAGGACGTGCGCTACGCCGAGCAACTCAAGGCGGGCGGCGTCCCAACCACGATTGATGTCGTGCCGGGTGCGCCCCACGGTTTCGAACGTTGGGGCGCACAGACGGAGACCGGATCCGCGTACGTCCGTCGCGCAAGAGAGTGGCTTGAACGTGCGCTTACCGTTGAACCGTAAGCGCCGAAATCCGCGTCAGGCGGTCAAGGTTGTGGGGAGCGACGCCTCAATGTCGGCGCGGATATCGTCCGGCGACGTCTGAGGCGCGTACCGCTTGACCGTCCGGCCGTCCGGTGCGACGAGGAATTTGGTGAAGTTCCATTTGATGGCGTCGATGATGAACCCCCCAGCCCGGTCCTTGAGAAAGGCAAACACCGGATGTGTCCCAGAGCCGTTCACGTCCACCTTCGTTGAAAGGGCAAAGTCGACGCCGTAGTTGAGCCGGCAGAACTCTTCGATCGTCGCATCGTCTCCCGGCTCTTGGTGCGCAAATTGGTCGCAAGGGAATCCGATGACGACGAGACCCTTGTGGCGGTAGGCCGCGTGAATTGCTTGCAGTCCCTCGTACTGCGGCGTCAGACCACATTTGCTTGCCGTGTTGACGATGAGGAGTGCCTTGCCCGCATGGTCAGCGAGAGCAACCTCCGCCCCGTGATTCGACGTGTAGCTCAAATCAAAAATCGTTGCAGCGTTTTGTGCCATGGCGTGTGCCTCCCGATTGCGGTCCTTCTCTTGGACGACGGGCGTCCGCTGAGCAAAGGTCGCAGGATGCGCGGCCCGCGTCAACGTCTCGTGCGCGGATGTCACGAAACTGACGCCGCCATGAACGGCGATGGCGTACCGACGCAGCCCTGTCGCTGAAACAAAGACCTGGGCGACGCGTTCTGGTGACTTGGTACGCCAATGGCAATCGACGCGCGGAACGGCGGCCGGGTGCGCAAGGGGCGAGACGGATGACGAAGCGAGACGTGAGCCAATTGTCGACGACTATCGACGACCGTTCGCCCGCCTCGGAAGTGAGGTCGTTGCGTGAACACGTCGCCGACCTGCGCGCTGAAAACGTTCGCCTGGTTTCAGAGTTGGATGCCCGACGCCGCGAAGTTGCCACGCTCCATTCAATCCTCGGCCAAATGATGCGCGGACCGTGGGTCTACGTCGACGACGACCAGTCGCCCCGATGGGCCTGACGCAACGACGTCACCTCCTCGGCCATGCCTAGCACCCACGCGGCGCTTCTCATCGCGTCGCTGGCCACGACGTGGTTTCTCACCGGCCTGATCTGGACGATTCAGGTCGATGGGTACCCGCTCTTCGCATCCGTTGGGCGCGACGCGTTTGCGGCCTTTGAGGCCGACCACACGCGCCGCATCACGCCACTGGTCGGACCGGTCATGCTTGCCGAACTCGTCCTCGCGATTTCGTTGATGTTCGAGCGACCGAAATCAATGCCGACGTGGCTTGCTTGGGTTGGCGCTGGCCTCGTTGGAGCGATTTGGGCCTCGACCGGACTCGTCCAAGTTCCCTTGCACGACCGCTTGGCGTTTGGGTTTGATCCCGACGCGCACTCCCTCCTCGTGGCGACGAACTGGATTCGCACCGCCGCGTGGAGCGCACGCGCCGCGGCGATTACTTGGGTCACCTGGCGATCGCTTTTGGCGCCGTGACCGCTTAAGCCAACCGGTAACCCGAGACACGGCACGTGGACCGCGGGGATCCCTGACCACCTCCCGCCAGTGTCCGCCGAACCCGAACGGTATTCCGAGACCTATGGCGAGGCTCAACCTCCACCGTCGTCACGAGTGGTGGTCGCGACGCCGGTCCGGCACCCTCCCGTCGTCAGGTGTGACATGGATAAGGTCACGGAGTCGGCCCCTGACCTAGCGTTCCGGGTTGGTCCGACGCCAAGGACGGATTGACCTCACTTCGGCGCGGCACCCGCGCATCAGGGACTGCCCCGATGCCCCGAGACGAACTCCGACGTACGGTTGGACACGGAACCCGTGACGCCGGAGGGATGGCCATGGCGATTAGTGAACTGGTACGCACGCCCGAGGTACGGGCCGACTCGCCCGCGCATCGGCGCGAGACGCATCGCCCCACCATCACGGCGGACGCCAACGAAGCCGTCGCCTCAGTCGCCTATCGCCTGAGCGAAATGGTGGCGGTTTACCCAATCACTCCCGCGTCCCCGATGGGTGAATGGGCGGACACGTGGGCCACCGCCTCCCGCCCAAACCTGTGGGGCGTCGTCCCTCGCGTTGTCGAGATGCAGAGCGAGGCGGGGGCGGCCGGCGCGTTGCACGGGTCATTGCAGGCAGGCGTGATGTCGACGACGTTTACGGCGTCGCAAGGCCTCCTGCTCATGTTGCCCAACATGTTCAAGATCGCGGGCGAGCTGACCCCGGTGGTCTTCCATATCGCCGCCCGCACAATTGCCACGCACGCGCTTTCGATTTTTGGTGACCACTCCGACGTCATGGCGGCGCGACAGGTTGGGTGGGCGATGCTTGCCTCTTCGACCGTGCAAGAAGCCCAAGACTTCGCCGTGATCGCGCACGCCGCGACGCTTCGCGCACGTGTGCCGTTCATGCACTTCTTCGACGGCTTCCGCACCTCCCACGAGGTGATGAAGATTGAACCGATCGAAGACGCAACGCTGCACGCCATGATTGATGAAACGCTGGTGCACGAGTTCCGCGCGCGCGGCCTCGCCCCAGAGCATCCACATCTGGCCGGATCCGCGCAGAACCCAGATGTCTTCTTCCAAGCGCGCGAGGCGGGCAACCCGTACT
>CAYFLJ010000151.1:0-3935 GCA_964343985.1 uncultured Thermoflexus sp.
CCATCGCTCGTCCTTCAATTGCTCAAGTAGCGGTGCATCACGGGCGTATCCGCCCATGGCAGCTGATCATGTGGGGCGCTCCGGACTTGTCCGGGGCGCCCCAACTCCTTTGTACGGAGGCACCAGCGTCGGCTCTGTCGATACGCGTGTCAGTTTGAACCGCAATCCGCTACGGTCACGTCATGTCATCCGAAATCGCGCGGGACCCCAAATCCGACCTGTCAATCACCGTTGAGGGTTGGCGAGGGGGAACGCATTCGTACGCCCTCGTCAACCAACACCAACTAGTGGCACTACGCGCACTACCCGGGATCTCTGTGAGCCACGTCGACTTAGAACCTCCGGATGCCAAGTCAAGCGGACCGGCCCTCTTTGGATCTCGTGCGAACGACGTCTTGCGGTCTATCCCAACCCCACCTGATGGTCATATCGCGGACATTACGTATCGGATCGCCGCACCGTTCGACTTAGAACCATCTCCACGAGCACGACACACATGCGTATTCTTGACGTCAGAACACCGGTACGTCCCAACCTCGTTAATGGCACGGGATGAGCCGTTCGCGAGAGCATTCGCTCGAACGTCTAGCCACATCGTGACCCCGTCGCGTTGGTCGCGCGACGGCTTGATCCTCGCTGGCGCAGATCCGAATCGCGTCACAATCATCCCCCACGGGGTTGATTGCACAATCTTTCGCCCATCGACGACAGACGAGCGTCGGTCGTGGCGTCGCGCCAACCAAATCTCCCAAGACTCTTTGACGTTCCTGCACGTTGGTGCGATGACGGGAAATAAGGGCGTGCAAGACCTTGTACGCGCGTTTGCGATCATCGCCCAACTACTGCCGGATGCACATCTGGTCTTGAAGGGCAACGACGCACTGTACGACTCTCGGCGTCGACTCGAACGTCTTCTTGACACATTTTTGGACGACGCATCACGACAACGGGTCCTCGCTCGACTCACCTACATTGGTAGGCGTTTGACAAACCAAGAGATGCAGTCGGCGTACGGGGCGGCCGATGTGTATGTTTCGCCGTACAGTGCGGAAGGGTTCAACATGCCGGTACTCGAGGCCGTTGCCTGCGGCCTACCGGTGGTGGTGACCAAGGGCGGGCCAACCGACGATTTTGTCCCGGAAGGCTCCGGCCACTTTGTCGCGTCGCGCTTGGTCGCCGCGCCCGAAGGATTGGGAGAACACCTCGACCCAGACTTTCCCTCGCTCGTCGATGCAATGGGTAGAGTGGCCCTTGACCCCGCACTTCGTGCGCAGGCAAGAACCATCGGGCCGGCATATGCGGCATCGAACCATTCGTGGGGCGCCGTCGCGACCGCGATGGTCGACCTATTTCGCAATCTTTCCTACTAAGCAGAAAGCCACGCGCCGTCAATACATGCGCCCCAAGGCAATGCCTCGGGGCGCGTTAGGTATCGACGTGCGAGACGCGTGGAAGAGTGGACCGTCGCGCGTCGCTGAGGCGAGCCAGACTATTTCAGTAGCTGAAGCACGAGTGACGGTGCCTGATTCGCTTGCGCGAGCACCGATATCCCGGCCTGTTGCAAAATCTGCGCGCGCACAAGCTCGCTCATGCTTGAGGCAATATCGGCATCCGCGATACGGCTGTTCGCCGCCGCCGCGTTTTCAGACGCCACCGCAAGCGAACGTGACACACTCTCCAGACGGCTTTGCATTGAGCCGATGCTCGTGCGCGCCGTGCTCACCGCGTTGATCGCCGCATCGAGAGTTGAGATCGCGAGATTGGCAAGGGATTGGGATGTGACACCCATATCTGTCATGGTTGGAGAAAGCACGCTCGCGTAAAAACTCCCACTTGGTGTATTCACGCCCGGGGTAACGTTCAAACTAATGACGTTATCGTTCACCGACGGATTATTCGAGTTGGCACCAATTTGGAGTTTGAGAGCGGTGCTACCGCCCGTCAAGACTGCAACACCATTGAATTGCGTCGATGTCGCAATACGGTCAATCTCCACGTAGAGTGACGTGAACTCGGTGAGGATGTTGGTCCGATCACCATTTGAGATGGTGTCACTCGCAGCCTGAACGGCAAGTTCGCGCATGCGCGCCAAAATGGTGTGGGCCTCGCCCATCGCGCCTTCGGCGGTCTGAATAAGGCTGATTCCGTCTTGCGCGTTCCGTTGGGCCTGATTAAGGCCACGGACCTGATTCTTCAGGCGTTCAGAGATGGCCATGCCGGCGGCGTCATCGCCGGCCTTATTGATGCGCAAGCCGGTTGCAAGACGCTCCGCCTGCCTCGCGTAGTTTTCTTGGCTTGAGCCGAGACTACGTTGTGCAACTGACGATGCAAGGTTGTAATTAATGCGAAGGGCCATGACGTAACGATCTCCGTATCGTGCGATCCGTCCGTGTTGTGTCGCGACGGCGCGACCTAGGAGGGAGGACTCAGGCAGGTGACGTCGGTTGGGGCCAATTCGACGGCTCGAAGGCACGCGGCGGCGCACGCAGGCACCGAAGCACAATCCACGCGTCCCGCCACACCCGCGGTGCGTGGCGTTCAGCGCATGCCGTGGAACCGACAACCAGCACCTCGGCAGTACAAGCCGAGGCGACGCGACGCCCGCACCAAGAGGCCATCGCTTACCGCAAGCGTTAGCAGACGCTTGCGAAATGGCCAGCTAAGTGAGGGCCTAGGTTCTTCCTCGCGGTCATCATCGTCATCTGGCGGCAATGCGGCGAGTTTACGGAAGATAACCGCGGCAGCGTTTTGGCATACCAAACAGCGAGGGCTCCGACCGCAACATTATCGTCGCGGTCGGAGCCCTCGTCGCGTACTATCGACGTCTCACAAGATGAGGTGTCGACGCTTGTCACGTGTAGTCCGTTACGGCCCGGGCAGGCCCGTGAGGCCTGGTGGGCCCGTGGATGGGATCAAACGTGCGCCGACATCGTGCTCAATCGCGGCCGCATCGGCCGCCGCGCCTGCCCGGCGGCGGCGCATGTAGTCGCGCATGTACGCTCGTCGCCGATCAGGCGCCTCGGCGTCACCACCCCGAGCCGCCACGCGGCGCGGATCCCACTCAAGGAGTGCTGCGGCCAAGTGCTGCGATTCGACGACGTATGTGCCTTGCTTGACCAGCTGGGCAAGGCGACGCACCCGTGCCTCACGCTCCGCTGGCGTCTCGGCCTGACGCCCCCCGAATACTGTCGTAACCATTTGCCTTACCGTCACTATCGGAGGGGCGCTGCATCTCTGCAGTGGTTCGCGCCGAATCTGGCGAGACCATTCGTGTGACCCGTCGAGGCCAGTGCTGCCTGAGGCGCGTACCTGCGCCATCTCTACCCATTTCACCGAACCGAGACCACCACAAGAGGACCTGCGCGCATGGGACGACGTACTGTGAGAAAGACCGCGAAGGCGAATGCCACGCCGCGTCGACGTGACTGGGCTTCCGCGATCTCCGCGATTCGGAGCGTCGTCGTGATGCACGACGTCGTGGCGCGGGCGCCACTCGACGACCTCGTGGCCACGGCGTCATGCCTTGCCTATGGGTCCGAGAACGCGGTACAGGCCTACGCCGCCCTATGGCGATCACTTGCCACTGGGCACCACGACTTGCGCGAGGCGGTGGCCGGGGCGATTGCGACCAGTGAGAATCTCCTGAGTCAGCAGGCTGCGAGTGGTGTCGACGTCGCCCCTGCGATGCTTGATGCCGTCACCCACGACCTGCAATCCATTGCCTACTTGGTCGACCTTGCAGACCACCTGCATGCAGCGATGCACGCAGCCACGGGTGTGTTGGTCCCGCCCTTACCGGCAACGGGACTGGCGGACGATGCCAACGCGCGACGGCTCGCCGTCCCGGCATTGGGAGAGCTTTCTGCCCCGGGAGGTGCGTCGGTTCTTGCTACGCATTACGCCCGGCACGGTGGTGGGCACTTCGCCCGGGCGCG
>CAYFLJ010000152.1:0-3922 GCA_964343985.1 uncultured Thermoflexus sp.
GCGCGGTTGGCGCCCGCCTTGACGGCGTGCGCTACACGCGATAACACTGTGAGCCTTGTAGCAACGTCGTCGGAACGTGCGCAGCGAACATAGCCCCTGGCGTTCTCGGTCTGTGTTGCCTGCGGGCAGACAAGCCTTCAGTGAGACTGCGACCAATGACGTGACGGTTACGCAAGTGCATCCCAACAGTCCCGTGCGAGACCGCCGATGAGAAGCGACGTCGCGCCCGGCGCCTCACGACCGTCGGGCAACGTCTTCGGCACGTGGGCGCAGTACACCGCGAGGACGAACCGCGGCGCGCCGTCCCGGTAGACGATCCCGACATCGTTGTACGTGGTGCCACTCGTGCCGGTTTTGTGGGCGACACGGGTATCACCCGGCAGCAGGAACGGCAGGCGCGCCCGCAATCGCTGGCGCGACATCATCTCGAGGGCCAACGAAGCGAGGCGAGGCGTGACGCCCATCGTTTCGGCGAACGAGGCATCGGATTCGCAGCGCAAGATCGCCTCGAGAAGGCGCCCCATGTCGGCGGGCGTCGTTTCGTTGACCGTACCCGGCAGGTCGGACATCACCGCCGACCCGTCGGCGACGCGCGACATGATCGTGTACTGGGGGACCGCCTCTCGGTGAACGGTGTTCATCATGCCCGCATCGCGACTGAACGCATTCACGGCGTCAAGCCCGATCAGGTCGCAGACGATGCCGGTGCATGCGTTGTCGCTCACGATGATCATCATCAATAAGACGTCGTGCACCGTGATGGTGAAGCCCGGGCGGAAATACTGAAACACCCCGCTGTCGCTCACGAGCCACCGTTCGTCGACGGTCACGGGGGCCTCTAGGTCGAGATGACCTCGACGCACCGCACGCATCGCCGCCATCAAGATGGCCACCTTGCGCGTGGAGGCGGCCGGGACAACAACATCACCGTGACGGTCGGCACGCAGTCCTGTGTGCAGGTCGCGGAGGTACCACCCCACGTGGAAGGGGTGTGCATCGCAGCGTGCATGCAGCCTCGAAACGAGCGCGTCGAATTCGTCCATTTCAGCAGGGTAGCCGACGACGTCTAACAGCCGAGCGATGACGCTCCGTTCCGAAGCAAGGCCGTTCACGCCAACGACAGAGGCCTAGTCAGGGCGCTATCGTGGTCTCGTGGACGTCAGCCAAGGAACGAGCGCCACCGTGGCTATGGGTCGACTACCACTCATCGCGCTCACGGCATTCGCCGTCTGCGTGACGGTTGCAGGGTGCGCCCCAGAATCGCTCGTAACGGCACCAAACCCGACGCCCGTTCCAATCCGCGTGACGCCGACTCCCGAACCGCCAGAAGCTGTTACGCGGCGGGTCGCGACGATTGAAGCGAGCGCGCAGGAGGCACGAATCGTTCCTGGCTACGCGGCCACACAGACCTGCGAACGCTTCCGTTCCTCCGTGAATGGATGCCGATCAACCGGGTAAGGTGGGCGACCCCGTTGCGCTCCGCAGGGACCGATTCGTATCGCGCCCCCCGCGGTACGCTCAAGAAGGTGATGATCATCCATGGTGTCGACCATCAATTGCGCACGATGCGGCACGACACTCCCGAGCGATGCGACATTCTGTGCAGCATGCGGTGTGCGCGTGCAGGATGCATCCGCAACCGGATGGGTTCCGACACCCCCAACGCGGGAATATGTTGAATACAGACCCAAATTTGTCTACGCGGGATTTTGGTTGCGCTTCGTTGCGTTCATCATCGACACGATCGTGGTGAACGTCGCCATTGCCGTAATCGGGATGGCAGTCGCCAATACCAGTGAGGACGGGTTATCGCTCTCGGGCGCGTTGAACCTCTTTGGGAACTGGCTGTACTTCGCGCTACTTGAAGCCGGTCCTTGGCAAGCAACGGTCGGAAAGAAGGTCCTGGGCCTTGTCGTCGTCGATGGCCGCGGGAACCCGATTTCGTTTGGAAGAGCGACGGGCCGATACTTCGGCAAGGTCATTTCCGCATTGACCGTGTTTATCGGCTTCCTGATGGCCGGCTTTACCACCCGCAAGCAGGCGCTGCATGACATCATGGCCGGCGCACTGGTTGTCAAGCGACCGACCGGCTTCGCCCGGACCTGAACCCGGAGTTTCCGGCGGCAATTGCTGTTGCAAGAAGTGGGGGCTTGTTACGTTGCGAAGTGGCACGCCGCCCAATGGCCGGGGGTCACCTCTCGCCACTCCGGGTCCTTCTCGCGACAGATGGAGTCGGCGAGCGGGCACCGCGTGTGGAATCGGCACCCGGACGGTGGGTTCACGGGCGACGGGACGTCTCCGGTCAAGATGATCCGCTCACGCTTCCGTTCGATCACCGGGTCGGGAATTGGCACTGCGGAAAGCAACGCTTTGGTGTACGGGTGTTTCGGCGTGATGTACAACTCGTTGCGATCCGCCAACTCGACGATCTTGCCAAGGTACATCACTGCGACGCGGTTTGATATATGGCGCACCACTGAGAGGTCATGTGCGATGAAGAGATATGTCAACCCAAACTCTGATTGCAACTCTTCGAGTAAGTTGATGATCTGCGCTTGGATTGAAACGTCAAGTGCAGAGATCGGTTCGTCGCACACGATGAATGCAGGGTTCACCGCAAGCGCCCGCGCAATCCCAATACGTTGACGCTGTCCGCCTGAGAACTCGTGCGGGTATCGGTTGGCGAAGTACGGGTTCAAGCCGACGACCGTTAGGAGTTGTTCAACACGTTCCTGCTTCTCTTTCCCCTTCGCCAGGCCGTGAATGTCGAGCGGTTCGCCGACGATGCTGCCAACGGTCATGCGCGGGTTCAACGATGCGTATGGATCCTGAAAGATCATTTGCACCTGTCGGCGCATCCGCCGCATCTCTTCGGCGCCGAGGGTCACGAGGTCTTGACCCTCGAAACGCACGCTGCCGGATGTTGGCTTGTACAACTGCAAAAGTGCACGTCCCGTCGTACTTTTGCCACATCCCGATTCGCCAACGAGACCGAGTGTCTCCCCCCGTCGGATATCGAAACTCACGCCGTCGACGGCACGGACCGCGCCAATCTTCCTCTGGAAGAAGATGCCCTGCGTGAGGGGAAAATGCATGACGAGGTCTTTGACCTCCAGTAACGGCGCGCCGCTTACGGTCGCCCCTTGGGATGCGGTCTTCGCCACGCTCCGGCCTTCCCTCGTGCGGTGTAGTGTTCTGGATCAGCTGGCTTACGATACGACTGTCAGGCGACACCAACGTTGCGCGGGTGCCAGCACGCGACTTCATGACCATAATCGTCGACCGGCGTGAGTGTCGGGCGCGAGTTCCGGCAGGTATCGCTCGCCGAACTGCACCGCGGTGCAAACGCACACATGTCGGGCAAATCAATCAAGTCCGGTGGTAGTCCGTCAATCGGTACGAGCTTCTCTTTGCCAGTTTCGTCGAGGCGAGGCACGCTACCAAGCAGCCCCACTGCGTACGGATGCGATGGCTTCGCGAACACACTCTCCGCCGATGCACGTTCCGCAACACGACCCGCGTACATCACCATCACGTCGTCACACATCCCCGCGACAACGCCGAGGTCATGCGTGATAAGAATGGTCGCCGTGTTGAACTCCTTGGCGAGGTTTCGGATCAGGTCAAGGATTTGTGCCTGAATGGTCACATCGAGCGCCGTCGTCGGTTCGTCTGCGATCAGCAATTTTGGGTTGCACGACAGCGCCATTGCGATCATTACGCGTTGACGCATGCCCCCACTGAACTGGTGCGGATAGTCATCGACGCGCGTCTTCGCCGACGGGATTCCGACCATCTCAAGGAGCTCAATTGCCCGTCGCTTCGCTTGACCCGCATCCATCCCCAAGTGCAGTTGCAGACCCTCGGTGAGTTGCCGGTTTACCGATAGGACCGGATTGAGACTCGTCATGGGGTCCTGGAA
>CAYFLJ010000153.1:0-3902 GCA_964343985.1 uncultured Thermoflexus sp.
GGGGGAGGCCGGTCGTCGACGACACACGCCTCTTCGAGAAGATCTGCCTCGAGGGATTCCAAAGCGGCCTCGCCTGGATCACCGTGCTGCGCAAACGTGATGCGTTCCGTGACTCTTTTGCGAGCTTCGATCCGACCAAGGTTGCGAGATTCGACTCACGGAAGGTCGACCGGCTGCTCGGCAACGCCGCAATCATCCGCCACCGCGGCAAGATCGAGTCAACCATCAACAACGCCAAGCGGCTGAACGAAATGCACCGAGCGGGCGAGTCGCTTGCCGAACTCGTGTGGTCGCACGCATCCCGGCGCGGTGCCGCACCCGACGCGATGAACTCGATCCCCGCGTCAACGGCTGCTTCAACGGCACTGTCGAAGGAACTCAAGCGGCGCGGGTGGTCATTTGTCGGGCCGACCACGATCTACGCATTCATGCAGTCGATGGGCGTGGTGAACGACCACATGAAGGGGTGCCACGTCCGTGCCGCCTGCGAAAGCGAACGGCTCGCGGTGATGTCCTCGGGGGTTGGCAAGTCCACGACCGCCGATACACTCTGAAGCACGACGCGGGGTGGAGCAGCCCGGTAGCTCGTCGGGCTCATAACCCGAAGGTCGCAGGTTCAAATCCTGCCCCCGCCACCAAGTATGGAAAGGCCTCCCGGAGAACCGGGGGGCCTTTCTGTTTCCCAGATTGCACAGTTGTTGCACATATCGACTGGCTGACCCAAGTTGCCCAGCGTCAACGTGCACTGATTTTGATTACGTGGCAGACAGACGAATCAGGAAAGTGTTTGACGGCGTCTACCGGTTCCGTATCAGCGTCGTTTGGCGCGCGATTGGGTTCCGGGGGCAGTCGGAGCCGAAGCTCGGGCGGTAACCGTTTTCTTGGCCCGAGCGGTCCGGCTCGCTGGTTCAGGGCCACCGGAACAAAGGGCCGGAACCACGAAGTTGCGGAACCGCTCGCCAACTTCATCGATGCTGAGGTCACTGCGCAGGAGCAGGACGTGGTGAGTCATCATCACCCATTCGATGAGATCGTCATCACCAAGGTCGGTCCGTAGCACCCCCTGCGCCCGTCCCAGGTCGAAGAGCGGACGCCACAAGCCGAGTACGTAGCCGTGGGCAGGACTCTGCTGCTGTTGCGTCAGCGTCGCGAGGTTCCCGTAGGGGCTGTTCTGAAACAGGTCTGCGAGCAGTTCGTCATTGCGCGCCACCTTGATCGACTCGAGGGTGAGGTCGACAACGCTCTTGGCGAAAGATGATCCCGGCCGAATCGTCAGTCTCAGCTCTTCGACAAGCCTTCGGAGTTCATCGTTGATTACTGCCTCGATGAGCTCGGCGCGATCGCCGTAGTAGGTGTACAGCAGTGGTCGACTGATGCCTGCGACCTTCGCGACGTCCTCAACTCGTGTCCTGCCAACGCCATAGCGCTCGAAGCATTCGTGGGCGGCGTCGAGGATGCGTCGACGCACTGCTGCCTGCCGGTCGCCCTCGTCAAGGTTTTCTTCCGCACCATTCACGAGAGCCAACCTAACAAAATTGGACACCTGACGTCACATGTCAATACGACTGCTGACACTTGACACCTGACATATATTACTATAATGTCAACCCGAACAGGGCGCTGGGGGCGCCGTTACTTCTGGGGGAATGACATGACGACATTCGATCTACTCATTCGCGGGGGCACGCTGGTCGACGGCACTGGTTCTGCTCCGCGAGTGGCGGACATAGGCGTGAAGGACGGAGTAATAGCGGCGATCGGAAACCTCGGTGACGATGCCGCCCGGGTCATTGACGCGACCGGCCAGTACGTGACGCCGGGCTTCATCGATCAGCACACGCACTATGACGCTCAGGTTTTCTGGGATCCGTACTGCTCCAACTCGGGCGAGCACGGCACCACGACGACGGTGATGACGAACTGCGGATTCGGACTCGCTCCCTGTCGCCCGACCGACCGTGACCGAGTGATGCTGATGCTGGAGAACACTGAGGAGATCAGTTCGCTCCACATGCGCACGAACCTGCCGTGGGATTGGGAGACCTGGGGTGACCTACGCCGCACGATGGACGCCCTTCCCAAGGGCCTCAATATGACCTCCTACATTCCGATGAATCCGTTGATGCTCTACGTAATGGGTCCCGACGGCGTCAAGGGTCGGCGCCTCACGCCCAACGAGATCGCAGAGATGCGGCGCATCGTGGGCGAAGCCATGGATCTCGGTGCTGCCGGGGTATCGGTGTCCCTCATGGGGACCGGCAACAGTCACCGCGACTTCGACGGGTCGCCGATGCCGTCAGACGTAATGCACGTCGATGACGTGATAGCGGTCTGTCAGGAGCTCACGGAACGTAACAAGGGCATGATCCAAGTCATCAGCCAGATCGGCCCCGGTGGCGACCGGACCAACTCCGAGAAAATCGCTATGGGGACTGGACGCCCGGTGAACCACAACGTGTTCCTGGCGATCAGCGACGACGCCTATGCCGCCGACATTGAGTGGCTGGACCGCGTCGTCGCGGCGGGAGCGGACATGTGGGTACATGCGCTGTTGTATCCAGGCTGGACCGAAGGATCGATTGAACAACTCAATACCTCCTATGGCATGCAACCCGAAGTCAACGAACTCGTCCTCGCTAGTGACTCGCCTGAGCACGTCCTCGAACTGGTGACCACGCCGGCATACCGAGAACGGTTCCGCTCGAACTATCGCCCCGAGATCTTTCCGACCCCGGGTGGCTTCGACCAGATCATCGTTCTCGCCAACGACGACCCGAGCGAAGCTGATCAGTATCGGGGGCGCACGCTTGCCGACATTGCGGCGAGCCGAGGCACGCATGTCGTTGACGCCCTGCTTGATGTCATCATCGCGGGTAACGGGCACTTCCGGTACCGGACCGCGACATTCATCAATCCCGACCCCGAGCTAGCCCGCCGGTACTGGCAGCACCCTCGCGTGCTCGTCGGTGCCTCCGACGGCGGCGCGCACGTGAAGTCCATGGCGCTCGGATGCTGGACCACATTCTTCCTCCTCGACCGCGTTCGTGATCTCAACCTCGTTCCAATCGAGGAGATGGTCCACCAGATGACGCTGAAGCCCGCCAACGCGCTGGCACTCGGCGACCGCGGCTCGATCGAAATTGGCAAGACTGCTGACGTGCTGGTTTTCGATCTCGCTTCGCTCTACTTCGACATGTCGCAGTACGAGCACGTCTACGACCTGCCGAACGGGGACTGGCGAAAGATGGCCAAGGCCGGTGGCTACAGCTACATCGTCGTCAACGGCGAGATCACCCACGATCACGACAAGCCGACAGGGGCGACACCCGGCCGTTTGGTTGCACCCGTCGCGCGAGCGTCAAGGTAACCGCGTGCCAACCGTGTAGGTTCAGCGAACGCCGGCCCGCTGGGCCGGCCGTTCTGCATTCTGCAGGCCGTTGCTCGTTGACTCACTAGTCTCGTCGTGAACAAGGGGGGGAACATGTCGGACTTCGATTACGAGGACCTGGCGGGGATGCAGTTGAACGACGAAGAGCTGGCCTCGCTCGTCGGCCAGGGTGGCGAATGCATCTTCAACTGGACGACCAAGGAAGGCCATCCGGTTGGTGTGGTGGTTGCCTACATCTACAAGGACGGAACGTTCTGGACCACGTGCGCCGAGCGCCGCAAGCGCGTGCCTGCGTTGCGCAAGCGTCCGCAGTCGGGAATCGTCATCAACAAGGACGGACGCACGGCCAGCTACAAGGGTGACTCGAAGGTGCACCAGAACGGCGACCCGGGTTTCGTCGAGTTGAAGACGTGGTTCTACGGAGCTTTGTCCGGCGCCGCGGCGAACCCGGGGGACAAGTACCGCCAGGCGTTCGCCAAGTTCCTCGACTCACCGCATCGCGTGATCATCGAGA
>CAYFLJ010000154.1:0-3899 GCA_964343985.1 uncultured Thermoflexus sp.
CCAAACGGTTGATGAATCAGGTAGAGATCGAGATAGTCCAGACCCAGATAGTCAAGCGAACGCGCCACCGCCTTCGGGGTCGCCTCGTCTCCGGCATCCTGTATCCACAACTTGGTCGTGATGAACAGTTCTGAGCGTGGAATACCGCTTGCTTTGATTGCCCGCCCGACGGCCCGTTCATTGCGATAAGACGCCGCGGTGTCGATCGACCGATACCCGTGTTCAAGGGCTGCGAGGACCGCCGCCTCACATTCTGCGTCGTCCGCTATCTGAAAGACCCCAAAGCCAAGGATCGGCATCGTGGCGCCGGTGTTGAGTGTAATATTTTGCATGTGTTTTCCTTGAAAGACTGCATTTCGCTTGTACATAGCCGCTGGTCGCCCGACTACCACTGACAGATGGACCCGCGTACTAGATCGAGGGCTACCGAATAATCAGGACCGAAGACCGCGTGCCCCGTCAGCCTCCGATCCTCCAGGCGGGTCGGACGGTGGCACCAGTAGCCCGGGAGCAACCAGTTCAAGCCACCGTGTACGGTCCTTCGCAGGCATGTCGACAGGGGCGTTCGCCACAAGCAGGTACACGTCAGCGACAACCAAGTCCATACGAAACTGGTTCGCCAATCGTCCGGCGTGAATCAGCCGCGTCAGCGACTCCGTCGATCGTCGCTCGGCTTCTGGGTGGGCGGTCGACACACCAAGTTGCTGAGCGGCGAGTTTCGATGCGTGGTTCGACGCCCCACGATCAATCGCCCGCCCAATCAGCGCGATCAACTCCGCTGCGGGCGACGCTCCGTTGTCGACACGATTCGCCGCGGACTCGACGTCAGCAGCGACTGCCTCCAAGAACTCGCGCACCACCGCGCCGACTAAGTCTCCCTTCGCGGGGAAATGTCGATAGAGGGTGCCTACCGCGACACCCGCAGCGGCGGCGATCGCATCCATGCCAACTTCGGGACCGTGGAGGCGAACCTGTTCCCGCGCGGCCTCAAGGATCCGCGCACGATTGCGTGCGGCGTCCGCGCGGCGAGGCATGCCTTGCCCAAGCGCCCCGCCCTCAGTCATCGCTTCCTCCACCCATCCACATCACCTCCCGACCACAAACGGTCCGCACGTCCGGGCGCCGCGCATCGAAGCCAAGTGCGCGCACACCCTTGCCAAAACGAGAATCATCGTTCATGATCTTTCCTGAACGGCCGTTCATCTTGCACCACGGAGGTTTGCCTATGTCCACCGTCGCAACCAACCCAGTTGTAATCGTCACCGGCGCATCGTCTGGTATCGGGGAGGCCACGGCACGCGCGCTACACGCCGCGGGCTTCCAGACTTTTGCCGCGGCCCGTCGCATCGACCGGCTTCGTGCGCTTGAGAGCACGGGCATCCGAGCAGTCTCGTTGGACCTCACCGACGACGCCTCCATGCGCGAATTGGTCGAGGGAATCGTTGCAACGACCGGACGCATCGACGTTCTTGTGAACAACGCCGGGTACGGCTCATATGGCGCTATCGAAGACGTCAGTCCCAATGAGGCGCGCCGACAATTCGACGTCAACGTCTTCGGCGCGATGCGCATGGCCCAACTTGTCTTGCCATCGATGCGCGAGCGGCGTACCGGCACGATCATCAACGTGTCGTCAATGGGAGGCCGTATCTACTTGCCACTTGGTGGGTGGTACCACGCCACCAAGTTCGCGATTGAGGCCCTTTCCGACTGCATGCGTATCGAAGTTGCCCCGCACGGTATTCAGGTCGTGGTGATCGAACCCGGCGCCATTCGCACGGAATGGAGTGGCATTGCGGCGGATTCACTCGACGCCACTTCGGGTTTCGGTGCATACGCTCACCTTGCGGCCACGGTGTCACAGGCGATGCGAGCAGACGACCTTGCGCGTCGATCATCACCACCGTCGCTGATCGCGAAGGTCATCGTCAACGCCGCGCAATCGCGCCGACCGCGCACCCGCTACGTTGCCGGCTACCTCGCCCGGCCTCTTATTGCCCTCCGATCGCTCTTGCCAGATCGTTGGTTTGACGTGGTCGCGATGAGATCCATCGGCGCGAACTAAATGGCCGCACGCCTGACGCACAAACCGGGTAGTCCTGAACCACTCCATCCCAACCACTGATACCCGCACGTTGCGCATCCATTGGCAAAGCCATCCAATCGACGCAACTGGCGATGAACTTTACCTAAGGAACTCTAAAATGACTGGAACCAATCCGCGCACCGCTCTTGTGACAGGCGCGTCGTCCGGCATCGGTGAAGCGACGGCTAAACGCCTGAGGTCGGCAGGTTTTGTGACATACGGCGCCGCGCGGCGCATCGACCGGCTTCAGGCGCTTGAAGATCACGGCGTCCGCACCTTGCCTCTCGACGTCACCGATGACGATTCTGCACGCGCATGTTTTGAGAGAATTCTTGATGAGGCAGGGCAGCTTGATGTCCTTGTCAATAATGCTGGATATGGCTCCTTCGGCGCGGTTGAAGACGTCTCTTTTGACGAGGCTCACCGACAGTTTGAGGTGAACATTTTTGGCGCAATGCGGATGGCGCGCCTCGCGCTTCCGCACATGCGTGCACGTCGATCCGGAACGATTATCAATGTATCGTCCATTGCCGGTCGTATGGCTGCGCCTCTGGGTGGGTGGTATCACGCATCCAAGTTTGCAATTGAAGCACTCAGCGATAGCCTGAGAATGGAAGTAGCCCCATACGGTATTCGTGTGGTCGTCATTGAGCCGGGGCAGATCGCGACAGAGTTCAACGTGGAGAGACGACAAACCCTGGTTCGGGCCTCCGTCAACGGTCCGTACGCCGACCTTACACGCGCCGCACTCTCCGCACTTCTTGACAATCCAGCGCGACTCCGGCGCGCCTCGCCACCGTCTGTCGTTGCCGACGCGATTCACCGTTCAGTTCTAGCGCGCCGACCTCGCACTCGATATCCCGTCGGAAACACGGCATCGTCGCTGCTTTGGGCTCGGGCGATACTCCCTGATCGCTGGCTCGACGCAATGATCATGCGCATGTACGGCTCTCCGACAACGACAGCATAGCGCTGCTACGGCGTGGTGGCGGCGGCCGTCAGGATGCGGAATAGTCCCCGCTAAGGTGCGCGCGTTCCAACTTCTCTGGGTAGGGCAGGCCGTCTCCCAATTCGGCACCCTCGCGGGACGCGCGGCGCTCTCGTTCGCGGCGATTTCCACCCTTGGTGCTACACCATTCGACCTCGCCGCCCTCGGCACCGTCGAACACCTCTCCGCCATCGTCGGCGCCGCCGTCGCCACCGCGGTGACTGATCGGCTGCGCCGTCGACCGCTCATGATCGTGGCCGACGTGGCGCGCGCTGCGCTTACCCTCTCCGTCCCCGTACTCGCCTTCACCGGCACGCTTGAGTTTCTCCATCTCGTCGTCGTCGCCGCCCTCGTCGGCGCGCTGTCAGTGATCTTCGACGTCGCGTGTAGCGCGTACGTCCCGACGGTCGTGCCCGAGGACGGCCTTGTAAGCGCGAATGCGCGCCTCTCGGCCAGTGCCTCAGTGGCAGAGATTGCGGGATTCGGTATCGCCGGGTGGCTTGTCCAGTGGTTGACCGCCCCAATCGCCATCGCTGTGGACGGACTGACGTTCGTGGTGTCGGCGCTTTCACTTTGGGCGATTCGCGAACCAGAGGCTGCGCCTGAACCCATCGCAGGACGAACCGACGTCGTCGCCTCCCCGGCACGTGCCGGAAACCTCCGGCGAGCGGTGAGGACCTATCTCGACGACGCGCGCGAAGGGGTCGCCGCGATCACGCAAAGCCCCGTTCTGCGCGGGATCGTCGCTGCACAGTTGCTCGATGCACTAGGCACGGGCATCGGCAGCGTGACGATTGTGCTTTACATGATCCGGGGCGTCGGCTT
>CAYFLJ010000155.1:0-3896 GCA_964343985.1 uncultured Thermoflexus sp.
TCACGAGGTCCGCACCGAGACCGACAACGTCGTCTTCGGCGTCGGGACGAATGCCAATCGCTTTCTGGGCGCGCGCCCACGGAGCAGGCCCACCCTGCCCACTGAAGTGCCACAGGTTTTCGATCGGAGGGATCTGCGACGCGGCATCCACAATCACCGGCACGCCACGTCCGTGGGCGATCTCGATGACCTGTGCGAGCGGGAGCGCACCCGCCTCGTTCGTCGCACCGGGCAGGTACATCACCGCCGCAACGACGTCGTCGTCAAGCGCAGCCCGAAACTCCTCGACACGCGTGGTCTCACCTCGGTCGACCGCGGCGCGCGACGGGCCGACCTCCACGAACTCGACGCCGACCGACCTGACAGAGAAGTCGTACGCGAAACGCTGGCAACGGTGGATCACGACACGGGTCGGCAGGCCTGGAATCCGGTCGGGGCGAGGCAAGGAAGCCATCGCGTCGGGATCGTCGCCGGTGATGCACGCCGCCGTCGCCAACACAAGCCCGGCGGTGGCACTTGAGCAGACGTACGCAGCGTCGTTACGGGTCAACTCCGCGATCCGCCGCCCCACGGCGGCCTGCAACTCATCGAGGTGGACGTACGCCTGAGACGCGCGTCGCATCGCGTCGATGACGACGTCTGGCATCAGCGACCCACTGACGCGTGTAGCTGTCCCCATGGCGTTGATGATCGGAACGACCCCGAGGGTGTCGTATCCGTGCGATTCCGATGCCATTGATCCTGTCACTCCGTCGCCGTCACCGTGGGCAACTCGTGCAGGGTAGGGCGTGACGAGTTGGTGTGCCGAATCCGCTCACGTTTGCGATTGTGCCGCCGTCGTGTAGCTGGGGGCGCCTCGTCAACCCCGTCCAGACTCGAGGAGGGGAAACGCTCCTCGCGTCCGGCGCGGCGCCAACGCTCCAACCGTTTTCGTATTGTAAGATAATGTGCGGTATTTCATGTTAACACTGGATGAATTGTTTAGATATCTTGCCCGCGACGCTAGGCGTCAGGAGCCGGATGAAGGTCAGCGCGCCGCAATCTTGGCGTCGGCCGACCAAGCGGTGCGCATCTTGGCAGGCCCGGGCACCGGCAAAACCACGTGTATTGTCGCGCGGATGCTCAAGCTCATTCTTTGCGATGGGCTACCGGCGAACAGCGTGCTTGCGATGACATTCACGCGCAAAGCTGCTGACGAGATGCGGTCACGCATTCTTGGAGATGGGTATGCGGTAATTGAAGCCGCGCTGCGAGACCGCGCCCACCAATCGCAACTTCGTGCCGACTTGGCAGCGATAGACCTCGGAAGGGTTCAGGTCGGCACCATCGATTCATTCTGCGCACGATGGGCAAGAGAGGGGGCCGACTCGGGCGACCCGTTCGTGGCCCACGTGGACGAGGCCGGCGCCGCGATGGCGATGGAGGAGGTCGTGCGCAATCGCCACCGAACTCCCGAATGGCGCGACGCTGTTGCCGTTCTTCACGCAGTCCATCGTCCGTACCTAGACCGTGCGGACTACTCCAGAAACCTTGCGCTGCAGACTACAGCCCTTCACGATCTCTGGCGTCGCCGCCTTCATGATCGCGTGGATTGGAACGCGTTCTTGACTGACCCCTCTTGCGATGACCGAATCCGAGCGGGTCGCGAGGAACTGAATCGTGCCCATCGAGAATACGCAGACCTTCTAAAGGCCCGCGGCGCAATGGACCACGCAATGGTGCAGGAAAAGGCACGACGCCTTCTTGAAGCGCCATTGAAGGGCGACGGCAAACGCCCCACGGTCATAGCTGACATCCGTGCACTGCTCGTCGACGAGTATCACGACACCGATCTGCTGCATCAGTCGGTGTATTTCGCCCTCGCCAAGGCAGACGGATGCCGAGGTGCAATCACGATTGTCGGTGATGACGACCAAGCGATTTACCGGTTCCGTGGAGGCACGGTCGACCTGTTACGGACGTTTCCTGAGGCGTATCGCGCGCGGTTTGGTCGCGGAGCCACGACGGTATTGCTTGACAAGACGTACCGTGCCACGCCCGAAATCGTGGAGTTCGTCGAGAACTTCGGGTCGCTTGATCTCGACTACCAAAGTGTCCGGTCGCGGACTAGAACACAACTGAGTCCAGGGCGCAACGTCGCTGGCGCACCGGTGTTTGGGTTATTCCGACCCACGCTTCCAGAGCTTGCACATGAGATCAAAACGCTTGTTCGAGGCCTAGTGCGTGACGGCGCCATCAACACGCCGGCGGGGCGGATCGAGACCGGCCCGGGACGCGCCCCGGCCGACGTCGCGATCATCTGTGGCTCACCACAAGAGCGACAACGGCAGGATGACCGACTGCCCGCCTATGTGCGTCGTGCACTTGCTGAGGGAGTCGACCCAATCGCCGTCTGGAACCCACGCGGGTCGGCGACCCGATCAGGGCGCGTAGCCACCCTTGTTGGGGGATTGGCCTTGCGCCTGCTCGACCCCGACGGCAGGGCGCTCGACCGTGCGGCACCTCGATTGTTCGACGATGCCCTGTCAGTGATGGACGAGTGGTGGAACGGGCTTGCGTCGTTCCTCGACGTGCGGGGTGGAGTGGGTTCGTCGAGGGCGCGACTACTGATCGACGCGTGGCGTCAGGGGAAACGCCGTTCCGGTCGCGCGTGGGGCGCCGAAATCAGCGTGGTCGACTTTCTGTACGAGTTGGCAGGCGCATTGCCAGACGATGTGATAGATGCGCCTGAGTTCGCGGTCGCGTTCGGTCTGTTCTTGAAACAGGCCGAGGCATGTCGATTGGTTGCTCCGCATGCCACGAAAATCCATCTGCGACATCGTGACTCGGCAGACGGCGTTACGGTCGACGCGGCCACCCTTCAAAGATCGGCGGTCGAGGTAATCGTGGGACTACTCGGCCCGGTCGCCGATGGCAGGCGCCGGGTCGAAGACGATGGTCCCGACCCGTTCCCTCGTGACCGGGTCGCAATCCTGTCGGTTCACCAGTCAAAAGGGCTCGAGTTCCCGGTCGCGATCGTTGACGCCGGGTGCTTGGTAATGTCTCGGTCGAACGCCTATCAGCGGATGCCGGAGACAGGCGCGCCTGAACATCGCTTTGAGGAGATGCTGCGCCCGTTCACGGTGCTTGGTGGGCAACCGCCCCGCTCAGACCGCGACCTTGCGTGCGATGACCTGATCAGGTCGCAGTTCGTCGCGTACAGCCGCGCCCGCGACCTGTTGGTGCTTGTTGGCTTGTCTCCGTGCGCTCCGGACGCACGTGGGCGACGGGCCGCCCCAAACTTGGCGACGGGTTGGACGCGCGATCTCGCCCGACCGTGGGCAGACCACCCGCCAATGGTGATGCTATGACCGAGACGTTTCGTGTAGGCGCTCGCCCGCGTCCGTACCTCCTCCCGCGATTGACCGTGGCGGGCCATCTTCTGCGCTTCGAGTCGTGCCCGCTGCGCTATCGATTGCACGGTGTTGGCGCGTGGCCCGAAGCCGATGTGGATGACGCACCACGCCTCGCCGGAACGCTTGTCCACGCGGCCCTCGACCACGCCGGGACCGCGTGCCGCCCGCGCGGCGCGGGTGGCGAGGGACTGCCGATCGACGACGATGCCGCATCGCGTGCCCTCGAGTCGGCGCGTCGCGTCGTCGATGCGTTGTCCCCTCGTGCGGGCCGCTCGGAGGCGCTTCACGCGTCGCTTGACGCCGCCGCGGCGATTGCCCGCCGCACGATTCTGGACCTTGGCCCGTACCTCTTCCCGCACCTGACCGCGACAGAGCAACGGCTTTCGGCGACACGCCTCTATGCAGACGCCTCGATCGGCGAGGATGAAGGTCATCGCCGGCTGCGGAACGTCGAACGGTTCGAGTTGTTGGGAGTCCTTGACGCCGCTGCGTCGGGGCTTC
>CAYFLJ010000156.1:0-3869 GCA_964343985.1 uncultured Thermoflexus sp.
GGTTAGGCCCGTTGGGGGTGGGAAAGGCTCGGTGGGGGGCGTCCGTCCCTTGGCCACGCGCACTACACTTCCAAGACGTGATGAACACCTTTTGCGCTCCGCGACCGTACCTGCGCCGCGCGCATTCAGTGCTGCGTCGTATCTCGTGACTGTGGCTGAGGCTGCTGACGGCTTTGCAGCGCGGTACCCATTCCCGCTTGACGACTTCCAATTGCGGGCGATCCGGGCGTTAGAGGCAGGTCAGTCTGTATTGGTCGCCGCTCCAACTGGGACCGGCAAAACCGTGGTCGCCGATTACGGAGTCGAGCTTGCGCGTCGGCTCGGCATGCGGGCGATCTACACGGCACCGATAAAGGCGCTTTCGAACCAGAAGTTTCACGACTGGCGGGCAGTGCACGGAGATGAGGTCGGTCTGCTGACTGGCGATGTCTCGGAGAACCCGGATGGGCGCATCTTGGTGATGACGACCGAGGTGCTTCGAAACATGCTCTTACGCGGTGCCGAGGCGTTGAGCGACACCGCAGTCGTGATCTTCGACGAGGTGCACTTTCTTGCCGACCCAGACCGTGGCACGACGTGGGAGGAGGCGATCCTCTCGTGTCCACCACACGTTCGCTTGATCTGTCTGTCGGCAACGATTTCGAACGCCGCGGAGATTTCGCGATGGATCGGGCGGGTCCACCGCGACGTTACGTTGGTTGAACACCCGGTGCGCGCCGTCCCAATCGACCACCTGTATCTCCACGACGGCGATCTCATCCCGCTCGTCGATGCCGATGGCACGCGTCACGCCCCGTTGCGCGTGGGCGGTGAGCTGCGAGTCCCTCGCCCCGCCGGTGTGGCGCGAGGCGCGCGTCCACAGGAACAGGCCCACCCCCGCGATGTGCTTGCCGTGCTTGGCGCAAACGGCATGTTGCCGGTGATCTGGTTCCAGTTTGGGCGTCGCGCGTGCGAAATCGGTGCGGCAGCGTGTCTGCAACCGGGTCCGTGGGGCGCAGCGCCGCTGGACTTGGGTGGGGACCGCGAGGCGCATCGCCGCCGCGCTGAGCGAGTCGATGCCACGCTCGCGGTTCTGCGTCAAGAAGATCGCGCGTTGCAACAAGTTCAGGACATCGTGCGCTTGATCCGGCACGGCGTCGCCTTCCATCACGCAGGTGTGCTGCCTGTCCTGAAGCAACTCGTCGAAGGGCTCTTTACCGATGGGTTGCTTGCGGCGGTATTTGCGACGGAGACGCTCGCTTTGGGCGTGAACATGCCTGCCCGCAGCGTTATCGTCACGGAACACACCAAGTACGACGGCACTGCGCGGCGCCCCCTGCTCCCCAATGAGTATCAGCAACTTGCGGGACGGGCAGGTCGACGTGGGATGGACGCCCGCGGCTTCTCAGTGAACCTGTATTCGCCGTGGACCACGTGCGCGGAGGTCCAATCGCTCGCCACGGCAACCCTTTATCCGGTTCGAAGCGCGTTTACGGCGCGCTATCACACCGTTGCAAGCCTATGGGACGGTACGGCGCGCGGGCGCGACCGATTAGAACGGCTGTTCTCCCTGAGTCTGCGCCAGTTCCAGACCGACGATGCCTTGCGTCGTGTGCTGGACGAGGTAGAAGAACTGCGATCAGCCGTTGTTTCGCGCCATTACGCGTGCCCGATTGATGGCGTCGAAGACGATGCCGTGGTTCAGTACGGCGCACTTCGGCGAGATCTCGCAGACGCTCGTCGAGACCTCGCGCGCGGGCGGTCGGCGCTTGCAGCGGCGTCTCGCGACGCGGGGCACCTTCCGTGGACGCCTCCGGCCCCCGCGATGGTCAAGCGTGCGATGGCCGCATTCACCGGTGGCGAGGTTGTTCACCTCTCGGACTGGAGGGCAGATCGCACCCGTGAAAGCGCAGACACGGATGCAGACAGTCCGACGGCAGGCGCGTCGGCTGGCACGTCGCCTCGGGATCGCCATGCCATGACGTGGGCGATTTTCCTGCGTCGCGAGGGCACCGGGCCAGGCGTCTTCCTTGTCGGCGACGAGGTTGTGGCCGTCCCGCAGTGGGGGATGGTGACGCGACTGGCGCCGCCGAAGGCGTCAACGACGCGCCTATCCGTTTCCAGCGCGCTGCGTGATGCCCCGCTCGGTCTGCCTACCGATGCCTATGAGGCCAGCCTACGCGCGGGAGTGTCTGGCCGACTTGCCTCGTTCGACCTGCCCGACGCGTCGAACTATGAAGCGGAGCGCATCGCCCGACAGGTGACCCTCGACGCGCGACTCGTCACGCCGCACCGTGAACGCGAGGCGTTGATTGTCGCCACCATCGCCGCGCACCCATGCCATACATGTACGCTCCGGCCGGTACACGAACGTGCATGGAAACACGAACGCGAGGCACAGGTCTCGTTGCAACAGGCCGAAACCGAGGCAGCGACGGTCCAACGCGAGGCATCCACGCAGGCGACTCGCATTCTCGACGCGATTGTCGGTGTCCTCGGGGAATTTGGTGCCCTGACGCCGGCACGTGACGGCCTCGCCGCGCCGACCGATCTGGCCACGGCGCTCACTGCAATCTACGACCCTACCGGCCTTGTGCTGTTGAACGCGGCGCGTCGCGGGTGGTTCGACCGCCTCAACCCGGCCGACCTCATGGAAGTGGTGTCGTGGTTCTGCTTCGATCGCGACGCCGTGCGATGGAACCACTATCGCTTGTCCGCCGTCGCGCGCGAGGTGCGTGATCGCCTTGCAGAGTTGGCGGAATCGCTCAGCGACGCCGAGGCGAAGGCCGGCCTGCCTCCGACGCCCGGGCCGAGTTTGGTGCTCGAGGGCCCGTTGACCGCGTGGTGTCGAGGGGCAACGTTTGCGGAACTCCTTCAGGGAATCGGCGTGGCCGAGGGCGACCTGTTACAGGTGTTGAACAAGACCCTTGACTTAGGCTCGCAGTTGCGCGAGGGCCTCCGCATCATGGGCATGGGTGGCGCCGACGACCACAGCGACGTTGCGACGCGCGTACTGGGCAGATCACGTGCGCGACGCACCGGGGCAGCGGCGAACCCTGCTGGCCCCGTCGGCGAGTCGTTGGTAGCGCGCCTTCAAGAGGGCGACCGGTTGGTCCGGCGTGGACTTGTGGCAGAGTCGCTGCGGCTCATCGTCGTCGGCGCCGGCCCGGAGACCACCTCGACTGATGCGGCGGTCGCCGCGACGTCGTCGACTGGAGGCGCCCCGCTTGCTGGGCGTGGCCAGGTCGAGAAGCCTCGTCGCCGTCGCGGGCTTTCGGCGGTGCGCCGCGCCCGGGCTTCGCGCTCGCGCGTCGAGCGGGAAGGTCCCAAGGCGTAGAACCCTGCGTGCGCGACGCCGTCCGCCATCGAGGTCACCGCACTCCCCAGATAGCCCCCCTTCCCTCGTAGGGAAGGTGGGGGTTAGGCCCGTACCGAATCGACGGCGGGGTAGAGCGCGACGTACCGTCGGAACAGGTCGTCGTAGATCTCGCGGTGATCTGGGTTCGGCGTGACCGCTTCGCCGAGGCGCACCATCGCATCGCTTGCCGTCGCAAGGTCGGAGAAGTGGCCGGCGCCGGTCGCGGCGAGGATTGCACTGCCGAGGACGCCATTCTCGGAGGTCTCGCAGGGTCGGAAGACATGCCCCGTGACGTCGGCTTTGATCTGGTTCCAGAGTGCGATACGGGCACCCCCGCCTGCGACGCGGACTTCGCGGATTGGTGTCCCGCCGGTCTCGACGGCGAGGCTGAGAATGTGCCGCACCGAACAGGCGACGCCTTCGAGGACCGCGCGGATCAGATGCCCCGGTTCGGTGGCCGTCGAAAGCCCAGTGAAGGTGCCACGTGCACGAGGGTTCCAGATTGGCGCACGTTCCCCTTCGAGGTAGGGCA
>CAYFLJ010000157.1:0-3853 GCA_964343985.1 uncultured Thermoflexus sp.
CCCGTCACTTCGGCGATCAAGCCCACCGGTGGGATCGTCGTTCTGAAGGGCAACATCGCCCCCGAGGGCGCCGTCATCAAGGTTGCTGGCTACGACCGAACCTACCATCGGGGCCCGGCCCGCATCTGCGAACGCGAAGAGGACGCGATGGCCGCCGTCACCGGCGGGCGGATTCAAGCGGGTGACGTCGTCGTCATCCGATACGAAGGGCCACGCGGTGGGCCGGGCATGCGCGAAATGCTCAGCGTCACAGGCGCGATCAACGGTGCCGGCCTCAGTTCGTCGGTGAGCCTCATCACTGATGGCCGCTTCAGCGGTGGCACCCACGGATTTATGGTCGGGCATGTCTCACCCGAAGCGGCCCTCGGTGGCCCAATCGCGGCCATCCGTGAAGGTGACATCGTGACAATCGATATCAAGGCCGGGACGATCGATATTGATGTGAGTGCCGAAGAAATCGCCGCACGCATGGCGTCGTGGAAGCGCCCGGCACCCAATTACGTCAACGGTGTGTTCGCGAAATACATGGCACAAGTTTCAAGCGCCGCGAAGGGCGCTATCACAAGCTCACCGGACGTAGCGTAAGAGACAATCGACAATGCAGCCGGTCGCGACCAGACTCGGGTGCCTTACTGTTTGCGGTGGGCGGACGACTTCAGACGCCCACCGCGATTGCGAAGCCGCCCGCGGCTAGTTCGCCCGCGCCGTCCGGCCTGTGGCGGCATTTTTGCCGAGATCGCGGTATACCAATCGCACATCCCGAATCGTCTCGAGCCGTGTGAGCAGCCGACTAAGTTGGGGAAGCGTCGCAATTTCAACGGTGGCAAAGATCGTTGCGATCTGTTCGGCGCCGTCAACGGTCACTTGCGAGCCGATGATATTCAACTTCTCTTCGGCGACAACTGATGCCACATCACGAAGCAGGCCGGGTCGGTCGATGGCCTCGACGCGAACGGTGACGGGGTAGGACTGCGCACCGGTCCGGCCCCACTCCACCTCGATTAGTCGGTCTGGTTCGTCTTCCCCCACGACATTCCGACAGTCGGTGCGATGAATCGTCACGCCGCGCCCGCGCGTGATATAGCCAGTGATCAAATCGCCAGGGACCGGGCGACAACACGGCGCCATGCGGGTCAACAAGTCACCGACACCCATCACCTTGACTGCACCAGCGGAGTTGGCGCCGGTCGCAGGCGTGGCGACATCAGGCAGACTCGGTAACTCAGGAACTTGAACCGACCGCAACCCGAGTCGACCAATAAGCGTCTGAAGCCCGACGCCGCCATAGCCAACCGCTGCAAGCAGACCGTCAACAGATGGCAAATTCATCGCCTCAGCGACCGATTCCAGTTGTGCTTCTGGCACGACCGAAAGACCGTCGGTCCCAAGACGTTTCAACTCTTTGTCTAGGAGGTCCCGACCGCGGGCGATGTTGTCAACCCGTTGTTGTTGCTTGAACCACTGCCGGATCTTCTCGCGTGCGTGTGCTGTACGGACGACGGTCAACCAATCACGACTTGGCCCATGCGTTGCTTTCGTCGTGAGGATTTCGACGATATCACCGTTCTTTAATTCATAATCCAACGACACGAGTTTTCGATTGACGCGGGCGCCGATGCAGCGGTGACCAACATCCGTATGAATACGGTATGCAAAGTCCAAGGGCGTCGCCCGTGCCGGAAGATCTTTCACTTCCCCCTTCGGTGTGAAGACGAACACTTGATCTTGAAAGATGTCCATCTTCACCGTCTCGACGAACTCTTGAGCCGTCGAGAGTTCTTGCTGCCACGTCATCAACTGGCGCAACCACGCAAGTTTTGCCTCAAACTGGGGATCAGTTTGGCCGGAACCTTCCTTGTATCGCCAGTGCGCCGCAATGCCGTGTTCGGCCACGCGGTGCATGTCGTGCGTTCGGATTTGGACCTCAAGAAAGCGACCCGACGAACCAACAACCGCGGTGTGTAACGACTGATACATGTTCCCCTTCGGCATGGCGATGTAATCATCAAACTGCCCGGGAACCGGAGGCCATAAACTATGCACAATCCCAAGGGCCGCATAGCACTCGGGTACGGTATCCACCACGACACGCAGTGCAAGAAGATCATATAACTGGTCAAAGCTTCGGCCAGTCTTTTCCATCTTCCGATAGATACTATAGATATGTTTCGGGCGCCCACTCACTTCTGCCCGAATGCCAGTATTTGCTAATTGCTCAACTATCGTATCAATTGAAGTCGTGACGTGATTTTCGCGGACCCGTCGGGTATCGTTGAGCAACCGCTTGAGTTCTTGATACCGTTCAGGTTCGAGGTGATAAAACGCCGCGTCTTCAAGTTTCCACTTCAGTTGCCAGATCCCAAGGCGGTGTGCTAACGGCGAATAGATTTCGAGAGTCTCACGCGCGATCCGATGCCGTGCCTCTGGCTTCTTGCCGTCAAGAGTCCGGACGTTGTGAAGTCGGTCACACAATTTGATGAGTACGACTCGAATATCTTCGGCCATAGCAAGGAACATTTTTCGCAAGTTTTCCGCTTGCTGTTCCTCCATGCTATTCCAGTGAATGCGTGAGAGCTTGGTCACACCGTCAACAAGTCGAGCGACCTCATAGCCAAACTCTTCTCGAAGAAGATCAAACGTGACGCCCGTATCCTCGATCACGTCGTGGAGAAGGCCGGCGGCAATCGTGGCGCGATCTAACTGCAGCTCCGCAAGGTCAAGCGCCGTCGCCAACGGGTGTTGAATGTACGGTTCACCAGAACCCCTCAATTGACCGTCGTGCCGCCGTTCTGCAAAGTGGTACGCACGTTCGATGAGCGACAGGTCAACGTTTCCGGGCAAGTACCCCCGTATCGCCCGAAGCAAATCATCAAGGGAGGCCAGCGGACGACGCGGCCGTTCCTCCGGTTCGAGGTTAGGCATCGCCGGAACGATTGCGACGGCTTCGGACATCGGCACTAGCAACGGCCTCTGGTGCACGCACGTCTGTGCGAAGGAAGCAAGTTGGAATTAACCCGCCTGTTCACAGCATAGCGCGCGCCTTCTACCCCGACAACGGCGCGGCCGGATGAACAACCGTTCGGCGACACGGTCGACCGGGCCGCTCATACGGCACGGCCACCGACCCGGTTACCCTTTAGGACGGTCACGAAGGTGATCCGGTCCCTGCCGGCGAGTAACCGTTTCCACAAAAGCGCATCAGGACATCCATGTTCCAAGACCACGCTCGCATCACCGTCCGCGCCGGCAACGGCGGTGACGGATCCATGCACATGCGCCGCGAGAAGTACGCCGCCCTCGGAGGGCCAGATGGCGGCGATGGCGGCCGTGGCGGTTCTGTTTACCTTGAAGGCGACGCCAGTCAGAACACGCTCCTCTCCTTCCGGCATCGGCGCCACTACACCGCGACCGGCGGTACCGGCGGCGGTCGTCGCAACTGCCACGGCAAGGCCGGTGACGACCTCATCGTGAAGGTTCCCCTTGGCACCGTCGTGCGCGATTTCCACACCGGCGATGACATCGCCGATATCGTCGAACCCCGACAGCGCGTGATGGTCGCGCGCGGGGGCAAGGGAGGCCTTGGCAACACGCACTTTAAGACCGCGGTGCGCCAAGCCCCAGACTTCGCGCAACGGGGTGAACCGGGCGAAGAACGTGAACTCGCACTCGAACTCCGGTTGATCGCCGACGTCGGGCTCGTGGGCTACCCAAATGCCGGCAAATCGTCGTTCTTGGCGGCGGTGACGGCGGCGCAGCCGAAAGTCGCGGCCTACCCGTTCACCACCCTTGAACCAATCCTCGGGGTCGTTGCGATCGATGACGATGGCTTCGTCCTCGCCGACATTCCCGGCCT
>CAYFLJ010000158.1:0-3813 GCA_964343985.1 uncultured Thermoflexus sp.
TGATGTGCGACGTGCACGGCAGGTTGCGACCGGCGGCGGCGATCCGTCTCGGTCGCGCGTTGGAACCGCACGGCTTGGCGTTCCTTGAAGAGGCCGTCCCGCCAGACAACGTGCAGGCATTACGTCGCGTGCGGGACGCGGGATTGTCCATGGACCTTGCCACGGGCGAACGGGCGTTCACCAAGTGGGGGTACCGAGAGTTGATCGAAGGTCAACTCGTCGACGTGATCCAACCGGACCTCTGTCACGACGGTGGGATTAAGGAGACCCTAAAGATTGCCGCGATGGCCGAGGTGCACGAGATCCTCGTGGCGCCCCATAACCCGAACGGACCGGTTGGCACCGCCGCTTCGGTGCACCTCGCCGCAGTCATACCAAATCTCGCAATCCTCGAATACGCCCAGTCGCCGACCCGAGACGCATGTCAGGCGGGACCTGTGTCGGAACGCCTCACGGCGCGAAACGGTCGCATCGAACTCCCGACGAAACCGGGCCTTGGGATCGATCTTGACGAGGACTTCCTCAAGGCGAACCCCTATACGGGCGTCAAACTTTGGCCCGGAATCTTCCACGCCGACGGTGGTGTCGCCGACGTCTAGCCCCGGGCGGCGTCAAGCAATTGCCGTCTGGTCCGTTGCGTTCCAGATTGTAAAGCGAATGTCACGTAAGATTACCAAGACTCTTTCGGCCGCGATCAGTCGCGCCGGAGATGCCCCCGTGCACTGCGCGGTTGACGTTGCTGTGGACCACGACCGTCTCACGCTGTCGTCGTTCGCTGCGCGGGCGGCGGCGAAGGATGCTGCTGTCATGGCGGGGATTACCGCGATCATGGGTACGGTGCAGGCGTGGGAAGCGACGCACGGTACGACGATTGACGTTGCCATCCGTGCGACCGAAGGGATTGTTGACCTAGTGGCGCCACGGGGCTTGATCGAGGCGATCGCCGAGATGGATGAGGTCGCCGCCCTCGACGCGACCGGGCCAGTGCGGGCGGCGTCCTCGCGCGCTCGATAGATGGCGCGCCCGCGTTACCACGTACTCGTGACGCTCCCGGTGGCATGGCGGGTTCGACACCACCTCGGTGCAGTCGGCGCACTCGCGTTTGGCGCGATGGGCGTGTTGATCGACGGAGACCACCTCGCAGACTGGGCGTGGATGCGTGCGACCGGTCGCAGAGACAAATTCCTATCACCGTTGCACGCATGGGAGTTGCTTGCAGTCGCTGGCGTGATTGCCGTATGGCTGCGGCGTGGGACGCCGCGCAATCGGTCGCTGCTTGCGCAGGCATCGGCGGGCATCGCCTTCGGTTGGTGGCTCCACATGTTTCAGGATCTCGCCACGAACCGACCGGACCACGCGGGGGCGTACTCGATACTCAACCGGATTTGGCACGGGTTCGACCGTGACGCGTCTGGGTGGAAGGGCCACAAAACGTTTCATCAGTGGGGAAACTCCCCGTGGTGGACTTGGCTCTAGCCTCCCATCTACGGCGTGTCCTCCATATACTGGCACTCGGCCCGACGAAAGGCACCGTACGCGGTGTGCGGTCTGGGTGCGGTCGTTCACGGGGGAGATACGCGATGGTGGCGACAGACGTACGCACGGTGACGGCGCGGGTAGCGTTCAAGGGGCCTGCCATTCAGGTAAACGGCCTTGAGGCGGTCCCCGAGGGGCTTTGGGTCTCAGACCAACAGAACAACCGCACGTACCTCGTGGACTACCACGGCAAGGTGTTGACGAGTTTTCGGTCGCCGGCGCGCAATGCCAGTGGGACGGCGGTTGGCGCGGGTTCGGTGTGGGTCGCTTCGAATGTGAAGCCAAGCATGGTTTTTCGCCATGACCCGGCGACCGGCGAGTGTCAGGCGGCGCTGCATCTGCCGAACGCCACCGAAGGCGGCGTACACGGAATCCTGTGGCGTCCATTCGAACTGGGCGTCGCACCGTTGCCTGCCCCGCCGAAGGCACCGGAACTGTTCCCGACGGCGCACGGCGGTGCCCTGAATGACGGACCGGGCGTTAGCGGCACGCTCTGGGTGACACGACCTGGTGCGTTGGTAATCGACCATATCGACGCCGAGACGGCCGATGTACTCGGTCAGTTGCCGTTCCCGGTAACACGATCGCACGGTCTGTACTGGGAAGATGACACTCTGGTGGTGGTTGAGACGAACCACAACCATGTGTACCGGCTCGATCCCAAAGACGGGACGGTTTTGGACGAGTGGCAGATCGTGGGCGTCCCTGAGGCGCACGCCCTGACGCGCGATGCTCACGGGCGCGTGTGGATTGGCGATGCGTCGACGAACGACATCTCGGTCATCGAATAGTTAGCGGCGCGCGCATCGCGCCGACTTCGCACGGACCTCCTTGGAGAATGGCCTCACATGGATCTCACCGCACACGCACCGCGTAGCCCCTATGACACCCTCGGAGGGATCCGATTCCTCCCACGCACGATCGACAAGATGCGCGCGGATCTGGATGGAAAGGTCGGCGAGTATTACGCCCGCACCGGGTTTAGCACCCGCCTATTCGCACTCTTTGCCATCGACGCGGATGGGTTCGAAGCGATCGTCCGTGCGCACGACTCCGACGAAGGCGTCTTGGACGGCCTACTCGCCCACAAGCACCCCTCAGACGAAGAGATTGCGGCGTACAACCATATTGTGGAAACGTGGCCGGAGGGGAACCCCGAGGCGCAAGAACGCCATCGCACGATGCTTGAGAAGGCCGGACTTGCACACCGGACCGACATTGTGACGATGGCGGACCGGCTTGATCTTGATGACGGGCGCGAGGTGCCCCACGGTGGGCGACTTGGCAAGGGACTTGCGCACTAGTCGCTGCGCCGTCTCACTCCATGACGTGGAGAGTGTTGGCCCGGACTGGCAAAAAACTGCTGCCGGTGCCGGGCCATTGCATGCCCGAAAAAAGGCCTCCGTGCGTCACACTCGTCGTCATAGAGGTGCCACGGATGGATTTGCGAAACGGACCGCCGCGTAGCCCGTACGCCACGCTTGGTGGAGTGCAGTTCCTGCCCCGGTCGATCGACAAGATGCGTGCCGAAATCGCCGGGACGCAGGGTGATTACAACGCAAGCACCGGGTATAGCAAGCAGGTGTACAAGTTATTTGGCACCGACGCGGCGACCTTTGCCTCCATTGTGCGCGCCCACCCGACGGATGATGGGGTGCTTGCGTCCCTCCGCGCGATCCGAACGCCGACCGACGCAGAGATCGCGCGGTTCAACGGGAGTGTCATCACAAAGATCGTGAACTTCGTGGTCGCGCGTACCGAGACAAAGCCCACCAAGGCGGGGTGACGGATCGGCGATCTGGGGCCTACCGCTGACCGAGGATCGTGGCCATCATGTGCGCTGCGAACCCGGGGGCATCGATGGCAACGCTTGCCCGCGCGTTTGGTGACCCACTCGCTTGGCGACGCGTGATGGCGAGACGGGTTCCCGTCTCAATCCGTAAGGCCATCGGTTCACACTGGACCCATGTTTCGTCGATCGCAAGGGTGAGGCTTGCCGGGTCATACATGCTGGTGGCGACGCGGTTCCGGTGCGCGAGGTAGCGTGCGAGTTGCGCCGCTGCAGACTGGCAGGCGGCGTCGCCGGCGCGGAGTCGGTCGACATCCGTGGACCCAAGGACGGCGTCGCGCGTGATCTCAAAGGTGCCGAGACGAATCGGGGCACCAGAGGCGAAAACGATGGACGCGGCCTCGGGGTCCATGTTGAAGTTGTGTTCGCCGACTGCGGCCTCTGGTCCCAATCGCCCACCCATAATGACCAAGGCCCCAAGGCGCCCG
>CAYFLJ010000159.1:0-3806 GCA_964343985.1 uncultured Thermoflexus sp.
GGCCTCTACGAGAAGTACGGCCCTGCGCGTCTGCGCGATGTGCCGATCACCGAACGCGGGTTTGTCGGGATGTGTACTGGCGCCGCGGCGACCGGTAGTCGGCCGGTCGTCGACTTTATGTTCGTCGACTTCATCCTCGACGCCGTCGGCGAACTCATCAATCAGGCCACGAAACTCCGCTACATGACGCACGGGCGAGTCAACGTCCCAGTAGTCTTACGCGGGTGCTTTGGCCTTGGCGGCGCCGCCGCGACGCACCATTCAGGATCGTATTACTCGCTCTTCGCCCATCTCCCGGGTTTTGTGGTGGCATTGCCGTCGACGCCGGCGGACGCCAAGGGTCTGCTGAAAGCAGCGATCCGGTGCGATGATCCGGTGATCGTGCTTGAACATAAGGGTCTGCTCAACGCGCGGGGTCTCGTGTCGGATGATCCGGACCTACTCATGCCGTTTGGAGTCGCCAGCGTTCGGCGTCACCTTGTAGGCAAGGGGCGTCCGGTGACGGTCGTCGCGCTTGCCAATATGGTCGCCAAGGTGCTTGCCGCTGCAGAACGTCTCGCTCAGGAGGGGATTGACGTGGAGGTCATCGACCCGCGAACGATCGCCCCGCTCGATACTGCCACGATCTGTGAGTCGGTGCGCCGTACCGGTCACCTCTTGATTGTGGACGAGGACTACGCGCCGTTTGGGGTCGGTGCTGAGATCGCCGCGGCGGTTGGTGCGGAGGCGTTCGACCATCTCGACGCGCCGATCCGGCGCCTCAACGCAGCGTTTACGCACGTCCCATATAGCCCGCCCCTTGAAGCAGCGGTAGCTATTTCCGCTGAGCAGATCGACGATGCTGTCCGGTTAACGCTCAGAGGCTAGGGGGCTTGGTGTCATGACCGTCTGCGGTGTTCACGAGCGAGAGAGAGTGCGCGCGATCGTGCAAGATTAGTCGCCAACCTAACGAATTCACCCGAGTGGGCATACCGCTCGAAACTGCACACTGGATACCACTTCGATGCTATATGAGTTGCGAAGCTACGACATCGATCCCGAGCGAATTGACGGGTACCTTGAATGGGCGAACTCGCGGGCAATGCCAATCCTCATGGGGCAGTTCGGCTTTCGAGTTCAAGGGTTCTGGCACGCGATTGAGACATCCGACGGGCCGGCGCCGACAACGAATGTCCATTGGATCATTGCTTGGGAATCTGAAGCCGAAATGAAGGAACGGTGGGCGATTGCGCGCGCCTCTGACGAGTGGAAGGCGGCGATGGCAGAGACGTTGGACCCGGAACAGCCGAACGGCCGGAAGTATCATCGGGTCGTTCAGAGCAAACTTCTCGCGCCCATCCCGGCTTCGCCATTACAGTAAGGGTGAACTCCCACGTGAATCGGCGCGCGTCGTGTAACGGATCCATGTGAATCGGCGCGGACGAAGTCAACTGGGACCGCAACGCCCTCGGTGCACGTCGGCGTGACGGTGGTGTAGACGCGCGATCGCTGCGTGGATTGCTGATGGGACAGGGACGATGACCGGCGCAGGCACCGAACCGCCTTTCTCCCCCGGACTTGCTGGGGTTATCGCCGCTGAGACTGCAATCAGCCTCGTTGATGGCGCAAACGGCGTACTCCTTTATCGCGGTTATCCCATTGTGGAGGTGGTGCGTACCGGGACGTACGGTGCCGTCCTTGACTTGCTCTTGACGGGCGAATGGCACGCTAACGCCGCTCTCGAACCGGTCGCCGTGCCGGCCGACGTGCTGACGGCGCTGCGGTTGTTGCCCGCGACGACGCACCCGATGGATGCCCTTCGGACCGCCGTCTCGGCGTGGGGTGCGATGCACCACATTGCGTGGCCCCCGACGGCGGAACAGGCTCGGGAGCTGATTGCGTTCGCGCCGTCGGCGCTGGCTGCGTTTGCGCGTCTCCGCCAAGGGTTGGAGCCGGTACCGCCGCAAGCCGGGCTTGATTTGGCATCAGCCTTCCTGCAGCAATTGCACGACGCTGCCCCCGACCCTGCGACGGCGCGCGCCCTTGAGGCGTATCTGATGGCGTGCGCTGAACACGGTCTCAACGCCAGTACGTTTGCGGCCCGTGTAATTGTGGCTACGAGGTCTGACCTTGCGTCGACAATCGTTGGCGCCATCGGCGCACTCAAGGGTCCCTTACATGGTGGCGCCCCTGCCGAAGTGCTCGGGCAACTCGACGAGATTGGGTCTGTCGACCACGCCGAGGCGTGGGCACGTGACCGCCTCGCTCGGCGTGAACTCATCATGGGCTTCGGCCACCGGGTGTATCGCGCCTACGACCCCCGCGCGGCGGCGCTTCGTGTGGTCGCGGAGAACCTTCCTCAGCGTCCACCATGGCTTGACCTTGCGATTGGCGCCGAGGAGGTCATCCTTCGCGTCTTCGCCGAAGTGAAGCCGAATCGCGTCATCAAGACGAACGTCGAGTTCTACGCGGCGGCGGTCTTGCAGGGCGTAGGCTTGACGCCAGACCTGTTCCCGGCGGTCTTCGGCATTGCCCGGATGGCAGGGTGGTCAGCGCACGCAATTGAACAAGCCGTCGTCGACAAGATTATTCGCCCAGAGGCTCGATACGTCGGTCCGGCGTCGCGGCACCTTCCCGGCGCGTGACGCCCCGCCAGTCGAGTCGCTCGGCTGTCGTGCGTCGTCGGTCGGTCGCGATGGCGCTCAGTCTGGCCGTCTGGGCCTTGATCGGTACCCGGGTGTCGGCGGATCCCATTAGTGCGCGCGCGGCGTCGGATGCGCTGACACGACATCGCGCGGTCAGTGGCGTTCCGTCCGTAGATGGTGACGTCGAAGTCGGGGCAAGCGCGCACGCGGCGTATCTGGCCCGCAACGTTGGTCGACCCGAAGTTGCGGGATTGCGCGTCCATGAAGAGGATCCGTCCCTGCCAGGCGCCACGCCTGAAGGCGCCGCCGCGGCGAAGCGAAGTCATGTTGCAAGTGGAGACCAATCGGCCGCGTCGATGATCGATGGCTTGATCGGCGCCCCGCTCCACCGACACGCCCTACTGGATCCAAGATTGGAATGGATTGGCCTCGGGCGCGCTGGCAGTGGCACTCGCATCGACCCGTACCAATGGGTTGTCGATCTGTCGTCGGCGGATCGCCCATGGATCGGGCCGGCCGTTGCGGTGGCATATCCCGGCCCCGGACAGATGCAGGTTCCCACCCGATTTGCCGACGGCGAAACCCCCGACCCGCGGGCGGCGGTCGCCGGACCGGCAGGCGCGATCAACGGCATGGGCTACCCAATAACGCTGTCGTTCTTCGGATGTCGGCCGACCGCGACGACGGCACGCTTGACGGCGGTTGGTACCGCATTGCCGGATGGGACCGTCGCATCAATCGCCGACAGCGACGTCCCGATCTATCTGCTCACGCCGGGAACGACAATTCACACCGACACCGGCGACCGCGACGTCGAACCGGTGCTGTTCTTCGCGCGAGAAGTCTTGCGACCCCAAACGGTCTACCGGGCCACTGTTTCTGCCACCTGCGGATCGCTCGGCACGAATACCTATGAGTGGACTTTTGCCACGAGACCGCGATTGCGTCCCGAGGACGTTGCGGTTGCAGTCGGCGCTCCTGCGTCGGGCGGGGTCCAAGAGGTCGTCCTCGTTGCGGATGCAGGTGGTGTGGCAGTCCCAGCGCGGGTGTCGGAGGTTCAAGCCTCATTTACGATCCAAGGTTCGCGAACGGGAAGTACCCCGGCGGTCGGTGGAGCGCCTGAGATTGACCTAGACGAGGGGCGCGCCGACTCCGACGGCCGGATGCGATTACGCGTCAATC
>CAYFLJ010000160.1:0-3774 GCA_964343985.1 uncultured Thermoflexus sp.
GCAACGTTGCCGGTAGCACGTCCGGCATCGACCCGGACACGACTGAGGAGGACGGTATGGCCGTTACCAAGCCTGCAGGCGCAGGCACAACGACAGCGGCCGGCGTCGCTCGCATCGCCGTCGTCGCCCTCGCTCTCGGCACCGCCGGCATCGCACTTAGCGCCTGCGGCGGCGCACCGGAGGCCGCGAACACCGCCAAAGCGGCACCTGTGGCCCCGCCCCTAAACGTCGCCGTCGTCGAAGCCAAAAAGGAGACGGTGCGGGCCAATGTCACCTCAAGCGGCGCGGTCGAAGCGGTGGACCAAGTGGCAATCAGCGCGAAGGTGTCCGGCCGCGTGACCAAGCTCGACGCCGACGTCGGGCAGAAAGTCAAGGCCGGTCAAGTGATTGCGGAGCTCGAACGCAACACCATTGAAGCCCAAGTCGCTCAGGCCGAGGCCGGCCTCACCACCGCGCAAATCCGTCTCGGCACGCTGGAACGTGGTCCTCGTGAGGATGACGTGGCGGTTGCCGCCGCCCAGCGGACCGCCGCCGAGAAGCAGGCCGACGCGGTCGCTTCTCAGGCCGCAGTTGCGGAGCAATCCATCAAGACTTTCGATGCCCAAATCGAGGGTGCGCGCTCATCGGCCGCGGCGTCTGCGTCGGTTGCGCAGGCCTCCGCGAAATCCGCGGAGGCGGCCAAAGCACAGGCGCAAGCCGCCCGCGCGAACGCCAACGCCGCAAAGGTCCGCCTTGACCAAATTCGCAACCCTCGCGCCGAGGACTTGGCCCTCCTTGATAGCCAAGTCGAGACGGCGCGTATCCGCCTCGAGCAAGCAAGCAAGCGCGACGACGAGCAACGGGTCGTCGAGGCACAACTCGAAGCCGCGCAAGTCGCCCTTGGGCAAGCCCTCGACCCGGCCCGCCCTGAGCAAGTGCGAACCGCACAAGTTCAGCTTGATGTTGCCAAGGCCACCCTTGCCAACCTCACCGAGGCGCCTGTCCGTGCCGAAGACCTCGAAACCGCCCGGCTCGCATGGGAGAGCGCCGACAAGGCATACCTTGCATCTGGAGACACGCTTCGTGTCGCTGAGAAGGCCTACAGCGCTGCGAAGAAGAGTCGCGAACAACTCGGACCAGTTGTCATCAGCGACTCGGCGCTTGCACAGGCGGAGTCCGGCGTCGTTCAAGCCCAAGCCAACATTGAACAGGCACGTATCCGCCGTGACCAAGCCAAGGCGGCGTACGACAAAGCCCAAGGTGGCGTGACCGGATGGGACCTACGCAAGACGCAGCTGTCCGTTGAAGCAGCGCAAGCCGGCCTGGACCTCACGAAAAACTCCGACCCGACCCGCGTGAAGTCGGCGCAACTGCAAGTGGAACAGGCGCAACTCAACCTCGCCATCCGGAAGCGCCAGATCGGTTGGGACCTGCAGACCGCTCAGGAAGGCCTCAAGAGCGCCGAAAACTCGCGCGCCAAGGTCGTTACCCCGAGCGAGTTCGATATCCGTTCGCTCACCGAGGCCGCGAACGCCGCTGAGGCACAAGCGACAGCCGCCGAAGCGTCCGCCGAGGCCGCCGCCACACAGGCCCAAGCGTCGGCTGGCCAAGCCGCCGCCGCCAAAGCACAAGTTGCCGCCCTTGAATCCCAGAAGGCAGGTACCCAGTCGCAAGTCGCCGCGGCCCGAAGCCAAGCGGAGGGCGCTCGCGCTTCCGCCGAACAGGCGTCATCCGCCTACCGCTTGCGCGCCAACCCATACACCGAAGATGACCTCAAGACCGCCCGTGCCGGCGTGGCTCAGGCCGAGGCCGCTGTCGCCCTCGCACGTGCCAACCTCGCCGAAACAACTATCGTTGCCCCATTCGATGGCACCGTCACTGCGCGCAATGTGTCCGTGGGAACCCTCGTCAACCCCGGTCAAGCGGTCGTAACGGTGATCTCCAACTCCGTCGAGATCACGATCCCGATCGAGGAAGCGCGCGTCGGCGCCGTCCGAGAGGGTCAAACCGTCACGATGACCTCGCCGGCCCTGCCAGGCACCACCATCTCAGGCAAGGTTAGCGCGATGACACCGAGTGGCGACGCACGCAACCGCTCATTCACCGCGCGCGTTCGACCGGCCGACTCTGCCAATGCCCTGCGTCCCGGCATGTTTATCCAAGCCACCGTTGCGACGGACGAGCGCACCGACACCGTCACTGTGGCGCGGGATGCTGTCATCGTGACCGGTGGTGAGAACCGCCTGTACGTTCTTGGGGCAGACAACAAGGTGCAGCTTCGTGCAGTCAAGTTGGGCATCGTCTCTGGCAGCGTCGTTGAGGTCCTCGACGGCGTGAAGGCAGGTGAGAAGGTTGTGGTGACCGCCACCGACGATCTCCGCGACGGCATCACTGTCAACCCGACCGCTCGCTAACGGAGGTAGCCCCTCTCCCGTCGCAACGGGAGAGGGGTTGGGGTGAGGGCCTCTCCGGTCGTTCAGTCGACCTCGGGGTCTCCATCTGGCAACGACAGCAATCCGACCGCTAGCGCCGCGAACGCAAGTGCGAACGACGCAAGCACCGCGCCGCCATGCCTCCCGACAAACCCGACCACCAACGCCGCGATGACGAGGCCGACGATTACTCGCCGGGTCCACGCTAATCGGTCTGCAGCCATCCCTGATCGCCCCTGGGTAGACCGAGTTTCGTCGCCTGCCATCACGCCAAACCCACCAGCAAGAAGGCCACGCCACCCGTATCGGTCAAGTAGTACTGGGCGAGACAAGCGCCGGGCGGCCCATCCGCACGCGCCCCACGGTACTCCGCAATCGTGACCGACCGCGAAAGCGCGCGACTTGCGAACCGATCGCGCGGCCCCGTTCGGTCTCCGACCGTAAACGTCTCGGCAACCGCGTCTTGGACATCTGTCGGCAGCCACTCGCGTGCCAGCGCCTGTGCCTCTTCCATCGTCCAGTCACCCGGCGCCGGGTCCGTTGAACGCGCCACACTCCGTTCCCGGCCGAACGATGCCTGTCGCACGCGCCCAGACGGCAGCACGTCGACGACGATTCGGCCTGGCGGCGCCGCCCACGCGAGACGGCCCTCGCCTGCCTCTCCCGTTGCCCGCGACGGCGCCCCGCCAATGCGTGCCTCCCAGGTTGCCACTGGCCCACCGATTCGCCCGGCGACGGCGACCGCCATCGCTTCGGGATCCTCCATGTAGATGCCGAAGAGCGTCCCCGCAACACCGCCGCCAAGAACCAGCGTCGTCGTGACCACCGCCGGTGAGAGCAACCGCCGACGGATCGTCACGGCGTGCCGGCCTCCAACCATCTGGTGAGACCTTCACGTCTGATCTTCGCCGGCGCCACCCAAGCGACTCGCCCTCTGCCTCGATCTCCGGTTGGCCGAGACGCATGAGCGACGAAGATGGCATCGAGCCTCGCCCCTGTGCGACGCACCGCGTCGATTGGTGCCCATCCGGCGGCCTCAAGGCCGCACTCGTCGCGCACGAGGGCACGAACCGTGGCCTCCGGGTCTGCATCCCGGCCAAGGCGCACCGACGGCAGCGCAAGGCGACGCCGACGCACTCGTGCCAAAACGCTGCCGTGAGGTCCGGGCACCACTGCGACGACCCGAACCGTCACTTTTTCGTTCAGCCACCACATCGTTGCCACGCGTTGCCGTTCCGTCAATACGCGCGTCCAAATCCACGCCAACGCGCGGACGCCAATTGTCGACACCGCGCGCCACACCTCAGATGACGCATGCCTCCCACGGCTTGACGTCTTCCGCGCCAAGTCCGTCACGCGGGGT
>CAYFLJ010000161.1:0-3737 GCA_964343985.1 uncultured Thermoflexus sp.
ATGATGACCTCATCATCGGCTAGCACGATTCGTGTGGGCATCGTCGAAACTCGTTATTGGGAGCGAAAGAAGGCACGGCACGGCTACCGGATCGCATCGAGCCGTCTTCAGATGGTAGCCGTGCCTCCAGTAGCCGTCAACCGGTGGTTGACCCATCGCAGGGGCAAGTGCTACCGTGAGTGAGCCATGGCCCAGAATGTTCATCGCTGGTTACTGGAGCGCGAACACTTCGCGTGGGCTCACGAGCACGTGCCTGACCGGAAATGGTTCCAGATTGCGAAGTACTTCCCCGGGTATGTGTTGCGCCGCCAAATGGTCTATGTCGACGCTGCGACCGGCGACGTCGTTGCTGCCCAAGGTGGGGAAATCGTCCCCGAGGGTAAGGTCTTCCTGTACGGCTACGACGTGCAAAACGTGGTCGGCCTCGCCGTGCCTGGACTTGAAGATGCGATGACCGCGAAGCCGGCGTCGCGTCTTGAGGCGCGTTCGACCGGTGGTGATCCAAAGGCACCGAAGGCCGAAGCCTAGTTGCTACGGTGGCGCAGACCCGTGCGCGGCGTCTAGCGGTTCGCCGTAACCAAGAGAGGACGAGCGATGAGCGACCAGAAGCGGGGCCGTGCGGCTACGTCTCGCCGGAGCGCACGGTACGACGACATTGAGGGCGGCGTCTCTCCGAGTCCGCTCACGTCTATCGCCGTCGTCGGGGCCTTCGCGTCGGCGCTTGCCGCCGCCGTCATCGGTGACACGATGGGCGAGACGGGATCGCACCTCTGGATCCTCGCGGCGATTGCCACGGGCGTTGCGGTGATCTTGATCTCGTTTGCGCCGGCCGACGAGGAAACCGACGGACGACCGTAACGTCTGCCGGACGACATCGTGGTCGGGGAGAGAGGACTTGAACCTCCGACCTCAGCGTCCCGAACGCTGCGCGCTACCAGGCTGCGCCACTCCCCGTGGATGATCCGTCAGAACCGGACCCGGCAAGGCGCGTGATCGCACCCGCCGTGCAGGACTATAGGCAGGCACAGGGTGTCGCGTCAAGCGAAGCGCGCCCGACCTCACCCCTCGTCAAACGCCCGCGTGCCGTTGTCGTGCGACGAAACGTGATCGGTGTAGTCGGTGCGTGGACGGCATCGTGTGTGGCGCCAAGCTTTCTCGGGGGAGCCAACACTCGCCTTGTGTATGGGGCAGGCGGATCAATCGTTGAGATATCCAGCGATGGCAGTGGCCGGGCGGTGCGTCTACAACCTCAGACTGGCGGAATCGCGCGTGACCCTGCGTGGTCGCCTGACCGGACGAAAATCGCGTATGCCTACACGCCTCCGATGGTCGCGACACGTGATGGTGGGGTGGAGGCATCGCTGCCCAATACTGATCTATATGTGCTTGACATTGCATCCGGCGTCACGCAGGTGGTGCATACGCACGAGGGGCCCGGTGAGTCGCTTGAGCGTCCGATGTGGTCTCGGGACGGGATGGCGCTGGTATCGAGTGTGATGGCGCCAATCTTCGAAGGTGGGGCGGTGCGAGCGGTGCGCGAGTCGGTGGTGCGGGTCACCATCGGCGAGACTACGAACGCGCGCACAACGATTGCTTTGGGCGTGCAGGACGTTGCGGTATCGCCAGACGGTGCCAAGATGGCGTGGGTTCGTCGGGTCCCCGAGGGACGGGCCGTCGAGATTGCGAATAGCGACGGGTCCGGCGTCGTTGTGGTGGTGCCCCCCACCGCCGTTGACGGCGCGGCGTGGCCGCGCTTTTCGCCCGACGGGCGCCAATTGGTGTTCAGTGCGGTCTCACCGGCCACACCGGTCGCGACAGTGACACCGCTCCCGCGTCGCGCCGCTCGGTGGGTCTCGGTTGCGGACGCATCGGCACTACGGCATGGCCTCCCGATGGACTTGTTCGTGGTGAACACCGACGGGAGCGACCTGCGTCGCGTGACGACCGTCGGCGAGGATAGTCCTCAAGCGACATGGTCACCGGATGGGAAGCAGTTCGCCATCGTTTCCGGCGGCGGCATCTACGTGTTGCCGGTCGGCACGGTTGACCTGCAACTCATTGACGCTGGTGGTGGACACGGGGCCATCGACTGGCGATAGCGCGAGGCATCGACGCTGCGGTCGGCACTGGCGTCGGATTTCGTTGACATCCCGACCGCGCGTGTGCCATAACAGTCCTAATGAGTTCGGTCATCAAGAAGCGTCGGCGCAAGATCTCTCGGCATAAATATCGGAAGCGTCTGAAGCGGTCCCGCTTCAAGCGTCGTTAGGGCTTTCAGCGCCCGCCGGTTGCGTCCAAGGCACATCCCACGTGCGGGTGTGCCTTGTGCCGTTATTGGCACCGTCGTTCGTTCTGCCCGTATGTTGGGCATCTCCGCTATGATCCGACTACCGAGATGAGCGATTCGGGCGACGCGTTCGACGAACGGTTCAATTTCCGCCTAGAGATTCCGACAACGGGGGACGACGCTTCCCCCGACAGTCCCCCAGATCAGTCCGGGCGTGCGAATGCGCGCCTGCGATCAAGACGGTCAGTCGATGGGTGGCGCGTGCCAGAGGGATTGCATGTCACGCGGCTGCCCGTGCTGCGTCGCCCGATCCTTGTGTACGCCTTCGAAGGCTGGAACGATGCCGGCGAAGCAGCTTCCACTGCCGTCAGGGTCCTCGTTTCCCAACGAGATCATGATCGCTTCGCATGGGTCGACCCGGAAGAGTTCTTCGTTTTCACCGAGACTCGGCCGACGGTTCGGCCCGCCCGCAAAGGGCAGCGACGTCACATCACGTGGCCGGCGATTGAGTTCTTCGTCTGTCCTGATCCGGACCAAACGGAAGACGCGCGCGACCTGCTTGTAGTCGTTGGGTCTGAACCGGACATGCGGTGGGGTCGGTTCGCCGATATCGTGGTCGATCTCGCACGGCGCGTCGGCATTGAATTAGTTGTCGCCCTTGGATCGCTTAACACCGACATTCCCCACACCGTTCCGGTGCACGTCTCTCGATCTGCGACGAATGCGGATCGTCATGACCTGCTGCGTGGCCAACGGTTCACGCGTAGCAACTATCGGGGTCCAACCGGCATCGTGGGCATCCTCGCTTCGCGGCTGGGCGACCGCCGCTACCCCGTACTTTCCCTCTGGGGCCACGCGCCGCATTACGTTTCGGCAAGCCCGAACCCGCAAATCGCGGTGCGTATCTTGCGAGAACTGGTCAAGTTGACCGGTCTCGATGTCAACCTTGAAAGCCTCGACGCGTCGGCGGCGCGCTTCACCGATCAGGTCCGCGAAGCCGTCTCTCGTGACCCAGAAGCGGCCGAGTACGTTCGCGACCTCGAACGGCAATATCGGTCGTCGCGGCGCGATGAGGAAGAGGACGACATCGGCGACGAGGATGTTGCACCTTCGGACGGGGATTTGCCGAGCGGTGCGGCCATGGTCGACGCGATTGAACAGTTCCTTCGCTTTGGACAACGTCCGCCCGGGGCACCGAATTCACCGGGCGAGGAGTAGGCACGGTCGCCGTCTCGGTTGTGATCGTTGCTGGATTTTCAAGCGCCGGCCCGGACTAGCGCCCTTCGAGACACTCGTGCGCGGTGTGGAAGCCGTATCCTCACGGTGAGGCGCCGGACCACGGTGGCACGGTGCCACACCTGCCTGTGTGCCGTGCGGTTTCCAACGATTGTGGTCGCGCGCGTCACGTGGCATCCCCGCAGGGAGCAACGATGGCACGTATCCGTCCGAC
>CAYFLJ010000162.1:0-3735 GCA_964343985.1 uncultured Thermoflexus sp.
TTGACGACGCCGACGGAGCGCGAGCGGACGCAGTGGTACTTCCAACGGTACGTGTCACACCTGCCGGCGGCGGGTGAACTCGTGTTGTTTGACCGGTCTTGGTACAACCGCGCCGGCGTCGAGCACGTGATGGGCTTTTGTACAGAGGACGAGTACATCGAGTTCTTACGGGCGACGCCGCTTTTCGAGGAGATGCTGATCCGGTCCGGGATCATCCTCATCAAGTACTGGTTCTCGGTAAGCCCTGAGGAGCAGGACAAGCGCTTCAAGGAGCGGATGAAGAACCCGCTGAAGCGTTGGAAGCTCAGCCCGATGGACTTGGCGTCGCGCGCGAAGTGGGACGACTACTCGCGAGCGAAGGATGACATGTTCAAATGGACGGATACTTCGATCAGTCCGTGGTATGTCGTCGATGCCGAGGATCAGAAGGTCGCACGGCTGAACTGCATCAAGCACTTCCTGACGCTGATCGAGTACGAGGACCTGCAACCGCCGGAAGTTGAGCTACCGCCGCGACCGCCGATTGGTGAAATTCCGCGTCTACCCTTGACGCGTCAGAACCTCGTGCCACACTGGTACGCCTAGGTCGGCGAACCTCCGTCCCGGATGGTCGATTGCTTGCGGTTCGGGACGAACTCTCGGTGAATGACGCGCGCGCATGGCACTATGTGCGCGCCGATGAAGTTGCTGTGCGCGATTCTGTCTGACGGCGACGCGAACCGTGTGGTTGACGCGGTTGTGCATGCTGGTTTGCCCGGTCCAACGCGCCTGAATACCGTTGGAGGATTCCTGCGCCGCGGCAATGTGACGTTGTTGCTTGGCGTGGAGGACGATCAGGCCGCTGACGCCCTCGACCTGATCCGTTCGGTCGTTGAGGAGGGGTCGCCGTCCGCCGTCGGCGAACGCCTAGCGACCATCTTCGTTCTGGACACCGCGCGCGTCGTCCGGTTCTGATTGCGCCGACGAGAGCGCCCCGCCCTCAGGATCCCTTCTCCCGATGAATTACCACCTCTGGACAATCGGCTGCCAGATGAACGTGGCCGATAGCGAGCGCATCGCGCGAACGCTGCACGATCACGGGCACGTACCGGTGGCGACACCGGAGGATGCTGACGTGGTGTTGCTGACGAGTTGCACCGTGCGTCAGGGCGCCGAGAATCGCCTGTGGGGGGAGTTACGCCGCCTCGGGCAACTCAAACAGGCGCGCCCAGACGTTGTCGTGGCCGTTACGGGGTGCGTCACCGATGGGAACGTGGACGGTTTCCTCAAGCGTGCGCCGGTGGTGGACCTGTACGTCAATCCGCGCGAACCGGAGTCGCTGCTGACGTGGTTGGCCGACCGTGGACTCACCGACGCGCCGGACTTCGGCGACCTCGACCCGGCGAAGCTTGGGATCGGTGCCTCAATCGCGACGGAGGCAGTGTCGCACGCCGTCTCGCGCTACGTGCCGGTCATCTACGGCTGCAACTACCGATGCACCTACTGCATCGTGCCGTACACCCGCGGCGATCAAGCGTCGCGCCCGGTGGCCGAGATCGTCGACGAGTCCCGTTGGTTACTGGCCGAAGGCGCCAAGGAACTGGTCTTACTTGGTCAGACGGTCGATGCGTACGGCGAGGATTTGGTGCCCGCGACGCGCCTTTCTGACCTCATGCGATCGATCCACGACTTGCCGGGTCTTGAGCGGATTCGCTTCCTCACGTCGCACCCGAACCACATGACGGGTGACCTGATCGAGGCGATTGCGACGCTGCCGAAGGTGTGCGAACACGTAAACCTGCCGGTGCAGGCGGGGCACGACGCGACGCTGAAACGGATGGCGCGGCGCTACTCGGTGGGGCAGTATCGCGACCTGATCGGCAAGATCAAGGAGGCGATGCCGGACGTCGGTCTGTCGACCGATGTCATCGTCGGCTTCTGCGGTGAGACTGAGGAGCACTTCGAAGGGACACTCGACCTGTTGCGTGAGTGTGCCTTTGACGTAGTGCATGTGGCGGCGTACTCACCGCGCCGAGCGACGCCGTCTGAGCGATTGTGGCCAGACGACGTGCCGCACGCTGAGAAGAAGCGTCGCTTGCGGGCGGTTGAGGAACAGCAACGCGAGATTGCGACGGCACGCCGCCACGCACAGGTTGGGACAACGGTGCAGGTGCTTGTGGAAGGTCCGGCGGCGCGCAAGGGCGGCCGACGCGACGCTACCCTCGGTGAGGCGGGCACGCCAGAGTCGGGGCACGATCATGATCACGATGAGGCCCCGGTGACGCACGATTCGTCGGTGCCCCGCCGGTGGGGCGGGCGCACGCGTGGGAACACGCTTGTGTTCTTCGATGCACCGGGCGACCCGACCGGTCACCTCATCGATGTGGAGGTGACACAGGCAAGCCCATGGTTTTTGGAAGGCGAACCGCGAACGGCCATCCGGCTACCCTCGCGGCGGGTATCGCTACCGGTCCTCGCGGAGGCCTAGCCGTTCCCTGATAGACTGAACGTATTCGTCCGTAGGCGACGCGTCGCCCGCGGACGCCGCGTGTCTGCACACCAGAAACGACCGCACCGACGCGCCCCGGCGTCATCGCCGCCTCACGTGGCCTGCACCTCCAGTTTGCTGCGGTCCTCGTGGCCGTTGCACGCCGGGCGCGGCCGACGCGGCTTGACGGAATAGCCGGTGGGGCGAATTGCGGGACGGTCTCGTGCGAGCGACGTTGCGGATGGCGGCCTTGGCGGAGGAACCGGAAGACGATGACGCAGATGAGTGTGGCGGAGCTGTTGCGGACCAAGCGCCGCCTGGTCGACGATGCGGTGCGCTTTGCAACGCAGTCAAAGTGGCACGAGGCCGAGGCGAAGAACCGCGAAATCCTTGAAGTCGATAACAACGACCAAGAGGCGTGGAACCGCTTGGGCAAGGCTTTGCTTGAACTCGGACGCTTCAAGGAGGCCCACGAGGCGTATCTGGCCACCCTCGAACGCGACAAGAGCAACGTCATCGCCCTGAAGCAATCGAAGCGGTTGGCGGTCTTGGTGAGCGAAGGCATCGACCAATCGACGGTCGAGTCCCGCAAGCTTGACCCGAAACTCATGGTCGAAGAGACCGGCAAGACCCGCGTCATCGCGTTGCCAAACCGCGCGTCACCCGCAACGATCGCGATGCTTCAGGCGGGTGATGAGTTGTTCCTGCAAGTGGAAGGGTCGGCGATCACGGTCACCGACTCGCGCGGCGAAGCGTTGGGTGAGTTGCAACTCAAGGTGGCGGCCCGCCTCGCAAACCTTATGGATCGAGGCAACCGCTACGTGGCAGGCGTCGTTGGGGTCAACGATAAAGAAGTTCGTGTCCTGATCCGCGAGGTCTACCAAGACGCATCGCAACTCGGCGTCGTTTCGTTCCCGTCGAAGGCGGTGTCCCAACCGAGTGCGTACTCGCACCTCCGCGCCGGCGTCGAGCGTCGCGACATCGACGAGGATGAGTACGTGGTCGATGAAGAAGGCGACGACGTCGAGGAAGATGCCGAGGAGACCGGTGCCGACGTCGATGAGTACGGAGACATGGACGGAGGCCGCGACGACGAGGGGCGCGACGACTAGCGCGTGCCGAGCCTTGGATGACCGGTGCGCCAAGGGGTCGGCCCACGCACCTGTTATCATGCATGCCGTCGCATAGACGGACGGGTCTCCCGTTCGGCCGTTGCGCAGGCGGCCCCGTAGCTCAGTTGGATAGAGCGTTTGGCTACGAACCAAAAG
>CAYFLJ010000163.1:0-3702 GCA_964343985.1 uncultured Thermoflexus sp.
ACCCCTGCCCCTCCCCGGCTGACGCGGAAGAGGGGTGACGCTACGTTTCATCCGGCGGAAGGTTGTGGCGACCATGGCAACGGGCCGATGGCGTCGGGAGGAAACGCCTCAATGGCAAGCGCAATGGTTCCGACGAGAATGCGTTCGATGTTTGTTGTCCCGGGGTCGGCCGTGTTTGCGCCTGAAGCATTGTTCGTGTCGGACCTTGGCGTCGTTGCCGGTGATTGGTTCGCAGCGACTCGGGCGATTCCTCGAACGTACCGCCGAATCACCCACCCGTCTCGGTGAGTCTCCGGGCCGGTAGCGGCGCCGAGCAGCGGGTCATCCGGCGGCAACGCGAACGCGTCGTCGGTCGATGCTCCAAAGGCCGCGGAAGCCCCGACATTGTCTCCCTCCGCGCCTAACGCACGCACGCCTTTCGGTGCTGGCACATGAGCCTCGCCACGGTTGCCCCAGCCGTTCGAGTCCAACCATGCTTCGACGGTCGTTGGCGCGATGCCTGCGGGCGCCATGAGGTCGAACCCGTCGTACAGATCACACGCACCAATGTCCGGTCGCCACCGCAACAGGCCGCCCTCGAGGAGCTGAACGACGTCACTACCGAGTGCGAAGCGGCGAGAGAGTGGGCGACCGAGGCGTGCCGCACCACCTTCGTTGACGTAATCACGGTAGAGCATGATGCCCTGTTCGTCGGTGATGGTGAAGCCCGGGCCTACGCCAAGGGTCGGCGGACCGATGACGACCGGTGTCGGAAAGAATCTCCCATCGACGGTGCCGTCGTCGCCTCGGAATGCGAGTGAGCCGGTCTGGCGCTCAGCGCGCCATGCCTCGACCCGACGTGCGGCGTCGGGAGCCAAAAGACCGAAGCTGGATTTGAGGTGCAAAACACGAGCGAGAGCGGTCGCGAGGCGCTCGCCGGAGAGGTCACCACGGTCGCACGCTGCGACGAGGGCATCGACCACGCGTGCGTGTTCGGTCGCTGAGTAGTCGGAGAGGATCAGGTCTACCCCCGCGTGGAGGGCGGCGGTCGCCGCTTGGACGACGTCGTGATCTTCGGCAACGGCACGCATCTTCAACTCATCGGTGATGACGACGCCTCCGAACCCTAGGTCATGACGGAGCAAGCCTGTGACGACCGGTTCAGAGAGCGACGCTGGGGAGGTTGGGTCGATCGCCGGCACGAGGACGTGACCGACCATCACCATTCCCGGTTCACCAGCGCGCAGTGCATCTGCGAACGGAAGGAGGTCCTCTGCCTGCAGGTGAACTCGGTCGTGAGAAAGGATTGGCAGAAGCACGTGCGAGTCGCCGCTAGCGCGACCGTGTCCAGGGAAGTGCTTCAGGACTGGAACGATCCCTCCGGCGCGAAGCCCGTGGGCGTAGGCGGTTGCAAGCGTTGCCACGGTGGGAGCGTTTGTGGCAAACGCGCGAGAACCGATGAAACCGCCATCCGGAGGGCGAATATCCGCAACCGGCGCCAAGTTGACGTTGACGCCGAGTTCACGCAGGACGGCGGCGTCGGCGACGCCGCGAGCGATGACGCTGGCCTCGCCTCCGCCCGCAAGTTGCTGCGCAGACGGTGTCGGCCCGGTGATCGCTCGCAGGGCGTTGACCGTGCCACCTTCAAAGTCGGTTGCGACGAACGGGCCGACACCGCTGGTGGCGGTGCGACCGGTGAACCGTATGCCTTCGACGAGTGCGCCGAGTTGATCGCGATTCTGAACGTTGCGTCCAAGCAAGAAGACGCCGGCTGGAGTCGTGTTTTCGATCCGTTCGCGCAGGCCGTCGGTGAATACCGTGCCTGAGACACCGAGGATGAACAGGTGGCCGACCCGCTGCCGCACCGTCCACCCCTGCACGAGGCGAAGGAGGTCGATGTAATCGGGGTCGACCGCGGTAATTGATGCGGTGGAGAGTGGGCCATCGCAACGCAGTGGTGGTGAAGGGGCGGCACTGACGGTCCGTGTGACCACGGATGGCGACGGCACGAATGCAAGAATGACGGCAACGATGATTCGCGCGGCGTGCCTGCCTGTTCGCTTCAAACGCATGGGTCTTCCAAACTCTTCCGCCAACCCCTCCCCGATGGCTCAATCCTCGACCCCGGCCACCCCACTCGTTTCGCTCCACCCGGGGTCACCCATCAAGCGGGGCAACTCTGCGGGAAAGAAGCCTTAAGGACCCGAGAAAGGGAGCCCGATCAGGCGAGCCAAGCGAGCGTGCTTTGGGTTCTGAGACAAGGCGTGTGCGCCGTCGGTTACTCGGACGAAGTGGAGGTTACCGTGAGACCTCCCATGGAGGCGCCCCGCTTGCTGGGCGCGGAGGGGCCGACTAGTCGGACGAGGTGGAGGTCACCGTGAGACCTCCCATGGAGGCGCCCCGCTTGCTGGGCGCGGAGGGGTCGACTAGTCGGACGAGGTGAAGGTCACCGTGAGACCTCCCGTGGAGGAGCCCCGCTTACTGGGCGCGGAGGAGCCGATTGGTCGGACGGGGTGGAGGTCACCGTGAGGCCTCCCGTGGAGGAGCCCCGCTTGCTGGGCGCGGAGGGGCCGACTAGTCGGACGAGGTGGAGGTCACCGTGAGACGGTAGTCAGTCCGTTCGCCAGTGGCGGGAGCCATCGGTGATAGCGCGACGGTGATTTTGGTGTCGTTGCTAGACGCGGCCGCGGGAACGACCAAAGTACCCCGTGAGCGCGAGTCTGAATGCAGTCGCATTGGAATCGTTTCGACGCGGGTCTGACCAACGCCGACGCTCGAAGGGCGGTCTTCCGATCCTCCCGAGATGATCGCCTGAACGGCCCACGTCACGGCGACACGGTTGGCGGTGGCGATGAAGCCACGGGCTTGCCAATCGACCCCTGTCCCCGCCCCCGTTGCCGGAGAAGCCTCCTCCCCAAACCCTTGCTCAAGGCGCCCCGCTTGGTTGGCGTTGGCGGTGCTTCCACTGGAAAGGTTCGAGTTCGCGCGCGCCAGCGGTTCCGCATCCGTAGTGACTCGAAGGTTGGTCACCGCGAGGCCGGAGCGATGGAACGACTGATCGTTGATCTGAAAGATCCGGATCAGTGCGAGGTGTCCCCACGCGCTGCGGAGGTCGAAGCGCACGGGCGTCCATTTCGCGGATACGCCACCGCCACTGCGTCCAGTCCACGCGTTTCCAGGGTTTTGCCCGATGGGGTTGGTGTCGGTCGTCCCTGTGCCGGCAATCGCCCGCCACGAACACCCGCCATCAATCGAAATCGCGACGCCTGCGTAGTCGTAGTCTTGTTCAAGGTCGTACCACGCGTCAAACTCAAGTGCAGGACTGAGCTCTGTCGGACCGGAGCGTAAATCGACGGTTCGCGTGAGTGAGGCGAACACTTCATCCGCTGGATAGCCCCACCAGAAGACGCCGTCGCCCGGCGGAGACTCGCTGATTGCCTTGGTTGTGGCGTTCCCATCGACCTGAATCTCAACCCGTGCTGCCTTGTGATCGGCGCGTGATCGGCCTGCGATTTCAATGAGGCGAGTCCCGTATGGGGCTAAGGTGCCTTCAGTCTGAACGGTCGTGACACGCTCATCTGTCACGCTACTCGAGATGTCCAGTCGTTCAGACGGCGCGGGCTTGTCGGTCAGGATTGGTTCGCGCCCAAACGCAAAGCGTCCGTCGCCGACCCGCGGGTCGTCGAGTGCGGTCGCCGCGATGAAATCGGTGAAGAGGTCGTC
>CAYFLJ010000164.1:0-3644 GCA_964343985.1 uncultured Thermoflexus sp.
TGGGGGTCAGGACATCCTCAGGCACCGAGGGAGGGGTCGGCCACGTCGTCGATGGGCCGACGGTCGGCCCGGGGGAGCGGTCGGCTGCCGTGCGTCCGCAGGCCGCAAGCAACGCCGCGAGACCACCCGTGGCCGCGGCACCCATAATGGCGTGGCGCCGGCGATACGTCGCCAGCGGCGTGATCTCGTCAGACAGGGATCTGCGCGACATGCCAACACCCTCGGTGGGCCGACCAACAACCGGTCGCCCTCGACCTAAGGCTACGCGCCCACACGAACCGGCGATGCGTCATCGCGTCCCATTCGAGATTGCCGTCTCGTACACCGGCAGTAACTGCGCCAGATACGGGCCGACGCTATACCGTTCGACGACCCGTCGACGCGCCGCCTCACCGCTCGCGTCGCGCCGCCTCGGGTCACCCAACAGGTCAAGGACCGCCTCAGCGATCGCCGGCGCCGTCGCCGGCACGCGGGCGCCCACCGAGTCATCGACAATCTGGTGCGTTGACCCCACGTCCGTCGCCACCACCGCCGCCCCCGACGCCATCGCCTCAAGCAGACTCGAACTCCCGAGGTTCTCATGGAGCTGGCACGACACGAAGACCGCCGTCCGCGCAAAGATTGGCGCCATATCGGCGACGAACCCGCGATCAACGACGCCCGTCAAGCCATGCCGGGCAATCGACGCCACAACCTCAGCCTCCTCTTCGCCACGCCCAAAGAGGGCGATGCGCACGTCGGGCCTCTGCCGATGCACGATGGCCATTGCCTCGATGAATCGAAGCGCCCCTTTCTCGGGATGCAAGCGCGCCGCGAAGACCACCAACGTTTCACGGGTCAGGCCGGGTCGGAAGCGATCGACGTCGGTGAAGTTATCGATCACCTTCGCCCGCAACGCGTCGCGTGGGGACAGCGCGCGCAAGTTCGCGGCCTCGTCGGCACTGCACGCCACGACGGCGGTTGCCCGTCGGGCGGCCCACCAGACCGCCAAGCGTTTGATGCTTCCATAGTAATGCTGAGCGTAGCGCGCCTCTCCGGCCAGCGTGACGACCGTCACGGGGCGCCTGAACAGCCCGCGATTCGCCCGTATGAACCACGGCGCGTACGCAAAGAACGATGGCGAGAGGACGAGATGCGTGATATCTGGCTGAAACGCACCCAACGCGTCCCGTAAACGGATCTGCATGCGCGGGTATGCCAGGGTACGGGCTACGATTCCCGCCACGGTTGTGGCCGGCGAGGCCGGAAAGGCAGGGCCGAGTGCTTGGATTTGCACAGGCGCGGCGTAGTCGCGCAGAAACGCATCCGCCCCAACGACCGAGGCAAACTCATCGCTCGTCAACAGGCAAACGTCATGCACGCGCGACAGCGAACGTGCAAGCGCCAGCGTTTGGTGTTCGGCCCCAGACGCGTGGCGCGCAATCATCAGGATCGCGACTCGCCGGCGCCGAACCTCGGTTGAGGTGACGGTGCCCGCACGGGTGGCTTCGAGGCGCGTCGGCATCGTCACTCCAACGAACCCGCGGGCACACGGGGCGACACCATCGACGGTAAGGTCGGGTCACCCCCAGAAGCGTGCAGGGTGTCCCAATCGGTCCGTTCTGCGAACGCGACGCACGTGTTCTCTGGCGGCCGAACGGCGGACCCCGGTGCCTCGTAAGGCCTCAGAGTCCGCCGTCACGCGCGGGCTTCGTGCGGGTTTCGTCCCCGCTTCCGTCCTACTTGAGGAGCTGGAGTGCCATCTGGGGCGACTGATTCGCCTGCGCGAGGACAGCCATCGTCGCTTGCTGCAGGATTTGGGTACGCGTCATCTCGGCAACGGCAGCGGCGATGTCGGCATCGCGGATACGACTATTCGCGGCGCCGGTGTTCTCGGACGCGACTCCAAGACTATTGATCGTCGACTGCAGGCGGTTCTGGTACGCCCCAAGGAGGCCTCGCTGAGTAGATACCGTTTCAATCGCCGCGTCGAAGGCAGTGATGGCGTCGTTCGACACGCTCTGGGCAGAAACCGAGGCTGCGTTTACGCCAAGTCCTGAGGCATAGGATGAGACGAAATTCACCGTCATCTCATTGACCGCGAGCGAGGTGGTGTCGTTGTTCGGGCCAACATGGAGCTTCACCGCGGCGCCGCCAAGGAGCTGAATTTTGTTGAATGTCGTTGAAACGGCAATGCGGTCAATCTCGGAAAGGAGCTGATTGACTTCACCTTGAATATGGACACGATCGCTGTTCGTGAGGGTGTCGTTTGCGGACTGGATCGAGAGTTCACGCATGCGTGCAAGGATATTGTGGGTCTCGCTCAGGGCACCTTCGGCGGTCTGGACGAGGCTGATGCCGTCCTGCGCATTCCGCTGCGCTTGGTTCAAGCCACGCACCTGATTCTTGAGCTTCTCGCTCACCGCAAGCCCCGCGGCGTCGTCAGCGGCCTTGTTGATCCGCAGACCGCTCGACAACTGCTCAATCGCGCGGAAAAAGCTGTTCTGCGTACCGGTGAGGTTGCGCTGCGCGGAAACGGACTCGAAGTTGTAGTTGATCCGGAGTGCCATTGGTGCGGTCCTTCGCTGGCGGTGGTGGCCGGCACCGTCCTTGGCGCCGGGGTCTCCCACCGCACCCTCTGCCTCTCAGCGTTCCGGGGTTGTTGCGGTGGTGTGCCCTGATATTCGTCAGGCACTCCGAAAACTGGAGGCACTTTCCGGCGCGTTACACGCCTGCGGCAAGCGTGGCGGCATTCGGTCAACCGATTCCAGATAGCACGCAACTTGTCAGAAGCCACGTTCTGCCGCGGGCGCGGCGAGGGCTGACGGTCAATAGTGCGACCCGCGCGAACCTTTCCCTCCGCGACGTCTCACCTCCGCGCGGTTTCGACACGAACGCAAACGCCCCTCCGCGAGGGGAAATCCCTCTGGAGGGGCGTGACGTGCGCTAGCACCCTGCGGAGGCTGAGCCAAGGCCTCCGCGTGCGTCGAGCTACTTGAGCAGCTGAAGCGCCATTTGCGGGGCTTGGTTCGCTTGCGCCAAGACTGCCATTGTCGACTGCTGAAGGATCTGACTGCGAACCATCTCAGACACTGCCGAGGCGACATCGGCGTCACGGATACGGCTATTGGCTGCGCCCGTGTTCTCGGCGGCGACGCCAAGGCTGTTGATCGTGCTGGCAAGGCGGTTCTGCATCGCACCGATTGCGCCGCGGAAGGTGCTGATGTCCTCGATTGCGGTGTCAAGGGTTGCGATTGCCGTGTTAGCCACCGCTTGGCTACCACTAACATCAAGTCCGTTAACACCGAGTGTGTTGGTGTTGATCGTGCCGTTCACTGGACTGGCGAGAGCATTGCCACCAGCAGCGCCAATAGTGAACTGCAACTCGTTAGCTAAATTACCGGTTTCGAAATTTGCGCCGACATGAAAGGTCAATCCAGCACGGCCACCAGTTGCCGCCGCATTGAAGAGGGCAATCGTATTGAATTGGGTGGCGTTACCGATCCGATCCACTTCCGAAAGGAGCTGATTGACCTCATCTTGAATATGGAGACGGTCCGAGGTTGTCAGGGTATCGTTCGCTGACTGCACTGCCAACTCACGCATGCGAGCGAGGATGCTGTGCGTCTCGTTGAGGGCGCCTTCCGCCGTCTGGAGCAGCGAGA
>CAYFLJ010000165.1:0-3638 GCA_964343985.1 uncultured Thermoflexus sp.
TCACGGTCGGCAGGCAACGTCGCACCAGAGTCGGCTCGCCACCTTGCCTCAATTGAAAGCTGTGCGAGAAGGGCCGCGCCATCGAGACCAAAGGTGTCGCCCCTGTCTGAAACCACCAATCCTTGCCGAGCCACGTCGAACGTCGATGGCCACAAACCGGGCGGAATGGTCGACCGACCAGAAGGCGTACGGTCGGCTGTGACGCGTCGTAGCGTGCTATACGAACCATCGATCAACCAGTGCCAGACGCCTTGGCGCGCGCCTTCGGCGAAGGTGCGCATGAGCGCGGGCACAATTGCCCGCCCGGAAACCGTTACGGATCCTTGGCTCGAGTTTGACAGCGATGCTTCAAAGGCGATGCCAAGTCGGTTCGACGAGATTGCGGACTTCTCAAGAATGGCGGCAAGCGTGTCGGTGGCGGCCGCGGCATATGCCGGGTCGCGCCAGACGCGCGAGGCGAGCAAAAGCGCTCCAGCGATGCGCTGGTCGGCTCCAGTATCGTTCCCCCAATCTGCGACGGCTCGCCCCTCCCATCTCCGCGCGTACAAGGCGTCACGGGGACGGGAGCCGTTATTCGGGAGCGAGCGCTCGAGGCGGGTCCGCGTCCAGTCCCATAGCCGATCAAACGCTTCACGATCTCGCATCCAGACCGCATTGAGCATGGCTTCGGCTTGAAGGGCAGAGGTGCCAACGTCGCTCTCGGCGCCTGACCGAACCATCCCTTCACTCGAGACGAACGAAGCCCAAAAGCGTTCCCACGCGTCGTTCAACTCTGGCGCGACTGGTCCAAACGCATCGGGACTGCGCGGGATCATAGGAACCGTTCTCGGTGGCCGTCGAGATTCCAACGTGGCAAACCCGTAATCGAGGAGGTCGCGAAGTTCGCGAACCTCATCTGGAGTCCCGAGAAGTGCGACTGATAGGCGGAGACCTCCGCGCTCAGCAATGACGACTCGACATTGGCCGGCAAGCTCGGTCCATCCGGTCTTGCCTGCAACGAGACCTGGATACCACCAAAGGGCTGCGAGGGTGTTTCTCAGTGTTCGGGCCGGACGTCCATCTCGTGACGGCACTTCGAAAATGGTGGTGCCTGCAATTCTGCGAATTTCGGTCGAGTCGCCCACCGCCGTACCTAGCACCGCCATGTCTCGGGCGGAACTGAAATGATCAGGCCGATAGAAACGGTCGTGGTCGAGCCCGTGCGGATTGGCGAATTGCGAGTCCCACATTCCGAGTTCGTGCGCGCGGCGGTTCATTCGGTCAGCGAAATTGGCCACGCTGCCGTCGAGTGCCTCAGCAATCGCAACGGCGGCGTCGTTCCCCGACGGGAGCATCAGCCCATATGTCAGTTCGCGCAGGGTCAGTCGCTCCCCGGCGACCGCTTGCATCGTCGTCTCACCGACTGACGCCGCGGCTTGGCTCACGACAAACGTCTCGTCAAGGCGCCCACTCTCCGCAGCGAGTAGCCCAGTCATGAGCTTCGTTGTCGACGCGATTTGCCGTCGCAACGCGGGGTACCGCGCAAAGATCGCTTCGCCGGTATCCCGGTCCATGACATAGGCCGCGGCCGCCCGAATTTCGGGCGTGTGAGGGGTCGGGGCCAGAGAAGAAACCGTTCTGGCAGACGGTGACGCGCCCGCTGGGCTCGCCCAAATCGCTAGTCCCGCAACGGCAATCACGCCAAAGGCGCATCGGAGGGTCAACGGAGCCGACGCCCACCGCTCAACGTGAGACGCGCAGCGCAGGGTCTTGAAACCGTGGGCGCGTCGGCTCAACGCGCCATTCACCGTCGAGTGGGGCACGCCCATGGAACGCCTGGCGCCCGAACTTGGCAGATTACGCAGACCGAGTCGTCACCCATCAATTGACGATAACGCCTCGAGCGAGTTCTCCAGCGGCAAGCGCGCGATATGCCTCGTCCGCTTCGTCGAGCGTGAATTGCCGGTTAATTAGGCCATCAATGTCGAGCTTCCCGGCCCGATACAACTCGACCATCCTCGGGAAGTCCACCCGAGTCCTTGCAGACCCGTAAAAGCTTCCGCGGAGGACCCGTTCGCTCCCGGCGATTCCTCGGCCACCGATCTGTACCATTTCGCCGGTGCCGGGCATGCCGATGACCACGCACGTCCCGGCGTTCGCCAAAGACTGCCAAGCCTGTTCAATGGCCTTCGTGTTTCCCGTCGCGACAAACGCGTATTCAACGCCTCGGCGTGTCCGCGCCCGGATCTCCGCGACAGGATCCGTTTCCGCAGCGTTAATGGTGTGTGTCGCACCAAACTTTCGAGCAAACTCAAGCTTGTTTTCAAGCATATCGACAACAATGACGTCACCGGCAGCTGCCAAAGCAGCGCCCTGCACGACGTTCAGCCCGATGCCGCCCGCCCCCCAGATTGCGACGGTGGCGCCCGCCGGCACTTGAGCGGTGTTGAGTACGGCGCCCACGCCCGTCATTACTGAACACCCAATGAGTGCGACGGTGGTCAACGGCACATCACTGCGGATCTTTATGGCGCTCGATGACGGAATCGTTGTGTATTCGCTGTGACTGGCGACCGTTCCGAAGCGATAAAGGGTTTCACCACGCCACCGCATACGCGTCGTGCCGTCGGCGAGGCGTGCGGGCTTGTCGGCACGAACCTCACAATGCACCGGGCGCCCGGTGACGCAGTAGTGGCATTGGCCACATGACGGAGCCCACGACAAAATCGCGTGATCACCTTCTTTGAGGTCGGTGACGCCGCGACCGACTTTCGCGACGATTCCCGCGCCTTCATCACCGAGCACAATTGGGGTGGGGATTTCCGACCAACTCCCGTCGGCGGCGTGGAGGCATGAGTGGCAGACACCGCTCGCGACGAGTTTGACTTGGACTTCGCCCTCTTGTGGATCGTCAAGTTCGACTTCGTCAACCACGAGGGGCGCACGGGCCTTTTCTACGATCGCCGCTTTCATCTTCATTTGAGAGTGTTCCTCCCGCCAGTGCCACCGCCGACACGTGCACCCTAGTCTAGTGCGGTCGTGGCCTTGGCGCGTTTTGGATTTTCCGGCGTGCGTATGGCCACTCGTGATGCAGAGCGGTTGCAGGCGCGCGTGCGCGCGCGTCATCGCTTGGACTGGAACCGTTTGAGAACTAATGTCAATCACTCACCGATTGGTGCGCCCGCGCCGACGCGTCGAGCAGGCGTGGCACGCGTTGTCCCTGGCCGTAGTGACCCTACTCTGGCCGATTACGCCGGTTGCGTCGGCGGAAGTGTCCGCGATTACGTCGGCGCCGAACGTGTTTGCAATTCCCGATCCCAATGCGGCGATGGCTTTTGACGGGAGCGCCTTTGGTCACGGCGTCGGTCTGTGCCAGTGGGGCGCACGGGGCCGCGCAGCGGCTGGACAATCGGTTCAGCAAATAATCGGCGCGTACTATCCAGGAACGACGATTCAAAAGGTCCTCGCGCCGGAGACGACAATTCGCGTCCTCGTCCATTCTGGTCTCGAGGTGGCTGCGGACGAGACGGAGCGAGTCAGCGCGGTCGGTGGCACGTGGCAGGTGGTCGCGCAAGGGGTTGCACCCATCACCGTACCCACCGATGCGAAACTTGAACTCGTCAATCCTGGCGGGCTTCGATGGCAGGTAAAGCGGCGCG
>CAYFLJ010000166.1:0-3591 GCA_964343985.1 uncultured Thermoflexus sp.
TGGTGGCTTCACGATGCAAGTGATGCAACGCGCTGTCCTACAGTGGCGACCGGAGATCGGCGCGGCCGTGCCGACCAACCTGTTCGACGACCTTTCGCAAGCGGGGCTCGACGAATGGCTCCAGACGACGCGAGGCATTCCACCCCCCGTCGCGATTCCTGGTGATGCGGGCGCATCGCCGGACGAGATCCTGCGTCGGCGGGTCCGGTGGCTGGACACGTATCCGACGCTTCGTCGTGCATACCTCGGCGACGCTGACCCGCTTGAGGCGAGCGGGCTCCCAGTGGCGCCAGTCTTTGACAATGGAAAGGCGCTGGTGCTTCGCACCCAACGACGCGTCTTCCTTCAGTGGAAGGTTGCGACATCGTTTGCTCGTGCCGGGCAAGTGTCCTTGCTGAGTGGCGGTGAGGTGGCCAAGCAGGCCGGCATCTATCCGGATGAGGCATTTGAAACGGAAGATGCCTACACCCAGATTGCGGCACCGTTGCGCCGAAATGCGACCGCGTCGGACGCGACGGTTGCGACGTGGCGTGCGACGCTGGATGCCGTCCGCCCGTCGGTGGTCGAGGTGACTGATGGACGCACGGGGCGCGGGACCGGCGTAATCGTTGACATCGACAGTGGTGGGGCGCTTGTCATTACGAATAACCACGTTGTGGATGCCGTTGATCGGGAGACGCTCGTTGGTCGCCTAGCGGATGGGCGTGAGGTGCCTGCCTCGGTGGTAGGTGCTGACGACTGGACCGATATCGCGGTGGTCCGTCTCAACGGCGTGCGCGATGTCGCCGTTCTGAAGCGTGGCGCGCCGATTGTCGCTGGGGCGCAGGTGATGGCGGTGGGTTTTGGATCAGTCTTTCCGTCGATGCCGAGTGCCAAGGTTGGCACGGTGCGCGGACTCGGCGGCACGATCCAAACCCTCCGCGATTACCCCCTCTCTGGGCTACTAGAACACGACGTGTTGCTCTCTCCGGGCGATTCGGGCGGGCCGTTGGTCTCTTCACAGGGCAATCTGGTTGGCATTGACTGTGCAATCAAAGTCACGCGCCTGCCTCGTCGGGGACAGGAGATGACGGCGTATTCGATCCCGATTGCGCAGGCGTGGGCAATTGCGTCGCAACTTCGGGCATCCGGGCGCGTTCCGAGGCCGGCGCTTGGGGTGAGCGTGGTCGACCTCGACCCGTTCACGGCGATGACCAATGGCTTGCCTCTCGTCTCGGGTGCCCTTGTGCGCGATGCCCCAGAGGGTGGACCGGCAGCTGCGGTGGGGATCACTGCGGGAATGGTCATCGTTGGGCTTGATCGCCAACCAGTGGCCTCGGTGACAGACCTACGGCGGCTGATGGTTTCCCACAAGATTGGCGATGTGGTCCCAGTCACCGTGATGGTGCGTACTGGGGTGCGACAGACGGTCGCGGTGACCCTTGCGGATCGTGCCGGAACGTGACCGGCATTGCGGAAGCGTGGCCGGTGGCTCAAGACGGCTCGACCTAGGGCAGGACACATCCCAAGGCACGCTTCTCGGGAACTCTGGACGGCGAGAGATGCTGGGTTGAGCGCGCTACCATGTTGATTAGGATTTGCAGATGACAACGACGGTTCGAAAGACACGCGCATTACTCGGTGAGATGTCCGCCTTCGCCGGTGACCTCGGGAATCGCCCGGTGGCTCGTTTCGGTCGGCGGGCGGGTTTGGGAGTTCTCGGCGGTGCTGCTCTCGCTGCGTGTGACGCCTCCGGTACGTCTCAAAGTGAGGCAAAGCCTGCGCCATTTGCCACGCCGGCCGGTACTACCAAGACCGCCACGATCGAACTGGAGAAGGGCGGCACGATCACATTCGCGCTGTTTGGTAACGATGCGCCTCAGACCGTCAAGAACTTTGAGGCCAAGGTTGCGCAGGGCTTTTACGCCGGCCTGAAGTTCCACCGCGTTGAGGATTGGGTGATCCAGGGGGGTGACCCGAGTGGGAATGGCACGGGTGGCGGCCAGATGCCGAGCGAATACAACCAACGTCCATTTACGGTCGGGGCCGTCGGGATTGCCCGAGGGCAAGATCCACGGATCAACAACGACTCGCAATTCTTTATCGTGAAGCGTGACTCGCCCCACTTGAACGGGCAATACACGAATTTCGGCCAAGTCACCGATGGACTTGACCTTGTCGTCAAGGTCGCAATCGGTGACAAGATCAAGAAGATCACAGTGAAGTGACGCGTGACGCGGATGCTGTCGGCCGTGAGAGCACGGCGGCGGTTCCACCCTTCCCTCGTGGGGAAGGGCAGGTAGGGGGGTCAGGCCCAGTTGCTTGGTGAGACGGGTCGAGCGACGTCCGGTGGCTTGCCGGTCGAGGCGTGGTACGAGGCGCCGGATGGCACGGGGGAACGCCCCGGCGAGTACCCGTTCACGCGGGGAATTCACCCGTCGATGTATCGCGGGCGCCACTGGACGATGCGCCAATATGCCGGCTACGCCACGGCGGAGGAGTCGAACCGGCGCTACCGCTTCCTTCTTGAGGGTGGTCAGACGGGCCTGTCAGTTGCGTTTGATCTCCCGACCCAACTTGGCCTCGACCCCGACGACCCACTCGCCGACGGCGAGGTTGGGCGCGTCGGGGTAAGCATCGCCAGCATTGAGGACATGGCCGTCTTGTTCGACGGCATCCCGATTGATCGCGTGTCGGTATCGATGACGATCAACGCGACGGCCTCAATCCTTTTGGCGTACCACGTGGCGGTGGCGATCGAACGCGGGATTTCGCCGGCGTCGCTCTCTGGAACGACCCAGAACGACATCCTCAAGGAATACGTGGCGCGCGGGACGCAGGCGTACCCGCCGCGCCCAAGCCTTGGTCTGGTGACCGGGATGATTGCGTACACGGCGCGCGACCTACCTCGATGGAATCCAATTAGCATTTCTGGCTACCACATTCGTGAGGCCGGCGCGACAGCGGTGCAGGAGTTGGCGTTCACCTTGGCGAACGGCCTCGAATATGCCCGTGGCGCCGTTGCGGCGGGCCTCGCCATCGACGCGTTTGCGCCCCGTCTCAGCTTCTTTTTCGCGTGTCACAACGACTTCTTCGAGGAGATTGCGAAGTTTCGTGCGGCGCGACGCCTGTGGGCGGGCCTGATGAAAGATCGTTTTGGGGCGACACGGCCGGAGTCGTGGAAGCTACGGTTCCACACCCAAACTGCGGGAAGCACGCTCGCGGCGCAAGAGGCACCGAACAACGTTGTGCGCGTCGCCCTGCAAGCGATGGCTGCCGTGCTTGGCGGAACGCAGAGTTTGCACTGCAACGCGCTTGATGAGGCCCTCGCGTTGCCAACCGAAGCAACGGCCCGCTTGGCGTTGCGAACTCAGCAAGTGATCGCGTACGAGTCCGGCGTCGCCGATGTCGCGGACCCGCTTGGGGGGTCGTGGTTCGTGGAACGCCTCACCGACGAAGTCGCTCGCGGCGCGGCGCAGTTGATTGACGAGGTCGAAGCGATCGGCGGCGCGCTTCGTGCCGTCGAGTCGGGCTTCTACGCGCGCCATATTGAAGAAAGCGCGTACCGCTACCAGCGCGACGTTGACCGCGGGGACCGGACCATCGTCGGTG
>CAYFLJ010000167.1:0-3585 GCA_964343985.1 uncultured Thermoflexus sp.
CGTGCTGCCGTTAGCGTTCGTCGGGACGGTGCCGGCGCAGGCAATCCTTGGGGTCTCTGAACTGTGGCATGTGCCGTACGCCATCGCTCTTGCCGTGGCATTGGTGATGGCTTCCAATCGCCTCTGGCACCGGGCGTTGCGGGCGTACTCAAGTGCAAGTTCGTAGGCTCGATCGGGTCGTGGTCGTCGCGTACCGCACCGCGGATCCGCGATGCGTTGTGGTACGGTCACTTCTGGTGCGATGAGCGAAACGACGGCGGCAATCTCGCTGCGACCGACGACGGCGACCTCCAAGTGGGTTGGATCCTCCTGCCCAAAGTGCGACAAGGGAATCGCTGCGGGTGAAGGGGCGGTTCTCTGCCCCAAGTGCTTCACGCCGCACCACGCGACCTGCTGGCGTGAGAACGGGAATGCCTGCGCCAAGGACGGTGCCGCCGCCCGCATTCTTGAGCCACGCGGGCGCGCCGGCGCACCGGCAGCGGCCCCGACCGAAGCACCCGCAGCAGCCAGTGCTGCGCCGGTTGCAGCGGCACCGGTGCCGGTCGCGGCGGCTGCGGTCTCAGCGGCCGACGCACCACTCGTCGAGTTGGCGAACCCGTGGAAGTCCGCCCGCGTGATTCAGGGTCCCAACGAGTCCGAGGTCTTCCGGCGGAGTGTGATGTCGATCGTCACGCTGCTTGCGTTCTGGGGCTTCGCCGTCTTGATCGCCGCGCTACTCGGCGTCGTCTAGACAGGCACGCTTGGCCCCTAGAGAGGGCCTCGGACACTGTCGTGTTCGAACGTTCGGTCGTACCGGAACGGGTTCTGCGTGGCGGGAACAGCGCCGAGGAGCGCCTCGACCGCAAGCCGACTACCGGCAGGCGACGCCATGATGCCGTGGCCTGAATACCCCCCATTGATCCCGAGATTGGGGATCGCCGTTGGCCCAAGCAGCGGCTTGTGATCGGGTGAGTACGTGTATTGCCCGGCGGTGACGTACCAATGTTGCGTGCGCCGCGCCCAAACGTCTGCCCAGAACGGCGCGTGCAGGGCGACCGCGACGGGACTTTGTGGGTCCATGAGCAGGTCGTAGAAGGCCCGCTTTGCCGGTGGGTCGTGGTACGCCTCCGTGACCGGTGCCTCTGGGTCGGGGCGCAACACGTAGCCGCCGCCATTCTCAGGGCGCCAATGCGAGCCGGTGTCCTCGTCGATGGTCATGCCGGCGTAGGCCGGTACCTCGGGCGCGTCGGTCAGGACGAGGCGTTGCCGAATGCGTGGGGCGAGCGGCACCTCCACGCTGGCGAGTTTCAGGACCGCGCCGGTGAACGGGCCGGCGGCGACAATCGCCCAGTCGCAGGCGACCGTCCCGCGCGTTGACCGCACCTCAGTGACGCGCCCGTTGGCGAGGCCGAAGCCGGTGACGGACGCCTCGAAGGCGAAGGTCGCCCCACGACGGGTCGCCGCACGGGCGTATGCGGTGGTCGCGACGAGTTGGTCGAGCCATCCGTCGTTCGGGCGGCTGCGCGCACCGACGACGTCGCGGGCGAGGAACGGGAAGGCGCGGCGCGCCTCGTCGCCGTCAAGCCACGCGACACCGTCAACACCGAGTGCGTGTTGGCGGGCGACCTGATGGCGTTGCCGTTCGGCACGCGCCGGGTCGCGCGTCACCCAGAGGTACCCGTTGCGATGCCGACGCAGGTTGATCTCTGGTTCGCCGATGATGTCGCCGAAGGCGTCCCATTCGGCAAGGGATCGCTTGAGGAGGGCGATCTCTTCCGGGGTGTCGAACTGGAGGCGGTGCCCACCACCGGCGGCTTGGGTGGTGAGGCCGCCAAGACGGCGCCCGTGTTCGAGGACGACGACGCGAAGGCCCCGCGAGGCGGCGTGGAAGGCGGTGGCGCACCCGAGGATGCCGCCGCCCACAACGACGAGGTCGGCGGTGGCGGGAAGCGTCGCGGCGTCGGGCACCTGCATGTCTGGCGTGTCCATGCGCCGATGGTAGTCGCCGCGGGCCGACGTGTGCGGAGGAATGGGTCGACCGGGATGTCGGCGGATCAGAACCGACGAAGACCACGCGCCGTGCGACCATTCACCGAACGAGTTCCGAAAGCGACGCGGTCCAAACGTGGCGCGTCGCACCCTCCCGAAAGGCCTCAGGCATGGAATACCCGCCGTTTGTCAACGAACCCCTCTCAGACTTCTCCGACCCGGCGCGCCGAGCGGCGTTTGCCCGCACGCTTGCACGAGTCGACGCCGAACTCGGCCCGACGTGGTCGCGCCCGATGTTCATCGGCGGTGAGAAGGTCGAGACCGGCGCATGGCTTGAGTCGTACGACCCCACGACGCCGTCGCGAGTGGTGGGGCGCGTGGCGACCGCGACCCCGGAGTTGGCCGACGCGGCGGTCGTTGCGGCGTCGAAGGCGTTCACCACGTGGTCGCGCGTGCCGGTGGCCGAACGCGCCGCGCTTGTCGCCAAGGTGTCGGCGATCATCCGTGACCGTCGCGATGAGTTCTCGGCGACGATGGTCGTGGAGGCCGGCAAGACGTGGGGCGAGGCCGACGCCGACGCGGCCGAAGCGGTCGACTTCTGCGAGTTGTACCTGCGCGACGCCATCCGGCTATCTGGGCCTCAACCGGTGGCGCATCGACCGGGCACGCGCAATCGCTTTGTTTATATGCCGATGGGCATCGGCGTGATCATCCCGCCGTGGAACTTCCCGTTGGCAATCACGGTCGGCATGACGATGAGTGCGGTCGTGACCGGCAACGTCGCGATTGTGAAGCCGTCGAGCCTGACCCCGATCATCGCCGCCAAGTTCATCGATGCGTGCCTTGAGGCCGGCATCCCGGACGGGGTGGTGAACTTCCTGCCGGGGCCGGGCGAACAGGTCGGGATGCGTCTCGTTGAGCATCCGGGCGTGCGGTTCATATCGTTCACCGGTTCCCGCGAGGTCGGCGAGAAGATTTTCGCCCGCGCGGCGGTGGTTCACCCGGGCCAGAAGTGGTTGAAGCGGGTCGTCTCCGAGATGGGCGGCAAGAACGCGATTGTCGTCGACGAAACGGCCGACCTTGACGCCGCGGCGAAGGCGGCGGTGGCGAGTGCCTTCGGGTTCGGTGGCCAAAAGTGTTCGGCGTGTTCGCGACTGGTTGTCGTTGACGCGGTCTACGACGACGTGGTGGCGCGCGTCGAGGCCGAGGCGCGGACGATTCGCATCGGTGACCCGCGCGACCCAGACACGAACCTCGGGCCGCTTTCGAGTGCCGACCAGAAGCGCACCGCCGAACGGTACGCGGCGATTGGGCAGGGCGAGGGGACCGTCATCGTTGGGCCGGGCACGCCGGTGCCTGCGGACGGGTACTACGTCGCGCCGCACGTGGTGGCGGGCGTCGCGTCGCGGAGTCGGCTAGGGCAGGAGGAGATTTTCGGGCCGGTGTTGTCGATCATCCGGGCGCGCGACTTCGACGACGCGTTGGCGATTGCGAACGACACGGAGTTTGGGTTGACCGGTGCGGTCTTCTCGCAGGACCGGGCGCGCCTTGACCGCGCGGCCGAAGAGTTCGCCTGCGGGAACCTCTACTTCAATCGCAAGTGCACCGGCGCGTTCG
>CAYFLJ010000168.1:0-3543 GCA_964343985.1 uncultured Thermoflexus sp.
GGGTGGCGCTGACGATTTCGGTGAAGCGGGGACGTCCGAATCGGCCCATTCCGTTGGAAATGTCCGACCGGTGGTTCGACTTGGCACGGCCGGGAACTCCGGAACTCGCCGGGCCTGTCACGGTCGGCGTGCCATTCGACTACCGTGTCATGATGATTGTCCCGAGTGGCGCGCCACGACCCAATCCGAACCAACCGGTCGCCCCGGTATCGGCGGCTTGATCAGCCCCCCTCAGGCTTCTCCCCGATTTAGGTCGTTGCCAACCGCGGTCGCTTCAAATAGAAGATCCAGAAAGATTCTGCGACATCGCGATTTGCAGTATCCCGAACAACCTGCATCGGGGCAGTTGGGAGGGCAGAGATCATTTCCCAACCATCCGCACCAAGTTCGTTCAGCACATCCCACGGCGTGCGCGCGGCACGCAAATCAATCGCCATGCCATCGATGCTTGCAACGACATGTTCCCCGCCGCGAATGGCAACGATGAGATAGGCGTACTGCCAAGCGATCATCTTGGGGTAGAAGGCGAGTTCGCAGCGACGCGTTTGAATACCGCGAGAAGCCGGTTCACGTCCCACGGACCGTATTGGCCCGCGCCGGCGGTCCACGTTTGCGGTTGGAGGGCGACGAGTTCCCAACCGCGGCTCCCGTAGTAGTCGAGGACCGACTGCAGGCCGGTAAGAGCGTCACCGTCGCCAAAATTGACACGCCAGTCGCCACCTTCGAAGGTGATGGTGACGGTGCGATGTTCCCAGATAGTCACGTTGGCAGGATCTTTCTTTCAGGCGGCGCAGACAGCTTCTTCGCCAGTCCAACGGTTGGTTTTGATCTTGCCACCGGTGTGCTCGGCGAGGAGGGTGCGGGCTTCGAACCACTTCGACGCCCACACTGTCCAGTCTGCCAACTCGGTTTCGGGCGCGGTGCGAGACCGTGCGACGAAAGCCGGAAACCACGGACGGCCGGTTGGCTGGCCGATTGGCTGATACCTGAGGTCATAACTCCAGCGGATGCCATCGCTGGTGTTGTCCAAGGAAGCGTGCATTGTCCGCCGGTGCAAGAACAGAGCACCCCCGCGTGGGATGGGGAGAGGCACCCAGTGATCGCCTCGGATTTCATCTGGAATGTGAAGGCCCTTGCGGTGCTCGCTTGTACCGGGGCAGTGTGTCGCGAGACCCTTTTTGTGGCTTCCGGGGACCGCGCAGAGGCACCCGTTCTCGACGCTCGCATCGAAAATCGGCATCCAACACGTCAAGACATCGGTCTCGTCCATCTCGGGCAGGGCGACGCCTTGATCCTGATGCCAATCAGTTTGGCCGACGAGCGTGTTCCGGAACTCCTTGCCGAGCAAGCGCGACGGCGGTTTGATACGCACGTGTTGGATCGGGTTCGACAGTATTTCACTGCCGATGAACTGTTCGATTACATCAAGAAGACGTCGGTTACGCAGAAGGCCGAAGACGTTTGGACCGACGTGAATCGGCGTCTCTTCGGTGACGCCGTTGAATGGCAAGGAAATATCGAAGTGTTGGAACGCTGTTGGCCCGGCCTCCTGTAAGAAGCCGGCGAGACGTTGAGCGAACGGTAACTCACGATAATCTTTCGTGATGCGACCGGATGCAAGGAAGTCGTCGGTGAGGCGTTCGAGAAGATTGGTGTACTCGCTGACGACCGGGTCAAGGTCCTCGGCCGGGTCGAAGATTCCCTCAACGATCAAGTAACCGTCGCGATCAAACTTCTCGAGGTCAACCGTCGGAGCAGTCACCGTCGCCATCGTTGCAGGCTGCCTTTCGTCTTCTGGGTTCGACCCAGTCGGCATCACTCGACTGTAGGCGCATTGTAGGAACGAGATCGCAGTCCGGCAACTATCGGCCGGCGACAGATACCGACGCGAGGATTCGCGAACGACGCGGGTACCATCGGCGCCACGCATCGGCGGAGTGTCTGATGGGCGTCGGAGGGAGTTGAAATGGCTGCGTCTGAAACGATTCGCGTGGGTTTCATCGGCGCTGGGGCGATCTGCCGTCAGCGACACGTGCCGGGGCTACGGGCTCAGCCTGGCGTTGAGTTGGTCGGTGTAGTGAACAGCACGCCAGAGTCGTCAGCGAGGGCAGCGGCCGAATACGGCATCGCGCGGACCTACGAATCGCCGGAGGCACTGATTGCTTCTGACGACATCGACGTCGTTTGGATCGGAACGCAACCGTATCTGCACCGCCCGTATAGCGTGGCGGCGCTTGAGGCGGGCAAACATGTCTTCTGCCAAGCACGCATGGCGCTGGACTACGCCGATGCCCGACTGATGCACGATGCGTGGGCACGATCGGGTCGGACCGCGATGCTCTGCCCACCCCCTCACTACATGCGAGGCGACCGCGCGATGCGCCGCCTGCTCGGTGAGGGGTACGTCGGATCGGTGTTCCATGTGAATATTCGGCATTTCATTGAGGACTACGTTGACCCAAACGCACCAGTTCACTGGCGTCAGGTGGCATCGATTTCCGGTGTGAACACCATGCACCTTGGGATGTTGTTTGAAGTGGTGCAACGCTGGCTCGGAACGCTGACCTCCGTGAGCGCGACGGCGGCGACGCACATCGCAGAACGTCCAGGCGCGCAGACCAATCAGGGTGCTGGTCAGACGCACGTTGAGCGTCCAGACTCGGTTGCGGTCGCTGGCACGATGGCGAACGGGGCAATTCTTGCGGCGACCTTTTGTGGCGTTGGTCGCTTCGGCGGCGAGCCGAACATGGTTGAGGTGTATGGGTCGGAGGGCACGATTCGGTACCTCGCCGGCCTTGATGCGCCTGGAAGCGGAAAGATACTTATCGGCAAGCGGTCTGACCCGGCGCTTCACGAATACGTGATCCCTGCCAGCGAGGAAGTTGGGTGGCAGGCGGAGGCCGACTTCATCAACGCCGTACGCGAGGGCAAGCGTGATCCTGAGCCATCGTTCCTTGATGGATTGCACTATATGGAAGTCACGGATGCAATCTTCCAGAGCGTCGCGTCCGGCCGCGCCGTTCCCCTGCCGTTGGGGTGAGGTGAATCGTGCCGATGCGAGACGACGGTACGGACGGAGCGGCTAGGTTCATAACACGGGTACGCGGTGAGGCTCGCACCTCCCGCGTCGCGCGAAACCGCTATCGTGAGGCCGTCACGGCGGTTCGCAAGACGGTTGTAGGACCGTCGCATCGCTTCTGCGTTGGGACCGCGTGGCGGAGGCGCATGGGGGTCGAACCCACCGGCCGCCGCTGAACGACGGCCCAACAGTTTTGAAGACTGCGCCAGTCACCGGACCAGACGCGCCTCCCCGCCGAGTTTTCGGGGGCCAAGGCGACTGTTACCCCCGCGCCGAGTGTACCGGTGGGCGTGGAGGGTGTCATGACCGGCTGGCTTTCGCGCCTCGGGGGGCCGCGCACCGAACGACCTTGTAGCGCCCATTTTGGTCGACCACATCGACTACACGGAACGCGCGGGCGGCCACGATTTCAATCGCGCGCGCGCGATTGACCACGAACCATGCCGCTCCGGAAGGTACGAGGT
>CAYFLJ010000169.1:0-3529 GCA_964343985.1 uncultured Thermoflexus sp.
AGACAATGAGGAACGGCACACCGTCACGGTTCCGGATGTCGGGCGCCTCGACGCTTCGCACGATGAGTTGCAACAGGTCGCGCGGGCTGATCCACGCGCCAAGGTCGCGCTTGAGGCCGGTCGGGTTGCCAGCAAAGTGCGCGACGTCGATTTCGCGGGGGGCGCCGATCCGTACCTGCACCACTTCGAGCGGGTGATCTGGCGCGCCGGTCGCCCATGTGAACCCGAGGGCCTCGTAGGCAACTTTTGACCATCCGTAATAGTTGTCGCTGCGAGGCAGGTCTTCGACCGTCACTTTGTCGAGGTGACGGGCGTGGATTTTCGGTTCGTACCAATCGGCGGCGTGGTTTGAACTGGCCATGACCACGCGTCTCACGCCCGCGGCGTGGGCGTTCCGAAAGACCTTCTCGGCCATATCGACGTTCGCACGCTCGTCGAGGTAGGCCTGAACACCCCCAAGGGTCACCGGCCCGGACGGACGCCGGTACCCAAGGTGGATGACGGCATCGCACCCGGCAAAGAGCGGTTGGAGCGTGTGATCGTCAGCGGTTTCGACATCGATGACGTGGACGTTGCCGACGCTTGACCCATCGCGGCGAGTTGCACGGGCATCGGTCAGGACGAGGTCGTAGCGCTCCGAAAGCGACGGGAGAAGTTGCGATGCGATGTACCCAGTCGCGCCGGTAAGCAGGACGCGAAGGCGACGCTCGGGAGCCTGTGGCAGTCGACCGCAGGCCCCCGTATTGGCGGGTCGTGGTTGCTGCCCTGGCGTGCCGATCACTTGGGCAGACGAGAAGGCGCTCGGCGGTGGGTTCTGGGCCATGGTCATCCTTGCGTTCGCCAACGACGGGTAGAGGTGCGACTCTGGGTAGCGCGGGCAGGATATCGCCGGGATCACGCCGACGTGGGCTGCGAGGGGACGATCGAACGTGGCTAGACGGCGCAGCGATGGCGCACCATTCGAGGGCGATGGTTGACGACGAGATGACCGCCGAGACGTATGCCCGAATCCGAGTCGCAGCGATTACTTCGGGATTCACCCCACCCGTCACCCTGCGACGACGTGAGGGTGAGGTGGCATATGGTGAACTTCGTGCGGCCGCGGTGCAACGCCTCCATGAGGCGGTCCCAATGGTTGAGAGACTTTGTCCACCCGGCTACCCGGTGTACGAGGACAATGGGATCGCGGGGCCAGGTGGCGCCGTCGGCGTTCGGTTGAGTGCGTGGCACGCGATCTTCTTCGCGATTGAACACGTGCGATTAAAGTCCTCCCGCCACGAGACACCGCTGGGGGTCTTGCCTGGGGAGGCCTTCGAGGTGAAGCCGAGACGGCTGCCTGGCGGGCCAATCCCGCCACCCGACATGGACGCACTCGTGACGCTTGTCTGCCTCACGCTCCGCTACGACCCGGATCGCGGGTGGGTTGAGGTACGGCGCCGAATCGATCCAAGGTGGACTGCCGAGGTTATCGACGATCACCTGCTGCCATGCTTAGTTGGGTTCGCGCACGACGCGGCGTGCGGTCATCTGGCCGGTCGGGACGGCGTTGGTCCCGCGCCAGGCGCCGGGTGAGGACGTCGCCGGTAAGCGGGTGTGTGCAGGAGGCTTTCGATGCTTGAGATCGGTGCATCAGTCCCGACGATTGCGGTCAAGACTGACACGGGTGAGTTGATGTCGTTGTCCGGTTTGCGCGGCGAACGGGTGATGCTGTTCTTCTATCCAAAGGCGGACACGCAAGCGTGCACGATTGAGGCATGTGAGATCCGGGACGACCTTTCGGCGTTCGTTGATCTCGGGATCACGGTGATTGGGGCGAGCCCCGACCCGGTGAAAGCACAGGCCAAATTCAAGGCGAAGTACGCGTTGCCTTTCACGCTTCTCGCAGACGACGATCATGCGTTGGCAGACGCGTTTGGTGTGTGGGAATTGAAGAAGTTTATGGGACGCGAATACATGGGAGTTGTACGTACAACCTTTATCATTGAACCTGATGGCACGATCGGGCACGTCTTTGCCGGTGTGACCGCAAAGGGACATGCGGCCCAAGTACTCGCGCACCTTCGTGCCTGAGGCTTCGCTCAAGGTCGTTGGGTCCAGTCCCGGCGGACATGGATGGCTCCAGATTGGGGTCGGTACAATCCGCCTACAATCCGATGAGTGAAGCCGTCGTGGCACGCTTCGACCACATCGTCGTCGCCGTGAAGGACATGCGAAAGGCGCTCGCGACGTATCGCGAAGCCTTGGGATTCACCGTTGTGCCCTGTGGCGAGGATGTCGTTGGCACGACGGCGGCGTGGGTTCACATCGGTGACTACGCAGTTGAACTCGTCGCAATCCGCGAGTCGCTCCCTCAGGTGCGCTGGCTTCAGGACTGGTTGGACATCGCCAAGGAGAACCCGCCATCGTTTGTGGTCTCCGTTCCCGATCTTGAAGTTGCAGTCGCGCGGCTTGTTGAGCGTGGAGTTCCATTTCGCGAAGCAGAATCGCGAGAGCGGCTGCTTGCGGACGGCACCACACTTCGGTGGCGTGAGGTAGTTGTCGCCCCGGAATCGACGCCTCGTGCGACGTCGCCGGCGGCGATTGCGGCGTCAGGGCGTGCGCCATCGGCATCGCCAAAGGGACAGTCGGCCAACCGACCTGTGCTCCCCCCGATGCCCGTGTTGGTGCAGTGGGAAGGTGGTGACGAGGCGCGTCTCGATGCGGCAAGGCGCCTTGGGGCGCATGAACCGCACGTCGCGGGTTGGCGCGAACTTACGAGCGTCTCAGTTCTCGTCGCTGACCCAGAGTACGCCGCACAGTGGTACGAGGCCGCATTTGGGTGGCCTCGCGTGCACGACGCGCTCGCGGGGCGCGGGGTCATCCTCCGCCTTGGAAACATTCGACTAGAACTCATCGCCCCGCCGAGTGGCGGTCGGGTCTTGCCACCCGGTCCGCATCCGACGGCGATTTCTCTACGCGCCGAGGATCGGTTGGCGACGCTTGATTATCTGCGTGAACGAGGAACGGCCGACGGCGCGGGCCGGGGCGTAACGCCGGCGAAGGCGCACGGCCTGCGTATCGCCCTGCCTTAGGCGCACCTCGGTCGGCCGTGCGGCGTCGTCTGGCGTCCCCCGTCCCCGCATCGCGCCACCAACCCTCTGTATGGAGCGATCATGGCCGAACTCGAAGCGTGGATGCGGATCAGGCCGCCGCTTGAAGCCTCGATTCTCGACCCCGATCGCACGATCGACGCGTGGCAATCGGGTGGTGTCAAGGGGATCTTGGTCGGTCCGTTGCGGTTCGACACAAGGCTTACCGATACCGCCTCGCTTGCTGACGTCCGGGTGCTCGGTGTGGGTACGCCAGACGGGCCGCACCTTGTCCCTGCGTTCGCGCCGAATCCCACGGTGTACCGGCGCTACGGTGTCGTTGCGCCTGACGCACCGAACCCCGACTTTGAAGAGCGGTTCAAGGCCCTCGGAAAGTTTCTCGACCTAGCCAAGCGTAAGTCGATGGCTATCTGGCTGATCGACCCCGGTGACGGCATGGT
>CAYFLJ010000170.1:0-3500 GCA_964343985.1 uncultured Thermoflexus sp.
CTTGGAAGGACAGGGGATGAGTTCGCCGCGCGAGATCATGGGATGGGAGCTGTTCGGGACGGCATCCCGCGAGTTAGCGACCCAGATTGCCGAGTCTGGGTTCGACCCGGACATTATCTTGGCCATCGCCCGCGGTGGCCTCGTGCCGGCCGGGGCACTGGGCTACGCCTTGGCGATCAAGAATGTCTGGACCCTAAACGTCGAGTTTTACACCGGCATCGATGAGCGGTTGGATATGCCAATCATGCTACCGCCCGTACCGGAGTTGATCGACCTCGACCACGCGCGCGTCCTGATCGTCGATGACGTGGCGGACACCGGCAAGACCCTGAAACTGGTGCACGACTTCTGTGCAGGGAAGGTGCTTGAGTCGCGCACGGCGGTGCTGTATGAGAAGCCTCGATCGGTGGTGAAGTGCGACTACGCGTGGCGCTACACCGACCGGTGGATCAACTTCCCGTGGAGCGACAAGGACCCGGTCGTGTCGCGCGGCGGGGTGAAGGACGCGTAGCGCCGGCAGTTGCCTCAACAGATGACCGGCCGCGCGGACTGCGGGCCGTGGGCGGGCGGATCGATGCCGACCCATCGTTCGTCCGCCGGTTCACTCGCCCGCTGGTACCGCGAGTCTGACGACAGACGCAGGCGGTCTGCCGACTGATTGTCGAGGCTTGCGTGCACGAGAACCATGTTGAAGACAAGTAGGTCGCCGGCGCGGTAGTCGGTGGTGAGCCATCGGCCGCCGAATCTTTGGCGCAGGCCGACATGGTCGTCGGTGATGGCGCCGGTCGCGAGTTCCGGCCGGTTTCGGGCGCCGTCGGGGCCAAGCCACGCGCCATCGTGGCGGTTCTCGCAGACGGTGTCGACGTCGGTGGCGAGGTAGTCGTCGGTGAGGTCGCCGCGGCGGTGCGACCCTTCAAGGACGATCAGGCCACCGAGGGTGCGGTCGATGTCACCGAGTGGCGTCCACGAGGTGCACAACTGGTGGGTGCCGCGCCCCATAAAGACGAGGTCGCAGTGCGACGCCGTACCCATGCCGGGCTTGACGAGGCGAAGCCACGTGAAGTCGAAGTGGCGGACCTCCTCGCCAAAGAGGGCGCGGTAGAAGCGGATCATCGGCCCGTCGGCGCCGTACAGGAGGTGCTGCAACGCACGGTTGGCGCGGGCGAGGTCGGCGGACTTCACCCCAAGCGTGGCGCCGGGAATCACGATGGCGTCGTCGACGGAATCGCCGCCGAGGATCAAGCCGTGGTCGGCGAGTTGCCGACAGAGTTCGTGGCGCGCCGCGAGTACCTCATCACGGTGCAAGTAGCCCGGGAGGAAGAGGTAGCCGTCGTCGTCGAGGCGTTGGTGGGCGATGCCGATGTTGCGCGCGATGGCCTCAGGTGTGATGCCAAGGTCGTCGGAGCGGCGTAACTCGCCGAGGGCGTCGGGCGTGTCCTCAAGGGTCCGCCCACGCGAGACGAGGGGGTGTGGGCGGGCAATGGTCTGGGCGGTCACGCGGCGAACCTCCGGTGCCGGCAGGATAGCGTGCAGTGGCAGAGGCCCGGGCCGACGTTGCGTCGACCCAGACCTTCGGTACCTTGAGATGCGAGGCTATGCGCCGGCGCGTGCCGGTGCCGGTGCAATTGCGTCGAGTTCGTCCCAGATCTTGTTGTCTTTCGTCTCGGGGATGAAGAACCACCCGACGACGGCGGTGATCAAGGCAATCGCCATCGCGTAGTACAGGCCTGCGAGGATGTTGCCGTTCGGATTGTTGTCGGGGTTCAACCACCGGAAGTCGAAGACGCCCAACCACGGGATGTACTTATCGGTGGTCACCGTGGCGGCCACAATGCCCGTGTAGATGTACGGCAACCACCCGCCAAACTCGCCGTTCCCGAGGTGGTACGGAATAGAGAGTGAGGTGTAGCGAATCTTGGCCGGGAAGTACTCCACGAGGAAGGCAGCAATTGGGCCGTAGACCATCGTGACGTAGACGACTTGGATGAAGACCAAGAACGACTCCATCATGATGTCCGGCTTGGCACCGGTGATCTTGCCGGCGGCGTCGTAGGTGATGTTCGCGTACTGGATCATGGTCTCGTAGATCGGGATGTAGGTCACCGCCGCCAGAACACACCCGCCGAGGATGATCGGCTTGCGTCCGATGCGGTCGGACAACCACCCGAAGAAGACGAAGAACGGTGTGCCTGCGACCAGTGCGATTAGCAGGATTGTGTACGCATCGACGTACTGGGTTTTCATGTAGACGGTGAAGAAGTTCAGTGCTTGGAACTGACCTTGGTACCAGACGACGGCCTGGCCGGCGGTCATGCCGAAGAGGACGAGCAGGATGACGCCGACGCGGCTTCCGCCGAACGAGTCTTTGGCCCACGATGCGGTGTTCTTCGCGGTCTGCCCGGCCGCCTTCATGCGGCGGAAGACGGGCGTCTCTTGCAGGCGGACGCGGATCCACAACGCGAAGGCCACGAGGAAGATCGAGATCAGGAACGGGACGCGCCACCCCCAATCCTTGTAGACGGCATCGCCGAAGTAGAGACGGGTGGTCATGATCACGCCGAGCGCGATGAACAGACCGATGGTTGCGGTCGTCTGGATCCACGAGGTGTAGAGACCACGCTTGTGGTCTGGGGCGTGTTCGGCGACGTAGATCGCGGCGCCACCGTATTCGCCACCGAGGGCGAGCCCTTGCGCCATGCGGAACGTCACGAGGATGAGTGGCGCGAACAGGCCAATCGTCTCGTACGAGGGCAGGACACCAACCAAAAAGGTAGCGAAGCCCATGAGAGAGACGGTCACCATAAACGCGTATTTGCGACCGATGACGTCGCCGACCCGACCGAAGACGATTGCGCCGAACGGGCGCACCGCGAAGCCGGCCCCGTAGACCGCGAAGGCCGAGAGCAACTGGCTTGTCGAGTCACCTGGTGGGAAGAAGATCGGCGCGAGGAACGGCGTGAGGACGGCATAAAGATAGAAGTCGTACCACTCGATGATCGTGCCAACGGCCGACGCACCGACGATAAACGACAGGCTCTGGGCGTCGAGAACCTCGCGGTCCTCGGCGGCGGCGATGGGCGCCGCCGCAGATGCGCTGCTCATAGTCACCCCCTGTGACCTTCTGGCGACGCGCAGGGTTGGGTCCCGGCGCGCCATGGCGACGGTGGATGCCCCCTTTCCCGCCCGCGGGCGGACGATGCCGACGGCATACCGACGGCAGCGGCGCCGCACGGTGTCGCCCGGACCCCCATCCGTTGGCGACGCGCGGCGCGTAGTGCGCCCATGCTACTCGGATCGGCGTTCGGATGCGAAACGAGATTGAAACGGCCACCCGGTTGGGTGCCTGATTTGCAGACCACGTGTGGTCGGTCGGTGCCGACGATGTCGAGCTGACCGACGCGGCGGCGTATCCGCGCTACACTGGCGCGCGATGCCCGACCCGCGAGTCCGGGCGATGCGCCCCGATGAGTGGGATGCCGTCGCCGAGTTGATTTACGTCT
>CAYFLJ010000171.1:0-3486 GCA_964343985.1 uncultured Thermoflexus sp.
AGACGCCACCCGGCGCGCCGAGGGGGTGCGACTGGCCAGTGCGGCCTGCGCCGGCGCCCGTGCGCTTAACGCCGGCTTCCTCTTGATCCGCCCGGGAAGCCTCAACCTCAGCGGAGACTGGCGCCCGCACCCAGAGAATCACACCGCCGCCACCGAGGCACGCCTCGTCGAAAGCCTGACCGCCGTCGCCCACGCCGCCGCCAACGAAGGTGTGACGATCGGCCTTGAGTGCGGTGCCATCTCGCCGCTCGATTCGCCCGCCCGCGTGCGTCGCGTCATCGACGCCGTCGGCTCACCCGCCCTACGCTACAACTGCGACCCGGTCAACTTCGCGGCGTCGTTCCCACTCGCGTACGACACGGCGGCCCTCATGGCCGACATCACCTCGCACCTCGACGGTTACGTCGTCTGCGCACACGTGAAGGACCTGCGCGTCGTCGACGGTATGCCGATCCGCGTCGAGGAATGCGCCCCCGGCGAAGGCATCTTCGACTTCCCCGCGTTCTTCCGCGCGTACGAGGCGATCCGCCCGAACGGGTTTGCCCTGATCGAACATCTGCCAGACGACCGCATCCCCGCCGCGAAGCGTGCCGTCGACGCGATCATCGAGGGCATGGGATGGCACTGGTCTGCCTGATACCCCCGACTGAGGAACGAAGGAAACGCACATGAGCGGACGCTTAGCAGGCAAGGTCGCCATCATCACCGGGGGGGCGCGCGGGATCGGCGGGGCAACCGCCATCGCCTACGCCGCCGACGGTGCGCGCGTGGTGATCGCTGATATTCGCGAAACCGATGCGCACGACACCCTCAACGAGATTGCGTCACACGGCGGTCTGGCCACTTTCGTACAGACCGACGTCACTGATGAGGCGTCGTGCGAACGTATGGCCGCGCACGCGATCGCCGCGTACGGTCGTGTCGACATCCTCGTCACGTGTGCCGGCATTCTGCAAGGTGCGTTCGTCGACCTCGCCGACTTCCCGCTTGAGACCTTCGAACGCGTCATCGACGTGAACGTGCGGGGCACCTTCCTGTCGGTGAAACACGTCGCACCGCACATCGCGCACGGAGGCGGGGGTGTCGTTTTGTGCATCGCATCAGGTGCCGGTGTGAAGGGTGGAAGTTCCTCGATTGCCTACGGCACAAGCAAAGCGGGGGTCCACGGCATGGTGATGGTTCTCGAGTCGCGCCTTGCGCCTCAAAACATTCGCATCCACGCCATCTGCCCGGGCGCAATTGACACGCCCCTCAAGCGAGAGAACGTCCGCGACGCCGCGACCGCGTCCGGCCAAGACCCCGACGCAGCATTGAAGGCGGCACACCTCGCCTCGCCCGACGGCGTCGCAAAGGTGCTTGCCTTTCTCGGTTCGGCCGACGCCGACTACGTACGCGGGACGATCTTCACGAGGTAGGCGCGGGAGTGCGCCCACCTCGTGCCTCCTCTCGCACGAGAGGAGGTTGCGTCGTCACGCTACTTCGCGCACTGCCCAAGGACGCGAGTCATCTCGCGGCCCAATTCGGGAAGCACGTCCTTCGGCGTCCGCTGCTTCTCGGCCAACTCTTTGTTGAAGTCGATGAGTTGCTGGCGGAAGTCGGTCCACGCGCACGACGGAGTAAATGCACGGCCGTACTGCGCCGCGATTTCACCGAAACGTCTGAACACCGCGTTGTCCTTGACGTATGCCTGCGCCTGCAACGACTTCCGCGGCGGGGGCGACCCCCGCAACTCATGGAACTTCTGCATATTCGCCGACCGCGTGTAGAACTCGACGAACTTCCAGGCGGCGTCTGGAACCTTCGTTTGCGCACCGACGCACAACCAGTTGGTGAACACCGCCGTCTGCTGCGCTTTGCGCTTGATCGGCGTCGCGATGCCAAGGTTGTCGAGAACGCCGTTCTTCTGCATCGCCAGCCCAACGCCGGGGCCGGCTTCGGTCATCGCCTGCTGTCCACCCTCAAAGGTCCCCTCAAGACCCTTCGGGTCGGCCAACTTCTGCTTGTTGAAGATGTCCCAGACGAACTGCGCCCACTCTTGCGCCGCCGCCGTGTCGACGGTCGCCTTCGTTCCGTCCGCGGTCACGTAATCGCCGCCGGCCTGATACATGTACGCACACCACGACGACCAGTTGGTCGTCATGCCGTAGCCAGAGACGGCGACCTTCCCGCCTTCAACTTTCGTGAGGCGCTGACCGTAGTCCAGCAACTCCTCCCAGGTCGTCGGCTGCTTCTCCGGGTCGAGGCCCGCTGCGCGGAAGAGATCTTTGCGCCAGACCAACACACGCGCATCAGAGGTCACCGGCACGCCGTAGTTCTTGCCACCCGAAATGGTGGCGTTCATCGCCGCCTCGGTGAAGTCAGACGCCTCGCCCCAGACCTTGACGTACGGCGTGATGTCGAGCGCCATCTTCTTGGCCGACATCGACCCAACCCACTCTGCCCCACCGGTGAAGACGTCTGGCAGCGACCCCGCTGCCAACACTTGGTTCAGGCGGTCGGCGACGCCCGTCCAGTTCTCCCACTTCACGGCGATTTTGACGTTCGGCTGTTCCTTTTTGAACGCCGGCATCAACTCTTCATCAAACCACTTTTGCACTTCTGGCCCGTGGTCATTGATCCAGACGACCAGTTCGGTCTGGGCACTGATGACGGTTGGGACGGTCTTCGCCGCCGATTCGGCCGGCTTGGCCGCGGTCGGAGCCGCCGCGGGCGCGGTCGTCGGTGCTGGGGCCGCGGGCGCCTTTGTCGGTTCGGCAGGCTTTGGCGCGGCGGTCGGCGCGGCGTCACCGCACGCCGCAAGCACGGACGCCGCCACCGTCGCCGCGATGCTTGAAAGCGCCGCGCGGCGGCCAACCAGAACGCCTTCACTGGGTTGCGGACTTACCATGTTGCCCTCCATACGTGGGACCCCCATCCCAAACGCCCGTTCTTTTGTATTGGCCCAAACCGGCCGATCACCGCTGGCCGGACGCGACACCAGTGGTGGGCAGGACCAACTGCCTACCGCAGCGACAGGCCCGCCGCCGCGTAGATTGGCGTCAGCGCTACAATCCCCGCCGCGGCGTACGCATCCGGCATGACACCGTGCATCGCCGGGCCAAGCACCTCAAGCGCGACGAACCCATCAAAGCCCGTCGATGAGATCGCCTGCAACCACGCCGCCAACGGAAAGTTTCCGTGACCCGGCATCACCCGATCAAAGTCGTGCAGATGGTCGCGGTCGACATCGGCCTTGCCGTCGTTGATGTGCAGCAACGAGATCCAGTGCCCCGGCGTTTCGCGGATTTGCTCAAGGGTGCCGTGCGACCCATACCAGTGATACGAATCGAGTGTGATCCCGACGTTGCGTGATCCGGCCTCGTGCAACAACTCGTTCGTCTCGGCAAGCGATTGCACGAACGGGTGCACCTCACCACGGCCGGTCCAGTGCGCAATCGTCTCCGGCTTGTACACCGGGCAGCCAAGGAACTCCAAGCCGATCGTCAC
>CAYFLJ010000172.1:0-3486 GCA_964343985.1 uncultured Thermoflexus sp.
TCGCCGAGGGTGGTGCGGTACGACTGCGAGTCGAAGGTGGCGCCCCCACTGGGCACCCACGCGTCCCACTCGCCGGTGCTACCGCTCCGGGCCAAGTCGGTCCGCGCGAGGCGAACGGTCCATCCGGCGCCGGTCGCCATATCGGTCAACGCGACGGTGACCTGACACATGCCAGTGGCAGTCGAGACGGTGTTGCAGTTGTTGATGGTGACGCCGGCCCCAGAGACGGTGGAGGTGCGGGCGCGCGTCCCCTTTGTGGACTTGGCCGACTCGACGCCACCCTTCAAGACGCTGACCGTGAAGTTGTCGGTCGCGCCGTACCAGAAGTTCAGGTTCGCCGAGGAGGCGGTGGCGGTGAACGGGATATCGGCAGTGCTCGACGCGCTTACCGTGCCGCGATCGTGAATCGCGTCGGCACCGTCGTTACCGGCGGCGACCACAAAGGCCACGCCGGTCAGTTGCGAGTAGTCGTCGATGGCCCGTTCCGAGGGCGACGCGCCGTCGTGCGCGTAGTTGTGGCCACCGAAACTGTTGTTGATGGCGACTGGCTTGTTCAGCGACGACGCTTTGGCGATAACCCACGCCCAGGCGTCGATGGCGTCGGCGTCGGTGAAGGAGTACTTCACGACAATGATGTCGGCCTTCGGCGCCGCGCCATAGGTACCCGCCGCGATGCTCGCAACGTGGGTGCCGTGGCCGTTGGTGTCGCGCTCAGAACAGGTCGCGGCATTGATCTCCGCAGCGCTGCACTCGGTGCCGTACTGGAAGGCATCGACGGCCCGAGACCCGACACCGGTGGCGGCGGTACCCGATGTGCCTTGGGTCTGGTCCCAGAGGGCGACGATACGCGTCGTGCCGTCAGTGTTCTTGAAGTCGGTGTGCGTGTAGTCGATACCGGTATCGACGATGGCGACAATCGTGCCCCTGCCGTCGGCGTCGATACCAGAGGTGGCGGCGTAGCGCGCACCCGACGTGGGGTCGACGATGTCGGCCGCCTTCAGGCTCTGGTCCAGAAGGGGTGTCGTTGGCAGAGAGGCCTGAACGCGCACGACCCCGGCGAGAGACGACAGGGCCGGTAGCGCATTGACGGGGACGGTGGCGGTGTAGATGCCCGAACGGGCGCTTCGCACGCGCGCATCGGCACCCAATGCGCGTAGGTCGGCGCGGATGTCGCGCACGGCTTCGATGATGACCGTGACGCCGGCGGCTTGGGCGGTGCCACGCGCACGCACGGTGCCGGGCTTCTGGGGGACGGGCACGATGGTGACGCGCGACGGCTCACCGGCGAGGTACGACTGGATGTGGGGGTCAAGGACAGAGGGCGCGTCGGCGAGTGACTGGTAATTCGGGGCGGCTTGGGCAACGGTCGCGGCTTGCCATACCGGCAGCGACGGCGCAATTGCGAGTGCCGTAGCCGCCACGTAATGGCAGGCCCGACGCACTGTGCGACGTAGCCACTTCACCGTAGATGAATCCAGTCTCGGGTGGGCCTTTGCCCACCCGCAGCATCGACAACGAGACGCGCCACCATAGCCTCGCCGAGGGTCACACCAGTGGCCGGGCCTGACGATGCCTTAAGCAACCATACAGAACATGGGCCTTGCGGGCAATCGGAAAACCCCTGAAGTACCGGAATGGTGTGCGCCACGCACCGCTCAAGCGGTTCGCCGCACCCTTCACCGTAACCCTGTTTCTGCCGATAGTTGTCGTAAGAACCGCGGGTACTGCGTTCCCGCGTGACGCGTTCGGTGCCTCTTGGGTGGGGTACCTGACGTTTCAGCGACGCCAACATGCGGTGAGGTGCGTGCTTCGCACCAACCTTCGTACACGACTAAGGACTTGCCATCGTGGGTACCGTCAGTTCCTCCACTTCCTCATCGTCTGGGTCGTCGCTTGCCTCGATGTTCCAAGTGTCGGGCCTTGCGTCTGGCATCGACACGGCATCGATCGTTTCCAAGCTCATGCAACTTGAGCAGCGTCCGCTCACCAAGTTGCAGGATGCCCAAACGAAGCTGCAAAACCGGAAGGCCGGTCTGACCGACATCTCCACCCGCCTGAGTACGCTGCGTTCGGCGACGTCGACGCTGATGCTATCGACGGCGACGCAGACCCGTACCGCTTCGTCGACGAATACGGCGGTGGCAACCGCGACGGCGGCGGCGAACACCTCATTGCAGTCGTTCACGGTAAACGTCAGCCAGTTGGCGACGCGCACGACGATGACGAGTGGCGCCGCGATTGGCACCGTGATCGACGGCACGACCATGATTTCGGCACTGCCGAGTACCAATTTGACGACCGGCTCCGGCACGATCACCGTTGGCATCCGCGATGCCGCGACCGGCGTCGTCAGGACGAAGGAACTTACGGTCAACGCGTCGGACCAGTTGGACTCGGTGCGTCAGGCGGTTGAAGACGCTTTCAACGTCGACCTATTGCCACTGTTTAATTCGGGTGGCGCGACGAGTTCGCTTTCGAATGGTCAGATGTCGTTCGTCGCCCCGGCGGGTTACGAATTGATATTTGGTGGCCCGGGCGATACGTCCAACGTCTTCGCGGCGACGAATCTCGCGACGGCGACCGCTGCCACTTCGGCAACGGCTGCGACCACCCTCGTTGAGGCAGGGTGGAACTACATTGACCCTTCGACGGGTGCTGCGGCGGTCAGCCCTACGCTGAAGATGACCCTGACGCCGGCAGGTGGTGGGAGTACGACGACCGCAACGATCAATGTTGGTACAAGCGACAAGATCAGCGATATTGTTGCATCGATTAATACGTACCTTCGGGGTGCAGTAAATGTTCCCAGCAGTGGTCCGAACGCGGGTATCAACATTGGCGGGCTTGGCCTCACGAACGCAACGGCGACCTTCAGCAATGGCCGGATCACGGTAAGTAACTACAACGGATCCATCGCGTTTGGTTCGGACGGCACGCAGTACGGCAACAGTTTGCTATCAACCCTGAAGTTGCCGACGACGGCAACCGGGTCGCCGGCCGCCTCATCCGGTGACATCACCTCAACCAAGCGCACCTACACTGCGTCTTCGGCGGCAACCACCGTTTCAGCGACTGCCACCCTCGATACGGCACTTGGCCTGACTGGGTCAAGTGAGTTCCGCATCAACGGCACCGTCATCACGTGGGACGCGACCACCGACACGATTAGCACAATTGTGAGCCGAATCAATTCGTCGGGTGCCGGCGTACTTGCGAGTTTCGATAGCCTTACCGGCAAGATGTCGCTGCAGAATCGCACGACCGGTGCTGTCGGCATCTCGATTGACGATAATTACAGTAATGGCAACTACGACCTAACCGATGCGCTGAAGTTGACCGCCAACGGTGGCAACGCTGATGCGCCGGTGACTTCGCTTGGTCAGAACGCCCGATACTCTATTAATGGAGGCCCGCTGCAGACCAGCACGAGTAACACGGTTACGCGTGCGATCAGTGGCGTCACACTCAACCTCGCCGGCACCTTGA
>CAYFLJ010000173.1:0-3474 GCA_964343985.1 uncultured Thermoflexus sp.
CTGCCGTTGACGCACTCAACTGCGTGCAGGCATTGCCACCACCAGTGGCTGACGACGTATCGAGCGATATTGACGTCACGTTGCCAGAAGACACCGTCGCCGCCTTCGCCCACGGCACAAAGACCAACACGACCGACGCAAGCACCGCCACAAACGCACTGGCGATGGCACGACGACGCGTCTGTGGGTCGATTGGACGGCGCCGGCGTGGTAGGCCGAGTTCTTGAGCAAATGTGTGCCAGACGCGAGAAAACGACCACGCCGCGCCCAACTCTCGGTCGGTCAGCTCCGGTTGCTCTTGACCGTCGGCGCGTCGGGGCACTGGCATTGGGACTGATGGCGTCCTTGAGGCGTGCGGCCGCACCCGCGCACACGGTCCCCCGCCTGCGCCCGGCCTGCAACCACCGAACGGCACTGCGGTGGGCGAAGTTTCGTCACGACCAACACCCACGCACGCCTGCACCGCACGACAGCCGGCGGCGCTACTCAGCTAATCGCCGCCCGAGGTACCAATCCACTGGCGCCAAGTCGTCGGTGAGTGGTCGGATTGCCCGCGCTGCGTCGACCCACGGCGGCGCTTCGGGGTCGGTAGCCGGAATAGGTGCGACACCGCTACGGGTCACCAATCGCACGCGCGGAGGCACAGCCACCGGAACGCCCTCAGTCGTTAGCCCCGGCCTGGTCATCGCCTCCAGTGAAGCGATCTCCAGCGGCGCATCCCCGGCGGTTGCCACCCAGTTCTGCACCACGTCGTACTTCGGGAACCCCGGTAGCGCCGTACTCAAGGCATCAACCTCGGCGAACGCCTCCTGCAACGTCCGTAAGAAGGCCGGCAAGAACTGCCCGCCCGGCCACCCGTCGATCACATTCACCGCGTAGCGCCCACCCGGGCGCAACACCCGACGCACCTCGCGGGCAAACTCCACCGTCGTCAAGTGCCACGGCACCGCCATGTCGGCAAACGCGTCGCCGATCACCACGTCGTAGACGCCTGTCGGCAGCGACCGAATGACGCGCCGCGCATCGCCATGAATCACCGCAATGCCCGACTCGTTGGGAAAGCGATCGGACGGCGGTGCGGCGAGTTTCACACCGAGCCACCGAGTTCCGACCGCCGTCACCTCTGGGTCAACCTCAATCACATGGAGACGGCTACCCGGCGCAACGGCCTCGACCCACTGCGGCAGCGTAAAACTGCCGCCGCCAATAAACAGGATCCGCATCGGCGGGATCGTGATTGCGCCGCTTGGTGCGCCCGACGTCAGAGCGATGGTGTCGCCGAGCGCCTGAGAAATCTGCGACGACAGCAGTCGTGGCGACGCCGGCGCCGTCTGCCCCTGCACCGACCGGTCAAGGCGCACGCGCCCGTACTGGATCCGGCCCACCGTCGACCAATCCAGACGAATACATGCGTACGCCGACTCGACGAGGCACCCCGTCGGCAACGGTTTGCCGGGAAGCGCCATCTGGTGCGCCTCAACCGACTGCGCAACGGCGGCACGGGCGCTACCCGCCGCCGCCCATGCCCACGCCGACACCAACACGATGGCCGCCGTGGCAACCATTTGGCGGACCCGGCGTCGGCGACTTCGCGCAGCCGGATTCGCAAGCGGCGCAATCCCTGCAAGGAGAATCGCCACCATCGCCAACGTCGCGCGCGTGCCAAGGAACGGCACGAACACGAAGCCCGTCCCGAATGCACCCGCCAAACTCGCCGCCGTGGCGACCGCACTCAACCGCCCGACAATCGGCCCGGCGTCGGCCACGCCGCGCGTCGTCATCGTCGCGTGGGCCACCAGCGGACTGGTCGTTCCAAGCAGCACGCACGGCACCAAGCCAACCGCTGCGACGAACAGGAACAACCTCGGAAGCGACGGCAGCCAGATGGCGAGATCATCGATGACCAACAGATGCGCAAGCGCGGCGATGCCGGCCACGTACGCGGCGGCGACATACAGCGTCGTCTCCAGGACCGGGCCCGCGTCCAGGCGACGCGCAAGCCGACCACCAAGGTCGTTCCCGGCCGCAATCGCCCCAAGGACCGTGCCAATGATGGCCGTCCAGGTGTAGAGCGAGACCCCAACTGCCGGAGCAAGCAGCCGCCCCGCCACAAGTTCGAGCACCAACGTGGCAAAACTACTCGTCGCCACGAGCGCAAACGCGACGGGCGTCGAGATTGGGGCCATGTGGCGAAGATTGGCGGCCCATGGTGGCGCGAAGCGCGCCCCATCGGTATCTTGAGCTGCAACAGTCACGCTGGATCGGTGTGCGTCTGGTGCCGATACATTCGGAGCGGGTCCACCGTTTAGTGATGGTGCCGGCATCTAGCGGGGTACGGTACCATCGTCGCCGACGCCGACGGCGCGATATGCTAGTGGGTAATCGTGCGTGGTCGCGTAGAGACTGAGGCGGGCAGACGCACAGGAGGCGGTGATGGCGAAGGTCCTTCCGATCATTCTTGCGGCGGTTGTCGCGCTCATTATTGGCGGTGCAGCCGCGTGGTTCTTGAAGCCTGAACCGGCCGCCGAGGTGGTTGCCGCCCCTCCCGTTGAGAACGAGCACACTGAGGAGCATCTGAACGAGCACCTCATTAAGGAACGCATCGTTACCCTCGCCGACCCAGGCGCAAAGCGCTTCCTCAAGGTCACCATTGCACTGATGTGGCGTGACCTCGCTGCGACCCCGACGGCAAAGGCCGACGGTGGCGATGACGAAATCGTCTTCCTCTCCTACACCGACGAGGACAGCACCGAGGGCGCCGCGACCGCGTCAACCGCCGCCAAGGGGCCGACGCTCGCGAACGTCTCGGAAATCAACGACATCATCACCACCACGCTGAGTTCCAAGCGCGTCGATGAACTGGTCACGAATGACGGTAAAGAGCGCGCCCGCGAGGAACTCAAGGGCAAGATCAACGCGGCCCTTCCGAAGACTCAGCAAGTTGCGAAGGTCCTCTTCACGGACTTCATCATCCAGTAGTCGTCCGGGTATTCCGCCCGTCCTCCACCGGCTCCAAGCAATCGCGACCGTCCGACCCGCGAAGGGTCAGGGCGGTCGTTTTATTTGCAGGTCGCAGGCGCCCTCGACGCCACTTGGGGTTGCCAGAAGCGGCCATCGCGCCCCATCAACCCGGTTCAGGGCCGAGAGGCGCGTGCCCGACTGCGGGAAACCTTGCCTTCCTGATTCAGTCGAGGATCTCGTAGGCCGGAAGCGTCAGGAAGTCCGGGAACGTCGCACCAAGGGCAACCTCACGGAAAATGTGCGCAGCCTCGGCCCACCGGAATCGGCCAAACGTGGCGCCCATTGCTCCCTCGATCTTCGCTAATTCTTGATCGACGAGGCTGTCAACCCAAGACGCCGTTACACGCGTACCCTCCGCCGTCGTCACACCGTGATGGATCCACTGCCAGACCTGTGCACGACTAATCTCCGCCGTGGCGGCGTCCTCCATGAGGTTGTTGATCGCCACCGCGC
>CAYFLJ010000174.1:0-3469 GCA_964343985.1 uncultured Thermoflexus sp.
TTCTGCAATCTGCAGTCGCTCAACGACATGGCCGTGGGTTCATACATTGCTGACGCCGTCGTTGCACTCGGCTCCGTCGACATCGTCCTCGGTGAGGTCGATCGCTAGCCCACTCCGTCAGATCACGCACGCGAGGACCTCACCATGAACGTCGACCCCGCTACCGGGCTAACCTTGCAGACGGCCCCGCCATGGGCGCCAGACTTCCTCATCAAGCCGTTCCTCGGGGGTCTCGCCCTCGCAGACATCGTCGCGATTGTGGTGATCCTGCTCTTCGTCCTGAACTTCGTGATGATGGAAATCTGGCTTGAACGCAAAGTGGCAGGCCATGTGCAGTTACGTCGAGGCCCCCTCCACGTTGGGCCGCACGGCGCGATGCAAAGCCCGGCGGACGTCGTGAAACTCCTCACCAAGGAACAGTTGATCCCATCCGTCGCCGATCAGATCGTCTTCCCCATTGCGCCGTATCTGGTCTTCATCCCCGTGTTCTTGACCTTCCTTGTCATTCCATGGGGTCCGTTGGTCTTGTTCGGAAACCTCGTCCTGCGCCCGTTCGACCTCGGTCTCGTCTACATGGTGGCGATCCCGGCGATGCAAGGCGTTGGTCTGGTCATGGCCGGATGGTCGTCTGGCAACAAGTATTCATTGCTCGGATCCGCCCGCGTCGTTGCGCAACTTATCTCGTATGAGTTGCCAATCGTTGTGGCGCTTCTCGGCGTGGCGATGATGGCCGGCAGCCTGAGCCTGACGACGATTGTCGAGTCCCAAATGGCGCATGGATGGAATGTATTCATGCAGCCGCTTGGGTTCGTGATCTTCTTCCTCGCGACCATGTCCGAGATGAGCCGCACCCCGTTTGACATCGCGATTGCAGAGTCGGAGATCGTTGGCGGGCCATTTATCGAGTACAGCGGGATGCGGTGGGGCATGTTCTATCTGGCCGAGTTTGCCGCGGTCTGCCTCAACTCGGCACTCACCGCCACCCTGTACCTCGGCGGATGGGAACCATTCCCCGGGTCACATGCCCTTGGGCTTGGTTGGCTCGGTGACTACTTCGGTGTGCTCTTCTTCCTTGGGAAGGTGCTCTTCCTTGTGGTCATCATCCAGTGGGCGCGCTTCCTGCTGCCTCGCCTCCGCATCGATCAGTTGATGGATTTCGCCTGGAAGCTTCTGCTTCCGGTCGGGTTCGTGAACTTCATCCTCACCGCGGTCTTGCAGGTCTTTGGCTTCGCGGCGTTTGCGGTCGGCCTCGGAGTCACCCTCGCAGCCCTTGCTATCTTGCTCACGGTGTATCGGATCCGCCGACAGCCAGTCACGGCGCCTGATGCTGTGGCTGTGTAAGCGCCACCAATCTTCCGACATGTACGGCATGAGACCCGAACTCGGGCGACGGGCCGACGGCTGACCAAAGGACGACACCGATGCGCGGCATCTTCGGCGGGCTCGCCCAAACCATCAAGGGTTTCTTGCGCAAGCCAATCACCCGCCTCTATCCCTATGAGAAGGCGCCGTTGGAAGCGCGCTTCATGGGTGCGCCAAGCCTCTTGTGGGACGACAAAGTCGATGAAATCGTCTGCGTGGCGTGCAACATCTGCGCCCGCTCGTGCCCGGATGACTGCATCACCCTCACTGGAGACAAGTACACCGACGGCAAGACGAACAAAAAGAACATCGTGCGGGATTACTGGATCGACTTGGGACGCTGTTCGTATTGTGGAATCTGTGTTGAGGTGTGCCCCTTCGACGCGAACGAAATGTCACCGCACTTCGAGCTCACGACGTACGAGCGGTCGACTCTGGTGTACGACAAGGATCAGTTGGTCAACATCGGGCGAGGCGTGACTCGCCGGACCGGCAAGCCCGAGCCAACAAGCCCACTGCCGGGCATCCTAGACCCGTCGACCTACCGCTAGAACACGAATGCCATCCCTCGTTGGGGGTTGGTCGGGTTCTGAGGTGTAGCATCACTTCTGGCCTCGCGTGGTTCGCGGCACGCCGCGAATCACGGCACGATGGAGCAATGATGGAACTGAGCGCATTCGCCTTCTACGTCGTCGCGGGGATCACCCTCGTCGCGGCGCTTGGCGTTGTCGTCGCGCGCAGTGTTGTGTACTCGGCCCTCCTGCTCATCTTGGCGATGGTCATGACAGGGTTGATCTATCTGCTTCTACTCGCAGACTTCCTCGCCCTCATCCAGATTCTTGTGTACGGCGGCACCGTCAGCATCTTGTTGCTCTTCGCACTCATGTTGACGCCACCAGAAACGCGCCCTCGGCTCACCCATGGTGCGTGGGGTTGGGGCGCCGTTGCAGGCATCGGCATATTTGGTCTCGTCGCGCTCGGGGTGCTAGGAGACACGTGGACCCAAGCCGACGCGTTGCGCCACGTCACCGTCGCCGAATTAGGTCTCGCACTTTTCCAGACGTGGGCGGTGCCGTTCGAAGTGGCTTCGGTCGTGCTTCTGGTCGCGTTGCTTGGCGCCCTCACGATCGCTCGAAGCGCCACGGCCGCGGGTGGCGCACGCACTGAGGGCCGTGAAAACACCACATTGGCCGGGCATTCCGGCACCCACGCCGACTGAGCCGACGCCGATGGTCCCTATCGAACACATCATTATCTTCAGCGGTGCACTCTTCGCAATCGGCGCCTACGGCGTCATGGCCCGTCGAAACGCGGTCTTGGTCCTGATGGCCATTGAGCTGATGCTAAACGCCGTGGCTATCAATCTCGTCGCCTTTGGCACCCTTTTGTACCCAGGAAAGACGTCGGGACTGGTCTTCGCCGTCTTCGTGATTACTGTCGCCGCTGCCGAGCTTGGTCTTGGTCTGGCAATTGTCCTCCGCGTCTACCGGATGCGGTCGAGCGTCAATGTCGATGAAGTCGACCTGATGAGGTGGTAGCTCGTGGAACTCGCGTGGCTCGCGCCCGTGCTACCGGCCGGCGCCTTCGCCTTGAATGTCCTCGTCTGGCGACAGATGGGGCAATCTCGGCATCTGCTGTCCGCCTTGACGACTCTCGCCGGGATTGGCGGGGCGTTCTTGGTCTTCCTGCAAGTCTTTGGTGACGCGCGCACACACCTTGAGGAGACCGCCTCCGGTCCAGCGCGCCACCTGATCCTTGAGAACCTTCGTTGGTTCTCAATCGGCACCGGAAGCACCACAAGTATTTTCGCCCCGACGCTCGTCATCGACTGGCTGTCGATCATGATGCTCGGCGTGGTCACCTTCCTCGCGTTCCTCATTGAGGTGTACGCCACCGGCTACATGAAGGGTGACAACCGCTACTGGTGGTTCTTCAGCGTCAAGGCACTCTTCACCGCCGCGATGCTTGGCGTCGTCCTGTCGTACAACTTCCTCATCTTCTACATCTCATGGGAGATGGTTGGCCTCTGCTCGTTCCTCCTGATCGGCTTCTGGTACCAGGAACGCGATAACGCGGAGGCCGCCAAGAAAGCCTTCATTACGACACG
>CAYFLJ010000175.1:0-3462 GCA_964343985.1 uncultured Thermoflexus sp.
CGAGCAATGAGGGGCTCGGCACCGAACGAATCGCGTCCAGTGCGCCGCCGAGTGCCTTCGGCAGCAACAAGCTGAAGTTCTGGAGGTGCTTCTCCGTCAGGGATGTCGCGTCGCACCTGATCAAGCGATTGGGTCGCGCCAGTCACGACGAGTGATGCGTCATCGGGGACCCGTCGTGACCAACGCGATCCTCCAGACACGTCAACAACCGCTTCGACGGATTGGGTCGCCCGTGGCGACCAAAGCGCCAACTCGTACGACGCCCAACGCACCATCGAGGGAAGCGAGGCGGCCGCTACCGGCACCGCTGTCGCGCCAGTGAGATTGCATCCTTGTGGCAACTGTTCGCCGAGCCTGGTCAACACCTCATCAGGCGCGACCGGTTCAGTCAAGAAGACGTCCGCTAACTCGCGACAGGCGACTGTCCCGAGCGAGAGGGGCGCCGCAAACGAGAGCCGCACTCGAGGCGTGAAGCCTTGGGTCCAAGCGACCGGCAAGTTCGCGCGTCGCAACGCCCGCTCCCATGCCCGCGCGAGATCAAGGTGCCCGATAAAGCGCAGGCGAGGCTCTTTGGCGAACGTCAGGCGCACTCGGGCAACAGCCGGATTCATCGCTCGGCCAGCTGCGCCTCCCACCAGCTCTGACCTCCAATCCTCAGGGCCCGCCGAAGCCAACGACAATTCGGCTGCAGACGTCCGGATAGCCCCATGGCGCCAACTCTCAAGCCTAGACGATATCTCCACGGTCGACTTGAAGGAGGTGATCGCCGCGTTCGCTGTTCGCTCGGGTTGCCCCGACGCGCATACGAGGCCCAGAAAGCGCTCACGGCTTCCCGCGACCCGATAAGCGAAGTCCAGACATGCTATCGAACCGTTTTCTGAACTGATGAGGACGCAGCATGCGCATGGTGCGCGTGTCGAATCGCACGACGAGCACCGCCCCCGCGCGCTCGGAATCCGACGACGCACCGCGCGGCAGGGTCCAAACCCGCCACGCTTCGCTGCGCTCGCCGTCGTCGCCAGCCTTCTCCTGTTCGGTGGTTGCGGAGTTGGAACGGTCGGTGGCGCAGGGTTCGCGTACGCAACGATCATGCGGGACCTCCCTCGCGCCGCGGATCTCTCGGCGCGACCGATGTCCCAAGTGACCCGACTGTATGACCGCAGCGGAACCCAACTCATCTACGAGTTTTACGACGAACGCCGGATCTTCGTGCCTATAGCCGACGTCTCACCGGTCATGATCAAGGCGACGTTAGCCGCCGAAGATGTCAACTTCTACGACCACCCGGGATTTGACATCCGGGGTATCGCTCGCGCGGTCGTCAATGACCTCGTGCGCCGACGTACGGGCGGTGGGGGGGCAGTTGGCGGCTCAACCATCACCCAACAGATTGTCAAACGTGTCCTCCTGACGGACGAACAGACGTACTCACGCAAGCTGCGTGAACTCATCCTCGCCGTACAGGTCGAGCGGATTTATTCAAAAGACGAGGTCCTAGAGCTCTACCTCAATCAAGTCTTCTACGGAAATCAGTCGTACGGTGTGGAGGCAGCCGCGCTTTCGTATTTCGGCAAGCACGCCAACGAACTTGACCTCGCTGAAGCCACGATCCTCGCCGGGCTCGTGCAGGCGCCTTCGGAGTACGACCCTGCGCGCAACCCGAGTGCGGCCTTGGCGAGACAAGACGAAGTCCTTGAAGTCATGGTCCGCCACGGTTTAGCAACTCGCAGTGAGGCAGACGATGCACGTACGGAGGCCGAGCGGTTCGAGTATCAACGCCTACAGTCGCGGATTGTCGTACCGCATTTCTCTTTTTATGCCAGAGAACAACTGCTACGTCTCATCGATCCTGAAGTGCTGAGGCAAGGATTGCGGGTAATAACCACCATTGATCTCAGCATGCAAGATATGGCTCAGGGGATCGTCTCACGCCGAGTTGAGACGCTTCGAAAGCAACAAGTAAACAACGGGGCGCTTGTTGCCGTGAATCCCCGCACCGGAGAGATCCTTGCGATGGTCGGTAGCGCCGATTTCGATGACCCGAAAATCGATGGTCAGGTCAACGTAGCTACGGCCCTTCGTCAGCCAGGTTCTTCGTTCAAACCATTGGCGTGGGCCGCGCTATTCGCGACCCGGAAGTATGTGCCTTCCACAACGGTCCTTGACGAAGAACTTACTCGTCCCGACCTCGGATCGCCGTCCGGCAAGTACCAGCCAATGAACTACGATGGGAAGTTCCATGGCACGGTAACGCTGCGCTCAGCGCTTGCCAACTCCTACAACATTCCGGCGATTTTGGTTCAGGAAACCATTGGGACGAAAGAGCTCGTCCGAGTTGCAAAGGCACTCGGGGTCGGAACCGCCCTGCCGGAAGTGCAAAGTCTAGTGCTCGGCGCAGGTACCGTGCGTCTTTTGGATATGACTGGCGCCTACGCCACGATTGCGAATGGAGGCGTCCGACGTGAGCCGACGCCGTTTCTCCAGATCGTCGATAGCGGCGGGCGAATCCTCTACGACGCCGCGACCACGCAAGGGGCTGAAGCGATTCCGTCTGACGCCGCATTTATGGTTACGTCAATTCTTTCGGACAATCGGGCGAGATACCCAATGTTTGGCACCGTCCTCGACCTTCCGGGCGGGCGCGTGGCTGCCGTGAAGACCGGCACAACGAACGATTACAAGGACTCGCTCACCATCGGCTACGTGCCATCACTTGCCGTTGGTGCGTGGGTTGGAAACACGGACGCACGCCCAATGCTGCAGGTTGCAGGAAGCCTAGGCGCCGGAACAATATGGAAGGAAGCAATGGACGCTTTCCTGAAAGGGCGCCCGAACGAGCAATTCGTCCAACCCTCAGGGGTTGTCCGGGCAAACGTCTGCGGCGCGACCGATTTGGCCTTTAGCGCATCGCCGGCACCACAATGCGGAATCGCCGGCGCCGGACCCGTCCGCACGCCACGCCCAACGCCGGTGCTTCCGCCTAGTTGATCGCGCCTGCCCTTGGTGTCGCACCGTTGGCCGTACTTCCGAAGGCGCCTCATTATCTGAAACGAAACGGTTACCTTCGCGACGCCCCGCTGGTGACTTGACAGTCCAACACTCAAGTCATATGATTGCGTCAGTGGGATAGGTCGTCGAGAGACGGCATCCGAGGTGATCGATTGTCTGACGTAGTTACCACAGAGCGTCCTCGGGCACGCCGTCGACGTCCAGATGCGTCGATGCCATCTCACCTCCCGGTTTTGCCCCTCATTAACACGGTGGTCTTTCCCCAGATGACCGTTCCATTGCTTGTCGAAATGCCCGCCACGATATCGGCGGTCATGTCGGCACCCGGCGAACCTGGGATGGTTCTCTTGGTCGCACAACGGCGCGAGGACCTCTCTCGAGTCACTCCTGACGACCTTTACCTCGTCGGAACACTTGCACAGGTGGTTCAATCGATACGAGTCCCGAACGGTG
>CAYFLJ010000176.1:0-3430 GCA_964343985.1 uncultured Thermoflexus sp.
CCCTTCCGGGTGGTCGCGGTGGCGCGGCGGCCTTGGTCTCGCCAGAGTCCGTCGAGGCCCAACTCGCGGCGCTCCTCGGTTCAGGGTCGACACCAGAGTTGCCAGACCACATCTTGGCGATGCTCCCGCCGGAAGAGCGCGCGCGCTATCTGGCAGCGAAAGCTTCCGGGCAGCCGTATGAGGTTCCCGGTCACGTGATGGCGACGCTCCCGGCCGATGTTCAGGCAGCAGTTTCATCCGCGACGGCAGCCGCCGCTGGGGGTGGTGAGGAAACGACCGGCCCGGGCGGGCGCCGTCGGCGCCAACTCAGTGCCTCTGAGCGTGCCCAGCGTCGGGAGGAGGTTCGCCTCCTCGCCCGCGAGCAGCCTGGCCTTGTTGCCGAGACGCTCTCTCGCTGGATCCAACAGGAGAACGCTTCCGTCGGCGTGAGCTGACGTCAACACCGCACGGCTGGCGACGCCTAGGTGATCTAGCCGTCGGCCAGCCGAGGTGACATTCGCAGACTCGTTCCGAAGGCCCGGGTTGCGGGTCTTGCACCTAGACGACCAACTGTACTGACGACACAGACGCCGAGGCACGACGATGGCAGCCACCGCACCCGCCCCCGAGACGACCGAGGAGGTCGCGGCTCCAGTCCCGGCCCTCCCGCCGCCACCGACCGCGCCTGTGCGGCGCGGACCGCTGGCGGGATTGACGGGGCTTGAGCAAATTGCCGCGTTCCTGATCGCCGTGGGCGAGGAGGCGTCAATCGCCATCCTCAAGAACATGCCTGAAGAGGCAGTTGAGGCAATCGCCCTAGAGATTCACAAAATGCGGTTTGTTCAACCCGACATCGTCGATGCGGTGCTTGATGAAGTCGCGGACATGTTGGGGGGTGACGACGGCGGCGTGGCCGGCGGGTTGCCTTTCCTGCAGCAGGTGCTTTCGAAGACGCTGTTACCGAGTCGCGCGAGCGAAATGCTGGCCAGACTGACGGCGCGTGCGGTGACCCCGCCGTTCTCGTTCCTGCGCAGTGCCGAGACGCCGCAGTTGATTGGCTTCATTAAGGATGAGCACCCGCAAACCATCGCGCTGATCGTGGCGTACCTTGCCCCGGAACAGGCGGCAAAGGTGTTAGCCGCACTTCCTCAGGAGACGCAATCTGAGGTCGCAATGCGGATTGCCATGATGGACCGCACGCAACCGGAGGTTGTGCGCGAGGTGGAGCGATTGCTCCGCATGAAGTTTTCAAGTGTGCAGGCGACGAACCTTGAAACGACGGGTGGCATTCGTCACATCGTCAGCGTGCTTCAGAAAAACGACCCAAACAACACCAAGGCCATTATGGACATCTTGGGCGAGCAAGAACCGGATCTCGCGGACGAGATTCAGCGGCAAATGTTCGTCTTCAACGACATTATTCGCCTTGGCGACCGCGATATGCCCAAGGTTGTACGCGAAGTCGATGGCAAGGACTTGGCACTTGCCTTGCGCGGTGCTTCAGAGGATCTCCGGGTCAAGTTCTTCAAGGGCATGTCGTCGCGTTCGGCGGCCCAGATGAAGGATGACATCGAGATCATGGGGCCGCAGCGTCTCTCAGCGATTGAGGAAGCGCAGCAAAAGGTGGTGCAGGCCGTCCGTCGTCTCGAGCAAAACGAAGAGATCGTCATCGCGCGCGCTGGTGGCGAGGAGTTCAAGTAGGTCATGGGCGTTCTGAAGGCACCGGACATCCAGGCGCAGGCGCTGGTCGTTCGTGCCGCGATTGGCTCGGCGGAGAGTGCAGCGGCCCTTGAGGCGACGATCGAACGTCGTCGCCGAACGGTCGACCTCAACGCAGCCGCGGAGCGCCTCTTTGAAGAGGCGAAAGCCGAGCGGCTGAAGGCACACGCCGAAATTGAGGCGATGGTCGCCGCCGCTCAAGCCGAGACGGCTGAGACGTTCGCCGAAGCGAAACGCCGCGTCGAGGAGGCGGGGGAGACGGTCCTCACCCTGCGCGAGGCACGTGAGTTTCGGGCGCAGCAAGAGCACGAAGTCGAGAGCATCCGTGCACAGGCACTTCAGATCGTGGCTGACGCCGAGGCGTCTGCTGAGGCGATTCGCGAGGCGGCGCGCGCTGAGGGTCGCCAACAGGGTCATGACGAAGTTGCCGAGCAGATCACCTTGGCAATGGAGCTCGCTGCGAACGCCAAGGTTGATCGCGCCCAGTTGATTGCCGAGGCCGAACCGGACGTAATCGGTGTCGCCGTCGAGATTGCCCGGCGCATCATCCATTCCGAGGTTCAGGCGCGGCCTGACGTCATTCAAGAAATGGTGTCGCGCGCGTTGCAGCGGGTATCGGCTCAGGATGGGATTCGGGTGCGCCTGAATCCGGAGACGATGCGTCAGCTGGGCGATAACTTGCGTCGCGCGGCGGCCTCGTATGCCGACCGTGGGATCGAAGTTGTCGGTGACGAGTCGGTTGAGCGCGTTGGCGTGATTGTCGATACCCGGCGTGGCACGGTTGACGGGCGACTTGAGACGCAACTTGACCGCGTGTCATCGACCTTTTCCGGTCTTGCCGGGTCGGCGGTGGATAGCGGGGGGGCGCGCCGATGACGACCACCCTCGTGCCGCGATCAGCGGGCCGTGCTATCGAGTCGGGCGCAGGGGTGCGCTTTGATCTCCACAAATACGTCGACGCCCTCGACGACGTCGATACCTTCCGGTGTACTGGCCGAGTGGTGCAGGTGATCGGCCTGACCGTCGAAGCTGAAGGACTGGTCTGCCAGGTCGGCGAAATATGTGAGGTTCAACCGACACGAGGCGGCGACCCGATCATCGCTGAGGTCGTCGGTTTTCGCGGCGACCGGGTCGTTCTTATGCCGCTGGGCGAGATGACCGGCATCTCCCCGGGGTCGAGAGTTGTCGCCACCGGCGGCGGCTTCTCGTTAGTCCTTGGCCCATCATTGGTTGGGCGCGTGATCGATGGATTGGGGCAGCCGATTGACGGCCTTGGCCCGATCACCGGTCGTCGGTTCGGCGTGGGCAATGCGCCACCGGCGGCGTTGACGCGCGCCCGAATCACCGAACCGCTCCCGACCGGCGTCCGCGCCATCGACGGCGTGTTGACGTGCGGGAAGGGTCAGCGCCTCGGGATTTTTGCGGGGTCTGGCGTCGGGAAGAGCACCCTATTGGGGATGATCGCGCGGGGCGTCTCCGCCGACATCAACGTGATCGCGCTCATTGGTGAGCGAGGTCGAGAGGTTCGCGAGTTCATCGAACGGGACCTTGGGCCAGAAGGCCTCGCCCGGTCGATCGTGATCGTCTCGACGTCAGACCAACCGGCGTTGGTGCGTGTGAAAGCGGCGTGGGTCGCAACGGCGGTCGCTGAGTACTTCCGTGAGGAAGGCTTGCACGTCAGCTTCCTTATGGACTCGGTGACGCGCTTTGCGATGGCGCAACGCGAGGTCGG
>CAYFLJ010000177.1:0-3408 GCA_964343985.1 uncultured Thermoflexus sp.
ACCGCGCCTGATCCCACAGGCGCAACGCCGCCGCTGCGACGGCCCGCGGGTCGGCGCGCTCATTCAGGTCGTCGACCATCGCGGCGTAAATCTCAAGGCCGTCGCCACCCGCCACCCCTGCAACAGTTTCAATGGCGGCGGCGCGACGATGGCGCGATACCTCGGCAAGGGCCGGTGGACGCTTGCGAGGGATCCGCACCTTGAGGGTCATCTCGATCTGGCGCATCGACCGACCGTCGCGCGGGGCGACAAGCGTGATCGCATCGCCTTCGCGCCCGGCGCGACCCGTGCGCCCAATGCGATGAACGTAGACCTCGGCGTCCCACGGCAAGTCGTAGTTCACCACGTGGGTGATCGAGGCGATGTCCAAGCCACGCGCCGCAAGGTCGGTGGCAACCAAGACATCGAAGGCGCCATCTCGAAAGCGCCGCATCACGCGTTCACGTTCGCCCTGCGCCATCTCGCCGTGGAGGCCCGCCGTACGATGACCGCGCCCCTGCAATGCTTCGGCAACCTCGTCGACCGTCCGGCGCGTCGCACAAAACACGATGGTCGGGCCGGCCGCCTCAACGTCAAGGATGCGCCCGAGTGCCTCGGTCTTGTCCATCCGGCCAAGGTCGTACGCCACCTGCGCGATGCGCGGAACCGTGGCGACGGTCGCCTCGACAGTGATTTGCGCCGGATCTTGAAGGAAGCGTCCCGCAAGGCGAACCACAGGCGTCGGCATGGTCGCGGAGAACAGGGCAACCTGCACCGGACGTCGAGTCTCAACCTCAGTCGATGCGGTGGTGCCGATGCCAGGGAGGGTCTTCAAGATCGATTCGACGTCGTCGAAGAAGCCCATGTCAAGCATCTCGTCGGCCTCGTCAAGCACCGCGATTCCGACGTTTGCGAGGTCAATCGTGCCGCGCTTGATGTGGTCGATCAGGCGACCCGGGGTGCCCACGATGACGTGCGCGCCCGCGCGAAACGCGCGGAACTGCACCTCGTACGACTGGCCGCCGTACACCGGCACCACGCCGACACCGCGATGACGCCCAAGCGCGGCAAGAACCTTGGAAACCTGAATGGCAAGTTCGCGCGTCGGCGCCAAGACCAGTGCTTGCGTCCGGCGGACGCTGGGGTCGATCGTCTCAATAAGTGGGATGCCGTACGCAGCGGTCTTGCCAGTGCCGGTCTGGGCTTGCCCGATAACGTCGCGCCCGCTAAGAAGCAAGTCGATCGTCGCCGCCTGAATTGGTGTCGGATCTTGATAGCCGAGATCGATAATCGACTGCATCACGTGGGCCGACAATCCGAACCGAACGAAGCCGGCGCCGGGTTCAGGCGCGGCTTCGGCCGGATCCGCGTCTCCGTCGGCCACACCGAGGTCGCTGTCATCGGAACCATCGGCATCGGCGAAGCGGTTGGCGTCGGCGCCACCGAGGTCGTTGGCGCCCCAAGCGTCGTCAGTGAGGCGGCGTGCCGTCGCGGTGACGGTGTCATCGCGCATATCGACGACCCCAAGGTCATCGGCAGCGCGCAACGTGCCAGTATCAGGTGCGGATGTCTCGGTCGTGACCACGCAATGTTTCGCTTTCGGGGCGCAGACAGATGGCCTAGCGACGTATGACGCGGCCGGACCACGGGCGAGTGCCCAATGGGGACACTCCAATTACGATTGGCGGGTCACGGCATTTCGCCGAGCTACCGCGGACGGGCAGGCGACCCCGCCGGCGGTCAAGCCTTGGCGGAAGGTGCGCCCGCGACGACGTCCGCACAACGGACCATGTACCGAAGAAGGGACGTCGAAACGTGCCCCTTAGAATAGCAGCGACGGTACGCAGACGGTGACGCCAATCATCGATTTGCTGCGATGGCGACCAGATCCGTCATCACAATGAGTGACGAACCGGTAGCAAGTGGCGCGCCGGACACCGCACGACAGACCCAGCGGTCACGTCCGACGCGACCGGTCGCCGTGGCCGTAGCCCCGGACGCCGCGCTCCTACCCGCCCAGACTCCCGATGTAGACGCGTCAACCCCGCGAGACGATTGCGGGCGCGCATGGGACGACCCATCCCGAGCGAGCGCCGCACGGGCCTTCGGAAACGCAGCTCGGGCGTGGTGGGCCGCGGACCTTACGCTCACCACAATCGCCCTCATTGGAGTCATCGCCACCGGCGCGCACGTCACCCTGCGCGACGCGATCACCGCCGCCGTGTCGTGGGAGCCAACGCGGGTCAGCTTCGGCGTTCAAGCGAGTATGTACGTCGCGGTCCTCGCGGTCGGTGGCGCACTCCTCGGCATGCCGGCGGCATGGTTCGGCGGCCATCGCCTGATGCAGGTGCACGGACTTGGCACGCAGTCCGCGCGCGGTTGGTTCCGCGACTACGCCATTGCTTCCGCCGTCGGCACTACGCTGACGGGTGGCTTCAGCGGCGTGGTCGCGTTCGTGTGCGACCCAAATCCGGGCAATTGGTGGGCGTGGGCGACGGCGGTCGGTGCCGTAGGCACGCTTCTCGTGACCTACCTCGCGCCGTTGGTCGTTCTGCCACTTTTCTATCGCGGGCAACCGTTGCCAGACGGCCCAGTTCGCGACGCCCTCGTGGACCTCGCCGCCCGGGCGGGCACGGGCATTCGCACCTGTATCGTGATCGACCAATCGCGCCGAAGTCGGGCGGCGAACGCGGCGGTCGTCGGCATCGGCCGCACGCGACGCATCGTCGTCACCGACACCCTTCTCGCCGGCGGGTACTCCCCGTCAGAGGTCGGCGCAATCCTTGCCCACGAGTTGGGACATCACATCCACCACGATCTGCTGTGGACCGTGGCGACGGAGGCCGCGATCCTTGGGACGTGCCTCTTCATCGCCGAACGTGCGCGCCACGCGGTCGCAGACGCAATTGGCCTTACTGGCCCGGCAGACGTGGCCGGACTGCCCGTGATTGCCCTCGTCGCAGGGGCGTGCCTCGTGCTTGCATTGCCCCTACGCCGTGGCCTATCTCGGCGACGCGAGGCACGGGCAGACGCGTACGGCGTGGCACTCACCGGCGACCGTACCGCGTGGGCATCGACGTTACGTCGCCTCGCCGTGCAGAACCTCGCGGAGGTTGACCCGCACCCGTTCGTCGAGTGGATCACCTACTCCCACCCGTCGATCCGGCGTCGAGTGGCGGCGGTCGAAAACGGCGGCGGGCGAGGATAGACTGACGGGGTCAGTCTCGCCCCCGCCCCTCTACAACAGGGCGCGGGGTGTCATGCGCCCGGAAGGACGGCAACCGATGGTCACGACGAACCCCGCCGCGATTCGCGACTTGAAGGTCGCCGACGTGCAACCGCTCACCACCCTTGTGCCGTATGGGTCGACGGGGATCTCGGTATCACGCCTGTGTTGGGGCACTGGCCTGATGGCGGTGTTGAAGCACA
>CAYFLJ010000178.1:0-3392 GCA_964343985.1 uncultured Thermoflexus sp.
CTTGAGGCGGTCGATCATCCCGGGGTCGAGGTGTCGGCCATCGCGGTTGCCCCACAGTCGCCGTGGGAGTTGCACGTGGCGGAGGGACTGCCCGCGGAGATCGTGGCGTTACGTGGGCACGGCACGGTTCGCGCCGACCATGTGGCCGGGCCAGACGCCCCGTTGTATCGGGCGCTGCACGGCGACACTCCGCACGGAGGGCCAACGGCGGTCACCGCGGTGCCGTACTTCGGGTGGGCGAACCGTACACCGGGGGCGATGACGACATGGGTGCCGGTTGCGACGGTACCGTGACCCTCTGCGGGGTACCATGTGCAGGCGGTGGCGTGCCGTTGTTACCCTTGCGGGCACGGATTCCGGGTCTCGCTTTCGTGCGATGCCGACGTCTCGTGCGGTGCCTTAGACCGCGCCACACGGTTCATAGAGATATCTGACGCGTCGAGAATGGCAGCGACCACCTGAGGTCGCGCGACGAGGGACGTCGAGGGCGCGGGTGCGCCGGGGAGGCTAGGACGTGCGAGAAAACGCCACCGCCACGCACGGGCCCGCGCACGTTGGGGCGCTGTCACGAGGCCGATTGGCGCAGGCCTTTCGACGCGTGGCCTCGATTGTCCGGACGCGTCAGGTCGTTGCCCTTCTCGTGGCGGTGACACTTGCGATTGGTGGGACCGTTGACAACGCGCGAGTTGGCGCCGCCCCAGTTATGGGGCCTCTCTCAAACCTTGAAGTAACCGACCTCGTACTTGAAGGTACCGACCCAACGAAGTCAGGTGTCTACGCTGCCACATCGGACGGTGTTTACAAAAACACCAAGGCAGACGGAACCTCGACGTCGTGGACGCCGTATTCCACCGGATTGCCCGCAGGGCCCATCGCCGCGCTCGCATTCGAAACGACGACCCAGAGATTGATCGCAGCGGCGCCGTCTGGCGTGTATGTGCTCCCTGCGGGTTCCACTGTGTGGGGCTCGACAGCGATTGCGGTGCCGCCGTCTGGGGCCTTCACCTCAATCGCGCTCTTCGGGCCGCGAATCGCTTATTTGGGAACGACTACCGGAGCAATTCTGAAGGTAGACGTGACCACTTCGACTTCCGTCGTGATTTCAGCGACTGGTCGCTCGAAGAAAGTTGCGGCGCTGACGCGTACCGGCGACGTGCTTGTTGTTGGCGATCAGGACAGCATCTGGGAGTGCAATGTTTCTGCCGACACCTGTGCGGTACCGTCAATCCCAACATACACGCTCTCAGGTCCAGCCACTCGCTTTGGATCGATACAGGGCACGCTTTTCGCGGGTACGGTTGCCGACGGCGTCGTGCGACGGCAGGCGAGCGGTTGGGCACCGATCCTCATGCCTACGGGCTTCAACGGCGGGTCTGACGAAGTCACTGCAATTTACACGGCGTCAACGAGCATCACTATCGCCGTGACCTCCAACGGACGCACAAGAGTCAAGCAGTCGCCGTGGAACCCCGGCAGTCCAACGGCCTTCGGCTGGGCCGACCAAGGAACCACGATTCCTGAAACTCGAGTGCTTGTACCGAGTTCAGTCTCCAATGGCGCCGTCGCTTCATTCTGGGCAGGCACCCTGAACGGTCCGTACTTGCTTTTTACTGATACAACCAAGAATGCGGTTGAAGTCAGCGACATTGGGGTAGTCGCCTCAGCGACACCAACGTTGACCCCAACGACAGGCCCGACTGGCACACCGGTTCCGACCAGTACGCCTGGCCCAACCCAGACCAAGACTCCATCCTCGACCCCAACCGTCACCCCATCCAAGACACCCTCCCCGACGGCCACCAGCGCCGTTCCGACGCGGGTACCCGCCGCCGCGGCGCCGATCATCAAGACGCGGGTGCCTACCGGTGGCGGCGTTGCAATTGCGAGCGACGGCCTCGCGAGCGTGGCGATCCCGAGTGGAGCACTCAGCGGCGAAGTCGAAGTCTCGATGGTGCCCATCATCCGGCCCGATCCGGCCGGGGTGATTCGCTATCGCAGCCAGATGTTCTACGCGCAGGCGGTCGTTGACCTCGCCGACACCCGTTCGATCACTGAGGCGCCACTTGGGCAGCATCCCGAGGAGGCAACCTACCTCGCCGTCGCCGGGTCGCCGTACGACGTCCGCCTCGTCGATGTCGCCACCGGTCGCGAGTTGCGCGCGGTCCCGCCATCGGTCGACCTCGGCATCGTCTACCGGCTTGAGGATCTCCCGCGCGGCACCACCGAGTTCGGCCTCTTCTTAGGCCGGTGGGATGAACTCACCCGCACGTGGGTCGCCTTGCCGACCCGCCAAGACCCCGATCATCGCCTCCTCCACGCGCCGCTCACGTCGCCGTCAATCGTCAGCGTCCTCATTCAGGCGCCTGTCGTCGTGCCAACTTCTGATGGCAACCGCTACGTCGGATTGACCAGTCAGTTCATTTCGCCTCCGATGATCGATGCGGTCGCGGGTGCCGGTGGCCTGACCCGAACCGGCCTACCAATCGCCCCGCAAGACGCGACGGGTGCGCAACTCTTCCAAAACGCGCGCCTCGAAATTGATGCCACATCCGGCGTTGCACGTTTCGGCAATCTTGGTACCGACTACGTGGCCGCGGCGGGATTGACCTTCCCGGAGACGCCCGACGCGGGCATGATCGCGGGGATGCGCTATTTCCCGGATACAAGCCGGTATGTGTCCGATGCGATCATCGCCTACTACGACGCCATCAACGGTGCCGTATCGCTAGGTCTCCCGATTAGCCCGGAGACTGCCGAGGGAAGCGCCTTTGCGCAGTACTTCGAGCGTGGCAAGGTCACGATAGACCCGGCGAGTTTAGTCGTGTCGGTCGCGCCGCTTGGTGAGGACATGCTCAAACTGCAGACTCCCGTGAAGCCGGTCGCATCGGAGGGTGACGCTGCCCCGTAGCCTCGGGTTCTCGTTCTATTCAACGACTGGCGGTGTGGGGCTTAAGCCTTCCACCGCCAGTCTTGGTTTTGTGGTGCGGTGGCGATCAGTCGCGCTGCGCTTCAGAACGCCCACGCGCCGTCGACTGGCACCCACACGCGATACGAGTCTCCCACCACTAACGGCTTCCCGCCCCATGCGCGAAGGGTCGCATCGCCGAGTGTGAACGCGTGTTCCCACCGTTCGCCCAGATAGATGCTTGTTCGCACCACGAGTTCTATTGCAGTCCCACTGGATGGTGGGTTCACGTCGCCATCGAGGACCCGTACGCATTCCACGCGGATCACTACGGTCGCATGGTTGCCGAGGGGCGCCTCCGCGCGACGCGTCGCCATGAACGCCGTGCCTCCCGCCGAGACCGTCGTCTGCGCGGCGTAGCGGTCGCCCACCACTGACACGGGGATTGTCGACGCGCTACCGAGAAACGTTGCGGCGTACAAGGTCC
>CAYFLJ010000179.1:0-3391 GCA_964343985.1 uncultured Thermoflexus sp.
CGGGGCTATCCTCCACCTATGAATGCTTCGAACGCCGCGGCAACCCTGTGCATCGGCACGGTCGGGATCGACGAGGTTGAGACCCCGTACGCCCATGTCACTCATTTGCTGGGCGGGTCTGCCTCGTACTTTGCGTCGGCGGCGGGCGTGGTCGGCGCGCCAACGCAACTTGTGAGTGTGGTCGGGCAGGACTTCCCGGACGAGTTTGCCGCGATGTTAGCCGCCAGTGGGTCTGATCTCGCCGGTCTGGCGCGCCTGCCCGGCAACTGTTTTCGGTGGGGCGGACGCTATCACGACGATTGGAACCAGCGGGACACGACGTACACCGATCTCAACGTACTAGCCCAGTTTGATCCAGTCCTACCGGAACACTTCCGCGACGCGCGGTACGTGTTTCTGGCGAACACGGACCCGAAACTTCAGGCCAAAGCGCTCGATCAAGTCCGCGATCCCGACTTAGTCGTCATCGACTCCATGAACCTCTGGATCGATATCGCGCGCCACGCGTTGCGGGACGTGATCACCCGCGCCGACGTCGTCCTGATGAACGACGGCGAGATTCGTCAGTACACCGGCCAAGCCAACAGCATTCGCGGCGCCGAAGCGATCTTGCAGGACGGGCCGCAAGCCGTGATTGTCAAGCGCGGCGAACACGGTGCCACCCTTGTCCATCGCGAGGGATTGTTCCTCTGCCCCGCGATACCGGTGGCGCACGTCGTTGACCCGACCGGTGCCGGCGACTCGTTTGCAGGTGGGTTCATGGGCCATCTCGCACTCACTCAAGATCACTCTCTGGCAAACTTGCGCAGGGCGACGGCCCATGGGTGCGTCGTCGCTTCGTTTACCGTTGAGGACTTCAGTGTTCGGCGTCTCGCAAAGGTGACACGGGCGGAGGTGCTTGCCCGCTACCGGGAATTGCGGAACCTGACCCAGTTTGACGACCTCGACCCGATTGTCGTGGCCGACGTCAGCGTCAGCCACCATCGCGCCTAGCCACCCTGCTACCCGAGGCAGCGTCTCTTGTAGCAAGTGTGATCGCTACCCGTGGAGAGAAGTGTGTCCAACCCTGTACCGAGTGACATCAAGGATCCATCACTAGCCGCGCGTGGACAGCAGCGCATCGAATGGGCTGAACAAGATATGCCCGTCCTGCGCCTCGTGCGCGAACGCTTCGCGCGCGAGCAGCCATTTGCCGGCATCCGTCTCGGGGCCTGTTTGCACATCACGACTGAGACGGCGAACTTGCTGATTGCTCTCAAGGCAGGCGGCGCCGAGGTGACGGCGTGCGCCTCCAATCCGCTCTCCACGCAGGACGAGACCGCGGCGGCGCTCGTCGTTGAGCACGGCATCTCCGTCTACGCGATCAAGGGCGAAGATGACGCCACGTACTACCGACACCTGCGCGCCGTCCTTGACACCAAACCCAACATCACCATGGATGACGGCTGCGACCTCGTGTCCGAAATCCATAAGAATCGCCAAGACCTGTTCGCCACAATCATTGGAGGCACCGAGGAGACGACAACGGGCGTCATCCGCTTGAAGGCGATGGAGGCCAAGGACGTCTTGCAGTTCCCGATCGTCGCGGTGAACGAGGCAGCGACCAAGCACTTGTTCGACAACCGCTACGGCACCGGCCAAAGCACCCTAGATGGTGTCGTCCGCGCCACGAACATCTTGCTTGCCGGCAAGGTCGTCGTCGTCTGCGGATTTGGGTGGTGTGGGCGCGGGATCGCGATGCGCGCGCGCGGTCTTGGCGCCAACGTGATCGTGACAGAGATTGACCCGACGCGCGCGCTTGAAGCGGTCATGGAGGGTTTCCGGGTCCTGCCGATTGCGGAGGCTGCACGCGAGGGGGACCTCTTCCTGACCGTCACCGGTGATATTCACGTCATCGACACGGCACATTTCGCCGCCATGAAGAGTGGCGCAATGGTTGCGAACTCGGGCCACTTCAACGTCGAGATCAACTTGACCGGGCTTGAGGCGATGAGCACGAGCCACCGAAAGGTGCGCGACTTCGTCGACGAGTACGTTTTGGCCGACGGTCGCAAGATTTTTGTCCTCGGTGAGGGCCGCCTCATCAACCTTGCCGCGGGAGACGGGCATCCCGCATCGGTCATGGACATGAGCTTCGCCAATCAGGCGCTCTCTGCCGAGTACATGGTGAAGCAGGCGAAGAACCTCAACGCGCACGTGTACGACGTTCCTCAGGACATCGACCGGGAGGTCGCGCGCCTGAAGTTGCACGCGCTTGGCGTGTCAATCGATGTCCTCACCCCCGAACAAGAGCGCTACCTCGGGTCGTGGGAAGAGGGCACGTAGGCCCTTTCGTGCGCAGCAGTTTGCGCCCCAATTAGTGAGTGGGGCGCGTACGTCAGACGCGACGGGGCTTGGCGGGGCAAGGAGCCTCCGCCGTACCACTGTCGTGCACAGGGCCAACCAACGCACAAGGAATGCACGAACGTGAGCACCACCTTCATGCGCAGTCCCCGGCTGCTGTTCACCTCGGAGTCGGTCACTGAGGGGCACCCGGACAAGGTCTGCGATCAGATCAGCGACGCCATATTGGATCTGTGCCTCTCACGCGACCGGTGGGCCCGCGTCGCCTGCGAGGCCAGTGTGAAGTCCAGTGACGCATGGGACTGGGTCGCCGTCTATGGAGAAATCACGCCGCTAATTGGTGAACGCGAAGTTCGCGACGTCGTTCGGGGGGTCTTGACCGACATCGGGTACACCGACCCGGCGTATGGGGCGTCTGCGAAAGACTCCGAAATTGCCGTGCGCCTGACCGGCCAGTCGGCAGATATCGACCTTGGGGTGAGCCAGCACGCTGTCCAAGTTGAGGAACGGAAGGTTGGCGCGGGCGATCAAGGGATGATGATCGGCTTCGCGTGCAACGAGACCGCCGAATACATGCCCCTGACGGTTCACTACGCGCATGCACTGTGCCGTCAGTTGGCGGCCGTACGGAAGAGCGGCGAGCTTGCGTACCTCCGCCCCGACGGCAAGGCCCAAGTCACCGTTGAATACTGCGAAGGAAAGCCCGTGCGCGTCGACGCGGTCGTCGTGTCAACGCAGCACGACGACGGCATCAGCCACGCGCAGATTGTGGCCGACGTCAAGGCGCACGTGATCGCGGCGGTGATCGATGCCAAATACCTCGACAGCGAGACGAAGTACTTCATCAACCCGACCGGCAAATTTGTCATCGGCGGTCCGCTGGGAGACTCCGGCCTGACGGGACGCAAGATCATCGTGGACACGTACGGTGGGGTCGCTCGCCATGGTGGCGGGGCGTTTTCCGGCAAAGACCCCACAAAGGTTGACCGTTCCGGCGCCTACGCCGCGCGGTACGTCGCCAAGAACGTGGTCGCCGCCGGGCTTGCCG
>CAYFLJ010000180.1:0-3388 GCA_964343985.1 uncultured Thermoflexus sp.
TTCAGTGGGTCAGGCGGCGGCCTTCTCTGGGAGAACGGTGTCGCAACCCTCTATCCGTACGGCGGCGACCCACGCCCCATCGAAGGCGAACCTCCGCTTTGGGGCGTCGATCACCACGAGTTCATCGTCGGGTGGGGGCGTCAGAATCTCGTGCCGTTCCTTGAGGCGATCAGAACCGGGACCGATATTGCCCCGACCATTGGCGATGGGTTGCAGACGCAAGCGGTCCTCGACGCCGCCGTACGGGCGGGTGCGTCTGGCAGGTGGGAGACGGTCGACGCGACAACGTGATGAGCGGCGACCTGACCGGGCGTCGCTAGGTGGTGACGGATACCGTCGGTGCGTTCCTAAACGACGACGCCTGCCCGGCAACCTTGCCGTCAAGCGCGTCGCCTCGATGCACATACGTCCGCCACGAGAACCCGAACGGCCCGTTCGGCGCCGCCTCGGGTGGGTAGAACGACAAGGTAATTTGCCCCGTGCCGGGACCGTTCTGACCCATCGATCCGGCGTACTTGCCTGCCTCGTGTGGGAAACCGCTATTTGTCGGGTGATCGAACACGGCGATTCCCTGCCACGGCCCGTCACCCGGCCCCTCACGGAACGGGCGCGCCCCCGGTTGGTCGACGAGAACCTCTGGCGGTCCTGCCGGCGGCGGGTACGGCGGGTCGCCAGATGGGCCACTGCCGTCGACCCACGACGCCCGGTAGACGCGCGACGCCCCCGGCGCCGGCGGCACCGGCACACCGACGTCGTTCGTCATCGCCCCGTGGTGGGGGATGTCCATCTCTGACGGGAGGCGGAGTGCCACGACCAGGGGACCACGCCCGCGGTCGCGGATCCACGCAATCTGGACGGTTGTATCGATGAACCGCGCCCCTTCGGAGGCCCACCAGAAGCGTAGGGTGCGCAACTCCTCGGCGAACGGGTTGCCAAAGGTGTCGACCCATGTCAGGTCGTGAGCGACCTCGCCGTAGACCGGACCGCTCACGACGCGCCGGAAGCCACGGTGGATCATGCGCCCACCCGGCCCGTACGGCGGTTCGTCCCAATCCGACCATATGTTGACGGACCCGTCCTCACTATGCCCGCCGTAGGCCAGACCAAGGCCGGTGTGGTGTGGGTGGTCGGCAGATCCCTGCCCACGCACGACGCTTGCCCCGGCCGGCCCAATCACCGGCCAGAGGTACGGTCGACGCCCTCCGAGGACGTGATACGACGTGAAAGGTTGCCCACCGACGCGCACGACCGCGCGGTCGAGTTTGGTGGTGACTTCGACCGGCCATGGAGGCGTCGTGGCGTCGGGGGCGTGCGGCAGGATGTCGAGGTGGCGGGTCGTGCCGGCGACGACGCGCCCAGATAGGACGAAGCGAAGCACCGAGTCAGTGGCGTCATACTGCGCGACGACGATGCCGCCCGGGCCACCTGGCGCGTCGGTGTCGTGGAGAAGGACGGCGGCGGCGTCGTTCGGTCCGTGCGACGCGACGCCAGATGTGCCGGGCGCGGCGGCGTTGATCTGGTCGGCAGGAATGTGCACCTCAACGAGGGGCGACTCGTGGTCGTGCGCCCCGGCGTGGACGGCAAGGGTCGTTGGCACCGGCGTGACCTCCCGGCGCCGTCATGGTTGGCCCTGACGACCGTGCGGCGCGCGGCGGGCAGCGTACCGGTTCGGTAGCGGCGCCGCCGTACCTGTCACTCCGCGTTTGGACCGGCGACGGCAGGTACGCCGCGCGGTACCGTCATCTCTGCCCGGTGAGACGCGCCGAGGGCACGAGGAGGGAAGCATGTCTGGCAATACGTTTGGCGGACGCGTCGCGTTCGTCACTGGAGGCGGGTCGGGTATCGGCCGCGCGACATCGATCCGCATCGCCAAGGGCGGCGGCCTTGTTGCCGTCGTTGATCGGAACCTCGATGGTGCGAACGGCACCGTCGACCTGATCGGCCTCGCCGGAGGGCGGGCGGTCGCCATCGAGGCCGACGCAACTGATGAAGGTTCTGTCAACGCTGCGGTCGCCACGACTGCCGCAACCTTTGGGGCGCCTCCGGTGATCCTCGTCGCGAACGCATCCTCTGGCGGTGGCGACGACCCACTCTCGACGTCAGTCGAGACGTGGGACCGCGTGATGGTCGGCGCACTTCGTAGTCAGTTTGTGAGCGCGCGCGCCGTGCTACCGGGGATGATTGCCGCCGGGCACGGGGCGATCGTCTGTGTCTCGACGGTCAATGCCCTGATGGGAATCGGTGACGACGCCTACAGTGCCGCGAAGGCCGGCGTGGTGAACTTTGCCAAGAACCTCGCGGTCCGATATGGGCAACACGGCATTCGGGCGAATGTGGTGTGCCCCGGGACGGTGCAAACGCCTGCATGGACGCGCCGCCTCGAACGGACGCCAGACATCTTCCATCGCTTGTCGGCGTGGTATCCGGTCGGTCGTGTGGCCCAACCCGAGGACATCGCCGCGGCGATTTGTTTCCTTGCGTCGGATGATGCCTCATTTGTGTCTGGTGCGGTCTTGCCGGTCGATGGTGGCCTCACCGCCGGCATGTGGCGCATGGGGCGCGACCTTCAAGGCGACTAGCCGATGTGAACATCCGCCGGCGTCGGGTACGTGAGGCCCATGCCCCCCTCATCCGGCGCACGCAGTGGTCTCCGGCCGCAAGCGCGTTTGTGTCGCACCAGAAACAAGAGGCACGGGGGTGAGGTGGCCGACTTACTCGACCTCGGCGAGACGCACTGGACGACCCTTGCGAACCGACTCTTGCGCGGCGATCGCGATAGCCACCGCGATGCGTCCGTCGTACCCCGTGACCGGTGATACCCCACCGGACCGAACCGCCGCTGCAAACGCTTCGAGTTCGGTTGCGTACGCATCTGCATAGCGCTGCAAGAAGAAGTTCTGTGTCACCGCACCGCGAAACCCGGTGGCGTTCGCAACGACCGCTTGGTCCTCAAGGACGTTTCCGGCCGACACCATGCCCCCCGAACCGAAGACTTCGGCCCGTTGGTCGTACCCGTACGTCGCGCGTCGCGAGTTGTCGATGGTTGCCACGGCACCACTTGCAAACCGCAGGACGCTGACCGCGGTGTCCGGTTCACCGTTCCCACCGTCCTTGGCGGCAACGAGTGACGACGCCACGGCATAGACCTCGACGACCTCGTCGCCGTCCGGACCGGCGCCGACGAGGTAGCGCGCGAGGTCGAAGTCATGGATCGTCATGTCCGGGAAGATGCCGAGTTCGCCAGTGAAGTAGCCCGCGGGCGGGGGCTGCGGGTCCCGACTCGTAATACGTACAAGATGTGGCGTCCCTGCTTCACCGGCGACGACAAGGGAACGCACGCGACGGAACGACGGGTCAAACCGCCGATTGAACCCAACTTGAAAGAGAA
>CAYFLJ010000181.1:0-3329 GCA_964343985.1 uncultured Thermoflexus sp.
CGTAGAGGCGCATGCGTGGGGTCTGGCGCGCCTCCGTGATGGCGACGCGCCGGACGGCGTGCGGTTAGTGCACGATCTCGGAGACCACCTCAACACCGTTCAGGTGGAGGTGGTAGAGAAACATGGCCTGAACAAGGTCGCCGTCGTGGGGCATGATCCCGATGCCGGCAGCGACCTCGACCGGTAGGTCGTACGTGTCGGCGAGGTTCGCCGGCACGATGACGCGCAGTGATTGGTTCCGCGCGTTCGCCCACAGGCGTAACCCAAGCGCCGCGTGGTAAAGACACAGGTCGGTGCATCCGCCGGTCACCACGATGACGCGCGTGCCACTGGCCACGCACTCCTCCACCCACGGCCGAAAAGGTCCTTCGTCGGCGAAGGCGCTGAGATTATTCTTCGGGACGTCGAGCGCGTCGGCTGCCCACGGACGACGTGCGAGTTCGGGTTCAAGTTTGTCTTCACCTGAACCAGCGACGCAATGCGGGCCGAACGCGGCGAACTCCGGTGCGTCGGCGTGGTGCGCGTCGCGCATCACCGCATAGCGACGCACGCCCGCCTCCCATCCTGCGTCGTACAGGTCGCCGACGGGGCCGACCAACCTGCCGAGGCGGGGCGTTGCAAGGGCACCCTCGGTGCAGAAGCCACCTACGAGGTCGACGACAACCATCGCGACCCCTTCTGGCCCGCCCGCGGAGGCAATCAGGCCGTCGAGGGATGCCGGTTGGAGGTTCTGAACGTACCCGTCGAGGTAATCGAGGAACGCGGCGGAGCGAGTGGCCAAAGAGGCGGTGTCGGTCGTCATTCCGGTTGCTCCCATGCGAGTCGGCCAGGGGCGACACCGGCCTATCCGGTGACACCTGACCCCGAATCGTCCCACGCTAGCACCCGAATGTCACCGGAGCGTGATTGCACCGTCACGCCGCGGATTGTCGTCGGCAGGATCAGTGGTAGGTACACTCGCGACTATGGAACAAATGTTCTAGACTGTGCGTGGTGTCAGAACGGACGTGGCAGTGGCGACAGTGATGGCGATGGGCAAGCGGTGCGACACGGCGCCGAGAGGGACGGGCGTGAACGACAAGGCGAGCCGGTTTGCGGCGGCCGACTACGACGCAATCGAGTCGATGGCGGCAAGCGTGGCGTCGGGGGACGAGGTCGCACGTCGCCGCCTGATGGTAGCCCTCGACCCGATGGTTCGCGGAGAGTCGCGTCGTCAACGCCAACACGCCGTGCGGATTGGGATTGACGATGAAGTCGAGGTGGACGACGTTGAGCAGGAGGCGAGGCTTGAACTCTGGCGCCTGATGGCGGAGTACGACCCAGTGCGTGGACCCGCCTTGGCGTTCTTTCGGATGCGCTTGCGGGCACGGCTGCGCAAGCACGTTGAGTCGTTGTCGCGTCGCCGGTGGCCCGGGCGCCGCATTTCTTGGGAGGACGGCGGTGCGGAGGCGGTGGCGGAGGCACTCGGTGCCCAGATGGCGCGAGAACGGGCGGCGGAGGAGGGACGCGACGCGGTGCGCCTCGACCTCTTGGACGCGATGGGCGATTTGTTGCCCCGACACCAGCGTGTATTGGCGTTGATGCACTGGCGCCAGGTCGATCAGGCGACGATTGCGCGCATCATGGGCATTTCGGAGCCGGCGGTGCGCCAGTTGCACCGCCGTGCCCTCGACGCGCTGCGTGCCCGACTCAGTCGCTGGCATTATTCTGCCTAGGCGGTGGTGCCCTGTCCGCCGAAGGAGCCTGCGACCGATGCTTGACCTGCGCTTCATCCGGGCGAACCCCGACCTTGTCAAGGAGGGCGCGCGCCGGAAGCGGGCGTCGGTTGACATCGACGAATTGCTCGAGACGGACCGCGAGGCGTTGGCGTTGCGCCAACGGGTTGAGCGCCTTCGCGCGCGACAGGGAGAGGTCTCACGGTCGGTGCCGAAGGCGTCCGGTGACGAACGCGTGGCGCTAATCGCCGACGGGCGGCGGTTGGGCGACGAGATCCGTGCCCTCGAATCACCGCTCAAGGAGTTGGACCAAAAGGTCGAGTCGCTCCTGCTGCGCGTGCCAAACGTCCCGTCGGCGGATGTGCCGGAGGGGGTGAACGAGGACGACAACGTGCCGGTGAAGCACGTTGGGACGCCGCGCACCTTCGACTTCACGCCGCTCGACCATGTTGCGCTTCTGGAGAAGCACGACTTGGTCGAGCTTGAGCGTGGCGCCCGGGTCGCCGGCCATCGCGGCTACTTCCTCAAACGTGAGGCCGCCCTGCTTGAAATGGCGGTGATGCGGTTCGCGCTCGACCGGCTTTGGGAGCGAGGCTTCGTGCCGATGACGGCGCCGTCGTTCGCGCGGACGTCGGCGTTTACCGCCACGGGCCACTTCCCCGGAAGTGAGGAAGAGACGTACCACCTCGAGCGAGATGACTTGTGGTTGTCTGGCACGGCGGAGGTGCCGCTCACCTCCATGTATGCCGGTGAAATTTTGCAGGCGGCGCAACTACCGATCCTGTATGCGGCGTACTCACCGTGCTTCCGGCGTGAGGCGGGGAGTTACGGGCGCGATCTGAAGGGCGTCTTCCGGGTCCACCAGTTCAACAAGGTGGAGCAGTTCGTCATCTGCGAGGCGGACGAGGCCGAGAGCATCAAGTGGCACGAGACGTTGCTTGCCAACGCCGAGTCTCTGATGCAGGCGCTTGAGTTGCCGTATCGGGTGGTGAACTGTTGCGGCGGCGAACTTGGTCTAGGCCATCGCAAGCGCTACGACGTCGAGGCATGGGTGCCGTCCGAAGGGCGCTACCGCGAGACGCAATCGTGTTCGTACTACTTGGAGTATCAGGCGCGTCGGGCGAACCTACGCTATCGCGACGCATCGGGCACCGTGCGTCACGTGCATACGCTGAATAACACGGCGTTGGCGACGCCGCGTCTGTTGATGCCGTTGCTTGAGAACCATCAACAGGCGGACGGTTCGATCCGGATTCCGGAGGCGCTGCGGCCGTATCTGAATGGGATGGCGGAGATCCGTCGGTCGTAACGCGGGAGCGGCGGTCGGTCGCTGCAACGGGGGAGTGGGGGGCTTGCCCCCCACTCCCCCGTTGCGCGATGGCTAGTCGACGGTGGCGATGCACTCCACCTCGACCATGATGCCTCCCGGGAGACGCGCCGCCTGAATGGTGGAACGGGCCGGCTTGTTGGTGCTGAAGAACTCGGCGTAGACCGCATTGAAGCGCGGGAAATCATCCATGTTGCCGAGGAAGCAGGTCGTCTTGACCACACGGTCGAGGGAACTTCCGGCGGCTTCAAGGATCGTCTTGAGATTGGTCAACACTTGGCGCGTTT
>CAYFLJ010000182.1:0-3329 GCA_964343985.1 uncultured Thermoflexus sp.
CTTCCACGGGAGAGGGGCTATCTGACGCCCGGAGAAGCCCTCACCCCAACCCCGCCGCGCCCAGCAAGCGGGGCGCTTCCACGGGAGAGGGGCTACCTGTGCCGTGCCCGTCCTAGATCGTCTCCCAGTTCCCTGAGGCCGCTGAGCGGTAGATGGCTAACGCCACCCGCAAGTCCTGTACGGCGCTCTCGGGCCCGGCCGATAGCGGCGTGCCGTCCAGGAGCGCGTTCGCGAAGTCTTGGTTCTCGCCGACGAAACTCATCGCGTAGCCCCAATCGCCGTCGATCACGCGTCCGCTGCGGTGTGCGCGGTCGTACAGGGTCAGTCCGCCGGCAGGGAATCCGCCGATGACAATCTCACCGTCGGTGCCGGTGATGCGCCAACTCTCTTGCGGGCCGAGCGGCGTGGCGACCATCAGGCCGTCGTAGGACGCGTAGAGGCCCGACTCGAACTGCAGGAGGCTGCGCATCAGGCTGTCGCCCTGCATCTCCTCCATGGGATAGCCGATTACGCCCACTGCTTTGACCACGTCGCCGAACCACATCCGCATCGGGCGAACCCAGTGCGAACCGCCGTCGATCGTGATCCCACCGCCGGTCCTCGACTTGGAGAGGCGCCACTTTTGGCCAGTGAACCAGTAGGGGTTGTACTCGCTCACAAACGCGGCCCGACCGGTGACGAGGTCGCCGATGGCCCCGCTTCGCACGAGGTCAAGCGCAGCGACGACCTCCGGCCAGTACTGCGCGTTCTCAGCAAGCATGAATACCTTGCCGCTCGCCTTGGCCGCGGCGAGGATGCGATCGCACCCCTCAAGCGTTGGCGCCATCGGCTTTTCGAGGAGGACATGCTTGCCGGCGGCGAGGCACTGAAGCGTCGTCGCCTCATGCAGATCGTGCGGGAGGAGGATGGAGATGGCGTCGAACGCGTCGGCGTCGAGCGCGGTGTCGAGGGAGGTGAACGGCCTCCCGCCAGTCTCGGCGGCGAACGCACCGGCGCGGTCGGCGTCGTTGTCGATACATGCCGTCACGCGCACGCGAGGCACGTACCCTTTGATGGCATCAAGGTGGTAGCGCGCGATTGCGCCGCAGCCGAGGATGGCAAGGCGAAGGTCGGTAGACATGGCGCCACGATACCCGCGTAGGCACCTGGCACGTGGGCGTTACGTTCGGTAATCCTCAAACGTCACACTTGGCCCAGAGTTGGTGAAGTCGAAGCCCTCGATCTCGGTGCCACGCCAGTAGCGCACAAACCCAGTGAGGGCGTTCACTTCGTCGCGTGTCAGGTAGGCGAGGGGAACCGCCTCCATGCCGAGCGCGTCCCAGTCCTCGCGCCGGAACACCGCGACTTCAGGACCCTCCGCGCAGATCACGAGCGTCGGCCCATTGAGTGGATGCATGACGAGGCGCGACGGAATTCCGCCTTCAGGAATGATGGGCATGTCGAATCTCCCCCGTGCAGGCACCCCACTTGCTGGGCGCCAGGTCGTTCTGCACTGAACCTCGTGCGCGTCGTCCGCAAGCCTCGACGGTTAGACGCTTTGTGCCGTGGCATTTACCGGGACACGAGGTGTGTCACGCAGTGGCGACAAGCGCCGGCGCATTAGGCGTGGGCCGACACTAATGGCGAGCAACCCGATTGAGAGCAACGCAAGCCGCCAAGTGGGCGCCGCATCCCAGAAATACTCTCGCTCAATCCGCCAAGACTCTGCCCAGTCAACTTCAGGGAGGTTGAGGCGCGAGGCCCAGCCGCGATCGGTCGGCGCGCGGCGCACGAAGGCCTTCTCAGGACGCTCGATTCCTGCGCCTTTGCGCCCGGGATAGTCGACCCAAATGTGGTCAAACGACGCCTCAAGCCGGTACGGCATGCCGAGTGCTTCAAACGTGCTTGCGAGAACGACTGCCCGCGCTTGGCAATCCCCTGAGCCACGCGCCATTACCGCTGCCGGCGTCGGAAACGTCCACGGAACGCCGTCGGTCTCCCAAGGCACGGCATACGCGACGCGCGTCAGTACGGCATCTTCGATTGCTCTCGGGTTCCGTGGGAGGGTTTTCGCCCATTCCTCGACGGCGGTTGGGTCAATGACGGGAGACCATGCATTCCGAATGGACTCCACTAGAACCATGGGGTTGGGGTAGAGGGCAACGATTGTCCAGACCAACCCAATCGTGGTCCGCCATCGGGTGCGTGCCCACCAGTTCGTCGTACGGGTTGTCATCAGTGCCACCGTGATCGGCGAAGCATCGCGCTCTTGAAAAGACTACCTGCGACGGCTTGCCCGTAACCCTCGGGAGCGTGAGCGGGAGATTCACGACTTTTGCGAATTACGTGCCGCGGGCCTAAAGATTTTCCAAGTCGTGCCGACACTATGAGGGACACGGGGGAGTATCCCCGAACGGGCATGAATCCAAGGACGGAGCCAAGCCAATGATTGCCACAACGTTCGCCTCGCGTGCGGCCGACGCGTACGCCAGAATTCGTATTCCGGCAGGAGAATCGACCATTGCCAGCGGTCGCGCATCCACCGCCGAACTTGCCGTAAAGCCAAGCGTCGGGCCAGACGTTCTCTTGCGTCAGTTGCGGTCGGGGCGTGCCACGGCCGAGGTCGCGACCGCCACGTCGCCCGTTACTCCAGCCAACGGCAAACCGGCTGCAACCTTTACGAAGACCGGTCAAGGTGAAGAGGGCGCGGCAATCGCGGCCGCCGCAGCGGCACCGGTCATGGCGAACCAATCAATTCCCGGCGCCGTTCGGGTCACGATTTAGCCGCAGCACGCGGCGACCGCCGCGGAATCTCATGTCACCTCCGAATCTCGCCGCCGGGGAGGCTCCTCCTGGCGGCGCTTGCGTTTGGGCAGGAACGGTTCCGTCTAGAACAGACAGACGCCGCCGCATACGGGGATGATTTGCCCGGTCACGTAGTCGGACAGGTCCGTGGCGAGGAACTCCACCACTTTTGCGCAATCCTCCGGGTCGCCGAGCCGTCCGAGAGCGATCTCCTCAACCAAGCGATCACGCGTGGCGGGCGCGTTCCGACCTGCGGCGATCGCGCGCGACGACAGGATCCACCCTGGCGCGATGCAGTTGACGTTGATGCCGTGACGCCCGAGGTCTGACGCCAACTTGCGCGTGTAGTGGTGAATCGCGGCCTTGGCGATCGAGTACGCCGTTCCGCCACCCGCACCTTGCGACCGCAAACCGGCTTGCGACCCGATCAGCACGATCTTTCCTCGACCCTGCCGCTTCATGATCGGAGCGACCGCCTGACACGTGAGGACGGCACTGGTGAAGTTGAGGTCCATCATCCCCTTGAGGTCCTCGACCGGCACCTC
>CAYFLJ010000183.1:0-781 GCA_964343985.1 uncultured Thermoflexus sp.
CGCGTTGCGAGACGAGCATGACGATGGGGAGGTGGTACGGCTGCGGAAAGGTGGTGAGGGCGGTCAGGCAGTTGCCGATGCCGTTGTCTTGAATCACGAGGAGGGGCTTGGCGCCTCCAAGGACGAGGCCGCTCGCGATACCGATGCCCTCTTCTTCTCGGGTGATCGGCAACGAGATCCACGCGCCTTCGCGGGCGCGCACCTCGATGGTGTCGATCACCGACTTCAGGGTGCTACTCGGGATCCAGAGGATGTGCGTTGGATGAATGTGGTCGATGGCGCGTGTGACTTCGTCGGCGCGTCGAGCGACGACTTCGCGGGAATCGACTCCGAGGGCGGTCGTCAGGGGCGGCATTGCCGCAAGTATACGTCGGGTGGTTTTGTGGCTTTGGCGATGTTTCCACGTGAAAACGTGGCGCCGAGCGATCGCGATGTTTCCACGTGAAACCATCGCGTACGACACACGTTGCGTGCCACACGCGTTGGCGTCAGGCGTTAGCGTCAGGCGGAGGCGACGGCCCGTGCAGCGGCGGCGGGAAGTGTCGATAGAAACGCGATTGACTCGGCGAGGTCGGCCTCACACACGCGCACTAACTGGATCGTGTTCGAGCTATCGCGCCCACCCACAACAACCATCGCGTCGACCTCGCGCGCAAGGGCGAGCGCCTCGTCTTGGGCGTGAAGCGTCCACCCGCAGACACGCCCACGATCCTCGAACAGGTCGGTACGCGCCTTCAGCGCCTCAACGACCTCAACGTAGTCGGCCTGCAACACGGTGGTC
>CAYFLJ010000183.1:791-3318 GCA_964343985.1 uncultured Thermoflexus sp.
GGTCAGCGTCAGACGGAGACCGACACCGATACGCCCGACGCGGCGGGAAGTGTCGATAGAAACGCGATTGACTCGGCGAGGTCGGCTTCACGCGTTGAAGCCCCCGCAGCGATCCCGACCACTGACGCGTCGGCAAACCACTCCGCGCGCAACTCGTCTGGCGACTCGATGTGAAACGTCGGGCAAACTGCCTCGCACACGCGCACCAACTGAATCGTGTTCGAGCTGTCACGCCCACCCACGACAACCATCGCATCGACCTCGCGCGCGAGGGCGACCGCCTCATCCTGCGCGTGAAGCGTCCACCCGCACACCCGTCCGCGGTCCTCGAACACATCGGTGCGCGACTTCAGGGCCTCGACAACTTCAAGGTAGTCGGCCTGCAACACCGTGGTCTGTGCAATCGTCGCCAACTTTGGGTAGAACGGCAGGGCGCGTGCCTCATCTGCCGACTCAATAATGAAGCCGCGCTTCGTATACGCCACGGTTGCACGCGCCTCTGGGTGGTCGCGGTGGCCAAACAGCACGACTTGGTAGCCCTCGTCCTCAAGTTGGACGGCGATCTTCTGGACGGCGGTGACGATGGGGCAGGTCGCGTCGATGACGTTGAACCCACGCGCCTGCGCCGCCGCGAACGCCTCTGGCCCCTCACCGTGCGCACGCATGATGTACGTACGCCCAGGCGTATCGTCCGCGAAATCTTCATCAGTCGCCACGCGCACACCCATCGTTGCGAGTTCGCGCATCGCCGGCGTGTTGTGGATCAACTTCCCAGAAAGCAAGATCGGTTCGTCGGTGGGCGTGGACGTTGCCGCCTTCACGGCGCGGTTCCACGCGCGTTTCACGCCACCGCAGAACCCGGCGTACGTCTTGACCCGGCGAACCTCGATCGTGCGTGTGCCTTCCATGAGGCGAAGTCTAGCAGCGAAGCCAGAGCGCCCTCGCCGTCAGTCCATGACCGCTTGGTACAGCGTGGACCCAAGAACCGTGAGGGCAAGGAAGCCGATCACCACGGTCACCACCCACGCGGCGGCGGAGTGGACCCGCCCATTGGCGAACCGACCAATCAGGCGGGTGTCGGCGCTCATCCGTGTGATAAAGACCAAAAGAATGGGAAGTACGACGCAGTTGATCGCCTGCGCGACGATCAGGACGCGCACCACGGGGATACCCGGCAAGAGTGCGATCACCGTGCCGCCAACGATCAGGATGGTGAGCAAGCCGTAAAAGATCGGCGCCTCTTGCAATTCAAGTTCGACCCCGCGCTCAAAACCAAAGGCCTCGCACACCGATCGCGCCGTTGCCAACGGCAAGACGCCGGCAGCAAGCATCGACGCGCCGAAGATGCCGGCGGCGAAGAGATACGACGCATACGGCCCGACAAGCGGGACAAGCGCAAGCGCCGCCTGTTCGGCCGTCTCGATCACCACCCCTTGACCGTCAGACGCCGTGTAGATCGTCGAGGCCGTCGCGATGATGATGCAGATGGCGACGAAGATCGCAAACATGCACCCGACGATGACGTCGGCCCGGGCGTACTTCAGGTCGTCGTCGGTCATGCCCTTCTCGACCACCGCGTCTTGTTGATACATCTGCATGTACGGCGAGATTGTGGTGCCGACCGTCGCAACGAATAGCAAGATGAAGTCTGGGTCGTAGCGCACCGTTGGCACAACGGAGTGCCGGATCACCTCACTCCAGTCTGGGTTCCCCCAGATCGCCGAGATTGGGTACGCCAAACTGACAAGCGCTAAGGCAAGGAAGAGCCGTTCCACCCGTTGGTAGTTGCCGTAGACGATCAGGTACCAGACCAGGCCGGCCATGAGCGGCACGGCGAAGAGTCGCGGGATACCAAAGAGTTCGGCCGCCGCGCCGATCCCGACAAACTCGGTGACTGTGACGCCGCCGTTCGCGATGAGGAAGCCAAGCATCGCGATGACCGTCCATCGCGGGCCAAACTGCTCGCGAATGAGGTCCGACAGGCCTTTGCCCGTCACCACGCCGAGGCGGGCGCACTGTTCCTGCACGATGACCACCGCGAGGCCGGTGAGCAACATCATCCAGATGAGTTCGTAGCCGTACTTGGCACCGACCGATGCGTAGGTGGCGATCCCGCCGACGTCGTTGCCGGCAGTGGCGGCGATGATGCCCGGCCCGACCGCCGCTAAGTAGAGCGACCACGACCGACCGCCGCGGCGCGCGCGCTGGCCAAGGGCAGAGAGGATTGCCAGCATCGCGAGTTCCTTTGCGCAGACCGGGGCGTGAGACGCCTGTCAACGTGCGAGTGCGACGCCCAATCTAGCGGCGGAAGACCCGTGGCATGCGTGGGCGCCATTCCTTCGGGAGCAGGACGTCGATGGCGTCATCGATCGTCACGATTCCCAACAGGTGACCATCGCCATCAACCACTGGCATGGCCACAAGGTCGTAGTGCGTGAACTCGTCGGCAACCTCTTCAAGCGCCATGTCGGCGTTGAGGGTGATCAAGTCCGAGTCCATGATCTCGGCCATGGTGGTCCCCGGTTCC
>CAYFLJ010000184.1:0-3303 GCA_964343985.1 uncultured Thermoflexus sp.
GCAGGCAGCGGTTCGCAGCGCACGTAGAGGCGATCTGGCGCCGACCTGAAGTACAGCAACAGCGCCGGGCACAGCCACCCGACCATGTGGTCACCGAGGATGTCACCCTCGTACCAGTTGCTGTTGTCGTACGCCGGTAACCCGCGGCGCGACGCCTCGCCCGCCGTAAGTCGCGTCACCTGCACGTCGTGGCCGTCAAACGGTTCCGACGCAAACGTCATCGCGAAGCCCTGATGGGCGTGCGAAATCGCTTTCGCCTCGACGACGCGAGTGATCATATCGGTCGTCCCGTTGACAAACGCCTCTGCCTTGAGGCCAGTCCGTGCGTCGTCGAAGACCCAACACGGCGATTGCCAGTACGGGTAGAGCGTGAGTTGTGTCGCCGTCGGTTGTGTTTCCGACCGGCCTTGCCCTTGTGGAGACGTCGAGTCTCGAGTCATTGTTGATTCCTTTCTGTTGTGCACAGGTGATGCACTGGAGGGAGTTGATCCGCGTGCCCTGACGGTCATTACGGACTCCTTTCGCGGTGGCACCTGCAGGAAAGCGAGACGGTTTGCCCCACAGGTGCTTCGGTATCCGTTGGGGCACCGTTGTGACACGACCCCGCGGGTCCGAGTGACCGCAATTACCGCACGGTGTCGCGTCGCCGTTTGTGAGCGACCTGCCTCGATGCCACAGGCACAGAGGTGCCATCATTGACAGAGGTATCGCGATTGGCGCCGTTGTGACACGGACGTCGCAGGCCCAAGCGCCATCGCCCTCATTCGCAACGGTGTCGCTTCGCCGTTTGTGAGCGGCCTCCGCGTTGAGAGGCACCGCACGCAACCGGTGGCGTGTTAGGCCAGATGTGCGATGCCCGATGTGCCGGTCAGGGTGGCTTCGAAGAAGATCACGCCGGTCAGGGTCGTGGCTCGGAACCGTGCCCCTGAAAGGTTCGCCTCGGTGAAGTCGGCGTCGGTGAGGTCCGACCGCCAGAAATCGACGCCGCGCAAGTCTTGCCCGCGAAATGTGCGCCCCGACAGGTCGCACCCCCAGAGTTTGGCGCCAACCACGATAGCCTTCCCCAGATCGGTCCCCGCGATGTCGGTCTGATGCAGACGCGCATCGGTCAGGTCGGCACCGTCCAGATTGGCGTCACGGAGGGTGGTGCGAGTCAGGTCGGCGTTGCGCAGACACGCACCCGTAAGGGTTGCCCCAGTGAGGTCGGCGCGACGCAGATTCGCACCGCTCAGATTTGCGCCGGTGAGGTCTTGGCCGCGCAGGTTCCGCCCCGTCAGGTTCCGGCCAACCAAGTCGGCGCCGACGAGTGATCGTTCGGCAATCAGGCGCGCGATGGGGGTGCGTGACCGCGTTGGCGGGGCGCCGTTCTCGGTCACCAATGCACCCCCACTGGTGTGAACATCACGGCGATCAGGCGTCGGCCGACGCAGCCGTCCACGGCACCGTGTCGCCCAACGCGCCGTCAGCGGCGTACCCGAAGCCGGTCGCGAGACCGTCGGCGTCGCGGACAAACACCAGATGCGATAGCCCACCAGACACGGCGAAGCGGTCGCCGCCCACCGGCACAAGTGGGACGGTCACCGGCGGATCGACCTCTTGGCCCAACCATCCCGGGCGCCCACGCCCACCGCGCAACACTCGCGCCATCGAGGGTAGGCACGACAGGTGCAACCCATCACCGTCAGTCGCGATGGTAAGGCGGTCGGCGCCGCGCGTGTAGGTGCCGGCCAACCCGTCAAGGTGCGGGTGCGCGACGTCGATTGGGGCGGCGTATGGGTGTCCCGCGGCGTCGGCCAGAAGTCGGCGTGCAATGGCGTCGATCATCGTCGATGGGTCGTCGGAGTTCGCGAGGGCGACGACCGTCGTTGCGGTCTCTGGCGCCCAGAAGAGAATGGTGGCGATGCCGTGGATGCTTCCAGAGTGGCGAAACGTCACCACACCGTTCACCCGGCCGGTGGTGATGCCGAGGCCGTACGCCGGCGAGGGGGCACCGTCCGGGCCAGGCGCCGCCGCCGCGCCCTCGGGCGTCGTCATCCGTCGGTACAGGTCGGCCGGAAGCATCGCCCCACCGTGCAACGCTTGGTTCCATCGCCACAACGACCGCACATCGCCAACCAACCCGCCGGCCCCGTGCGCCGTCGCAAACATCGGCGGGAACGCGCGCACCAGTCGCCCAACCTCGTCGGTGCCGTGACCAGCGACAAAGCCGGGTATCACGCGCCAGTCCGCCGGGTGCCAGATGCCGTCGATTCCGTGAGGTGCCAAGACCTCTCGCGCGAGATAGTCGTGCCACGGCACGCCGGACGCCGCCTCGATCACCGCACCGGCAAGCACATATCCCGAGTTGTTGTACGCCCACCCTTCACCCGGGGCGAACGACGGTGGCAGGCTTGCGATTGTCGCCACCAACTGCCCCGTCGTGACGAACAGCGGCGGCGGGGTCGTCCAAAACCCGGGCGCGTCGGTGTACGACATCACCCCGTTCGTGTGGTCAAGCAACCGATAGACAGGGATGTTCGCGCCGTTCGGGAAGTCGGGGAGAAAGCGCGACAACGGATCGTCGAGGGAGACCTTCCCTTTGGCCACAAGGTCCAAGACGCCCACCGCCACAACCTGCTTCCCCACGGACGCAATTGGGAAGCGGTGCGACGGCGTAAGGGGCACGTTCAGTTCGACGCTTGCGAGGCCGCGGGCGCCCTCAAAGAGGACCTCGTCGCCGCGCGCCACGAGGATCGCCAACCCCGGCGCGTCGTCGCGTAGGCCGTACTCGTCAAGCAGGCCGCGGGCGTGCGACGTGACGTCCGCGGCACTGGGCAAGGTGGTGGTCATCGTCATCCCCCTCCCACAATATGGCTACTGCGCCTCGCCACCCGCCGCGTGTGACTGCCCGCGGCCCGAATGAATCCGCGCCTCAACCTCCGGCCAGATCTCATCTGGCACGTGCGAAAGCGCCGAGGCGACGTTTTCGGCCATCTGGTCGCCGTCGCGCGCCCCAACCAGTGTGCAACCGACCTTCGGGTTCCGCAGAACCCACTGGATCGCGACGGCACGCAGGTCGACCGCTCGGTCGCGCGCCCACTCCCACCAGTCGATCGCCGCGTCAAGGTCGGGATGGCCCGCCAAGCGCCCAACCGTCCGCGGGTCTGGGCCGGCAAGCAGGCCGGACCCAATCGACCACGCGGCGATCACCCCCATGCCAGAGTCGTGCGCAGCCTCGATCAGTGGTGACGCCGTCTGGCGCATCAGGTTGTAGTCGCCAAACGTCAACATCAGGTCGAACCGCCCGGAGTCGATCGCGCGCCG
>CAYFLJ010000185.1:0-3292 GCA_964343985.1 uncultured Thermoflexus sp.
ACCTTCTCCCCAAAGTTGCCGGGCACGCCTTCGAGTTCGACGGTGATCTTGCGCCCGAGACCGTTGTACGCAGTCACTGCGTCCTTGACACCGGAATCGACCCGGCCGGTCTCGGTGATGTACCGGAGCGTGACAGGCTGCGCCGCTGGAAGCGCGGTCGGCGCGGCGGCGGGCACCGTCGCGGCTGCAGTCGTTGGGCGCGCCGGCGCCGTCGTTGGCGGTGCGGGCGTTGGCGCGTCATTCCCGCCGCACGCCGCGGCAATGGTGCCGACGCCAACGGCGGCCGACAGCAGTCCTCGGCGCGTCCGCCGTGGTGTCACGTTGAGATCTACGAACATCCTGACAGGCCTTTCCTCGCTATCGATATGGTTCGTCACGCGTGGTCGGGGAAAGCAACATCACACGCGGGAGACTTCAATGAAGGCGACGCTGTGGAGCGCCATTGGGAAGTCAACCCGGATCGTTCCGGCATCGACGACCGTCACGGGCAGCACTTCACCCACCTCAAGTGCACCGAGTGAGCGAAGTTCTTGGATTTGCTCGAGCGTTGGGTGCTGAGGGCGCCCCTGCCGTACCCATGCGGCGTGCGCATTGCTGTGTTCGGCGTCAATCCGAATGCGCCGCACTTGCGCATGCGTCGCGTCAAACGGCAGGTCGCGTACGGTTACGGTCACGTGTGCGTCACGGCTTGGGGCGTACTGGTCGTCTCGGTGGTGCCAAATGACCGCGGCGACGCTTGACGACGTCCGGGTCGCGATGCCGTCGACCTCAACGTCGTCAACCGTGCCGGTTGACGGGTCCATGACGTCCGTTGCCAGTCGGTCGACGTTGCTGATTTCCCAAGTGGCGTCCGAGGCGAGGGGTACTCGCTCGTTGTGCAGTCGAGCAAGCAGCCGATAGGTGTTGAGCACGGGAAGCTCGACGTTTTCAGCGGTGAAGAACTCGCGGAAGCCTTCGAAGAAGCGCTCGCCTTCAAAATAGAAGGCCCACGCGCTTGCCAACGTCACGTTGGGCGCGTCAACCTCCGCATCGTTGAGGTCAAGGATGCGCTTGAAGACCGACGCCATCACGCTGCCATAGTAGGGGGTGTTTCGGAAGCGGAAGTTGGCGTTGTCGTAGGCACTGAAATGGGCGGGCACGCACGGATCGCACTCATCGACGATGACCGGCAGGTGGCGGAACTGTGGGTACGCCGCGGCGGCGCGGAGGTGCGCCCGAATCTCGGTAAGCATTTTGCGTCGTGAGGGCGACTGCCGAGGGGTGCGGACAACCCCGTCACCGTTGGCGTCCCCACCCCAATCCAGGATCGCACCGTCATCGCCGAGGGGGCCATACCGGCGCCCAAAAGCGGACCCTTTGGTGTGACACGAGATGAAGTCCAGGCGCGTCCCGCGACTGCCGGTCACAACGTTTGTCCCGCGGTCGCCCACACCGGCGCAATGCGCCAGAAACCCATCCATGAAGCGCGTGGCATTCGCCCCACCAGTGACGGCCGGGCCGCCAACCTTTATGGACGGCAATGCTCGCGTGGCGGCATCCACCGTGACGTCGTAGAGGGCGTCAAACTGCTCTGGGGTCCCGCGCCAGTAGAAGATGTCCGGTTCGTTCCAGAGTTCCCAGTACCACGCCTCGACCTCCTCGCGCCCGTACCGCTCCACGCAATGAGTCACGCACTGAAAGATCAATTCGCCCCATTTGGCGTAGTCGCGTGGGGGCATGCTCCACAGCGCGGCCTCGTACGGCTGGTACTGCGATGCGCTGCGGGTGAACGGGAGTTCGGCATCTGGCGGGACGAGTGCAGCCGGTGTGAATCCGAGTTCGACGAGAGGGCGCAGGCCGGCCTCGAGGTATGCGTCGAAAACGCGGTCGAGGGTGGACCAGTCGTAGTATGGGTTGCCATCCACGTCCTCGTGATAAACGTTTCCCGAACCCCAGTGCGGCCAAGAGAATGCACGACCGGTGGTAAACAGGTTGTGTGCCCGGACGTGATATGGGTGTTCTGCAAATTGGCCGAACGTGTTCAACGCCGCCTTGCCCCGAGGGGTGTACGTCCAATTCAGTTCGTCGTAGCCAAAGGTCGTCCATGGTCGCGTGAGAACCCCGAGGGACTTCCCGGCATTAATCTCGAGATGTGCGTGGGCAATTTCACCCATTGATGCGTCTGCCTTTGGGTAAGTAAATCGATTGTGAGCGCAGGCTATCGGGTATCCTCCGCCGTGTCAAGGCCGGATGCGCAGGTGGGCGATGAAGTTCGTGGGGCGTCAATCGGGGTTCGGGCGACAATCCGAGACGTTGCGCGAGCGGCGGGAACTTCTCCCGCGCTCGTTTCTCGGTACCTGACCGGCAAGCAACCGGTCAGTGAGGCAAGTGCCGCACGCATTCGCGCGGCAATCGCGACGCTCGACTATCGGCCAAGCGTGACCGCGCGGAACCTTCGATTGCGCCGCACTGGCTTGGTCGCGCTGGTGATCCCATACCTCAACAACCCGCTGTACTCGCTTCATGCGACGGGGGCGGAGCGGGAACTCGCGAAGGCCGGGCTGCTTGTCGTCGTCTGCTCGACGCGTACCAAGCCTGATGGCACCTACCTTGGGCGATCGTTCTTTGACACGCTCGGTACGGGACGTGTTGATGGCGCCCTGATCTTTCCGTATCAAGAAGAAGTTGACGACCTTATTGCATTACGTGCCCAAGGCACCCCGATCATTCTGATCGACCGTGTGCCCCACCTCCCAATCGGGACGACGGGCTTTGACGCGGTGACCGTCAATAACGAGGGTGCAGTCCACGATGCCACGGCACGGCTACTCGCCGAAGGGCGCCGTCGGGTTGGGCTGGTGAGTTTGCGTGCGGATTCATTGTCCGGCGCCCCGAGACTTGCGGGGTACCGGCGTGCCCTCGCGGGCGCGGGTGTGCAGTTCGAGCCGGGTCTTGTCGCACTTGGTGACGGAAGCGATGTCGGTGGTGGGTTGCTCTTTGCGTCGCTGGTTGACGGCCCAACATGCCCGGACGCAGTTGTCATCGCCACGACCTTACAGACGCGCGGCGCACTCGATGTGATCAGGCGACGGCGCGTTTCAGTACCGAGTGACGTCGCCGTGATCGGTTACCGCCACGACCAGTCAGTGCTGTGGCCGGAAATCCCGACGTACAAATACCCAGGCGAGGCACTCGGCGAGGCGGCGGCACGATTGCTACTGCGCCGACTTGAAGGGCGCGAAGCCGACGGGCCGGTCCACGAGGCCCTTGACCTCGAGTACGTGGTCGGGTCTGCCGGGTGACCCGCACGCTT
>CAYFLJ010000186.1:0-1494 GCA_964343985.1 uncultured Thermoflexus sp.
GGCAGAACTTCTGGAACGCTTGGTGCCAATCTCCCCAGACGTGCCGGTCGCGTGACGGGAGACCCACCGGCACGCATTCGTTGCGTTCCCTCTAGTAACCCCAACACTAGGACATTTGCAGCATATGTAGTTCAATTGTAGAACTTAATTGGCTACCCGTGGACTGTCACGGGTCAAGACCGTATAGCGAGGCTGGGTTGTCGTGGAACAATGCCCGCCCAATCGAGACCGCGTCACCCTCCCCGATTAGCCCGTCGTCGATCATTCCGGCGAGAGCCTCTGCGACATTCTGGCGGGCCATGACAAGATGGCCGAGAATTGTGTCGACCCAGTAGAGGTCGTCACCAAACCCGATGATCTTGTTCGAAGGAACCATGCGCAACCATTCTCGAAGCGCGCGGACGCACCCTTCTGGTGAGTATATATGCATCCAAGATAAGTTCAGGAAGACGTTAGCGCACGTCTTGGCAAGTACTGCTGCTTCCGTGAAATATGGGAAACCACTATGTGAGATATCGAAGCGGGCGTCACGGTGTGAACGAATCAATCGAGCCATGGGCGCGAGCGAGGTCCCTTCGAGCGTCCCGAACGTTCCCGCGCGCGGCCCGACGTGGAACTGCAACGGCAATCCAGCTGCGGTTGCTGACCTCACCGCGTGGAAAACCAACACGTCCTCAAGCACCTTGCCCGAGGCGCTATCAAGTCCTTCGTACCGACCTGTCCGTAGGCCTGCGAATATGGCCTCTGCAGCGTCGTGATCCGGGTCGCCGAAATCCATCGCTCGGTGGTAACTCTGTGAAAGCTTGACTTCGGGCAAGCCCATTGCCTGCCACTCCGCGCACCGGTCTGCCATCTTTGACGCAAGACCGTCGACGCTGCTGAACTCCTCGTTGTACTCCCGCTCTAGGTCCGTCAGGTCGTCTCGAGACCGAAGCATCGTGAAGCGATTGAGACGAGGTACCGGAAGGAAGAGCTCGCGGTCAAAGTCGTCAACCGGTTCGCCGAACGGTCCACCCATCTGCATGAGACTGACCTGAATGTTTCCCATGCATTTGAGGACTTCAGCGTAGTGGCCGGGACGGCGCCCTGCACGGATTGCGTTCGTGATCGCGCCGACGGTTTCAGAATTCAGGCCATCGATCCCATATGCTGCGCGCCACCCTTCAAGGAGACATTGGCTGAAACCGGTGTGCCGGACCCGGTGCCACCACGGTTCGAACCTCTCCCAACGTTCAGCCAGCGGCGCAACGGTCTGCTTGGTTTCTGGGAGAGCGAGAAATCCTTGATTGCCAACGACGAATCGAAGTGTGTCGTCATCTATCCCGGCAGATTGAAGATCAGCCGCGCAGTACGGGTGTGCAAAGTAAGAAAGTGCGTCGAGATCTCGCTCGAGACGGTCATCCTCGGGAATAACGTGCGTGTGACCATTGATCGTTGGAATTCGAGCAAACTCGGAGAGAAGCATCGTCGTCGCACCATTCATGCGACCTGAGT
>CAYFLJ010000186.1:1594-3251 GCA_964343985.1 uncultured Thermoflexus sp.
AACCCGAGTATCGTAGCGTGGCCGGGTGCAGATTGACACCGTCGCAACGATAAAAGGAGGGCACACCATTGAAAGGGTCGCGAAGAGCACTACTTAGTGTCGGACTGCTCGGAGCCGTTGGCGCTGCCTGCGGCGAGGCGGCTCCCTCGACAAGCGCGCCAACGGGCACATCGGCGACCAAGGCGCCAGCCATGCCAACCGCTGCGCCTGCCCCGACCGTTGCCCCAACCGCCGTGCCGATAAAGGCCGCGTCGGCCGGACCCGTTTGGATACTCGATCATCCGCTGCAGTTACCCGTGCGGAAGGCGTTGGAAGCTCGCGTCGCTGAGTTCGAGAAGGCGTTCCCTGGCGCAAAGGTCGAATACGAGGGGGTCGTTGAGCCGAACGACAATCAAGAGAAGTTCGCCATTCTCCTCGCTGCCGGCACCATGCCAGACGCGTCGGCAACGCACACTGGGTTCATGCAGCAGTGGCAGCATTTTAGCGATCTAAAGCCGTACTTGGCTAAGGACACAAAGCTCAAAGCTGATGACTACTTCGCGACCATCTTCAAGGCATTCGATGTGCAAGTTGGTAACGGCACGCGCCAAATTGGAATCCCTCGCGAAGTGCATGCGACTGTCTTGTACTACGCTCGGAATGCCGTGACTGGAGCTGGTCTCAAGGAGCCGTCGAAAGATTGGACGCACCAAGAATTTGTGGACTGGGCGATCAAGCTCTCCGAGTACAAGGACAACCCCCAAGAAGCCAAGTGGGCCGTGCAGAACGCGACGGCACTTGGAGGGGCATCGATGGGGTTACCGATCTTTTGGGAGTTCGGTGCCGAGTTTTTTAGCCCGGATGGCAAGGCGTGCATTATCGACCAACAACCGGCACGCGATGCCTTTCAGTACCTTCTCGATCTTGTGTCGAAGCACCACATCACACCGTCACCAGCGGAGTTAGCCGCGAGTGGGCTAACTGGCAGTCAGCAAGCCATGTTCGGTACTGGGCGCTTCCGTGGTTACGCCTCTAATCAGAACACGGCCCCGGTCGGCACGAACGCGGTGAGCTTTGACTGGGACCTGCAGTTGCTGCCGCAGGTTCCGGGCAAGAAGCGCGCGACCCGGATGGCAGGGAATGCCTATGGCGTCATCACCAACGGCAAGAACAAGAACCCGGATCTGGCATGGGAACTTGTCAAGTACTTCGTCGGTGACGACGGATCCACGGCGCAAATGCAAGCAGGCAACTTTATGGCCAACAAAAAAGCGACAGAAAAGTGGCCCGAAACACGTTCACCTGCGAAGAACGGTAAGGTCGTCTTTGAGGCCATGGACAGTTATGCACGCTTAGAACACCGGCCCAAAGGGTGGGACAAGGCGATGGTTGTCATCAACCGCGAGTGGACGAAGGTTCTGAACGGCGAGCAGTCCATCGGCGGAATGGTGAGTGTCGCAAAGCCTGAGGCGGAGGCCATTTTGAAGACGGAACAGGGGGGCTAGTCTCACACGCATGCACGAACTCGAACCCCGTCTCCTGATCGTTTGATGGCGGGGGTTCGAGCCGCTCACCGCATGAAAGCGGGCCACGACGGCCCGCCCTTCGTCCATGCGCGCACGTCGCCATGTCCCTCAGGGAGGCCGAGCGACCGTGAGGCTCAGCTCGACCTCTCACG
>CAYFLJ010000187.1:0-3212 GCA_964343985.1 uncultured Thermoflexus sp.
GACGACGCCGTCAATATCGATCAAGCGCTCTCCACCAACCCGGTCAAACACCTCGGGTGGATCGGCCGACGCCTGCCCCTCCATTGTTCGGCGGCGGGCAAGCCCCTGCTTGCATTCGCCGCGCGCACCGATATCGAACGGGTGCTTGCGCTCCCGCTTGCCGCCTACACCCCGCGGACGGTCACCGACCCGGCAACCGTGTGGCGCGAAATCGAACGGATCCGCGTCGACGGTGTTGCCCTCGCCGTTGAAGAGTTCGAACCGGAACTCAGTGCCGCCGGTGCCCCCGTCCGCGACCACCGCGGCGAGGTTATCGCCACCGTCACCGTCTCCGGCCCCACCTTCCGCGTCACCCCGGATCGCCTGGCCAACGTGGCCGGGATGCTTCGGGAGACCGCGGATCAACTTTCGGCCAGCCTTGGCTATCGCGCCCCGTCGCCCACTCTGGGCGTCGCCGCGGTATCGTCACGCGCATTTGTTGGGACGGGGTACGCCAGCCCGGCCCTTCGTATCGACCCGGCAACCTCTGGCGTGGATGCGGCCCCGTCCCGACCCGTGGCAACCGCCACCGGACGACGACTTGGCCCCGGGAAGCGAGGCACGCCCGCCGCGGACATCATGCCGACGCGCGTGCAGGCCAACGACCGGCCCGCCCGGACCCGGGAAGCGCACGAAGAGGAGCGCAGCACATGGTAGTTGCCGACCCCAAACTCACCACCCCGGGGACCCGCCACGGCGAGGTTCCCGAAGAAGAGGTCCGTACCGCCCTCGTCATCCGCGTCGCAGGTGAGGCGGGCGAAGGGATCAAGAAACCGGGCGAGTTGCTCATCCAAGCCGCCGCCCGTGCCGGTTTTGAGGTACTCACCGACTTCGCCCCACCGTCTGAGATCAAGGGCGGCGTCAGCTTCTTCCAGATCCGTCTCAGTTCTCGACGCCTCCACACCCGCGGCGACTCACCGGACGTGCTCCTCTGCTTCAACCAAGAAGCCTTTGAGGTCAACATTCAAGAACTGGTTCCGGGCGGCCTCCTCATCTACGACCCGGAAAAGGTGACCCCTCGCGACACCTCTGGCTACCGCCTGCTCTCCTTCCCGCTCGAGCAAATCGCGGCGAAGGAACTCAAGATGCCGATTGTGAAGAACGTCGTCGCCCTCGGCGGCATGGCGGCCCTCTTCCAACTCGACACGACCGTCCTCTACGACCTCATCCGCGAACTTTGGGAACGCAAGGGTGACGCCGTCGTTCAGACGAACTTCAAGGCGCTTGAGGCCGGCATCAAGTACGTTCAAGAACACGTCAGCAGCGCCGATCTTGAGCGCTTCCACGTCCTCCCGCATGCCCCAGAGAAGAACCGCATGGTCGTCTCTGGCAATACCGCCACCGCTCTTGGGGCCGTCGCCGGCGGATGCAACTTCTTCGCGGGCTACCCAATCACGCCGGCCACCGACGTGATGGAAATCCTCGCCGGTGCCCTTCCAAAAGTCGGCGGCACCCTAGTTCAGGCCGAGGACGAAATCGCCGCGATGGGCATGGTCATCGGCGCCAGTTACGGCGGCAAGAAGGCAATGACCTCCACCTCCGGCCCGGGCATCTCACTCATGGTTGAGACTCTCGGCCTCGCCACGATGTCCGAGACGGCCTGCGTCATCGTTGACGCCCAACGTGCCGGCCCCTCGACCGGCATGCCCACCCGTCATGAGCAAGGAGATCTCTACCTGTGCGTCCACGGCGGCCACGGCGAGGTTCCCCGCATCGTCCTCGCCGCCACGTCGGTCGAGGATTGCTTCTACCTGACCGTCACCGCCTTCAACCTCGCCGAGAAGTACCAGACGCCCGTCATCTTTATGTCTGACACCGTTGTCTGCGTGCGCTCCGAGAGCATCCCGACGCCAGACTTGGCGAACCTCCACATCGAAAACCGATTGACGTGGACGCCGCCAGCCGAAGGCGCCGCCGCGTTCGGCGAGGGGGATGGCGCCTACAAGCGTTATGCCATCACCGAAACTGGTATCTCGCCTGTCGCCATTCCGGGCACGCCCGGTGGCCAGTACGTCGGCATGGGGCTTGAACACACCGAGCGTGGGCGCCATCGCCCCGACCCACGCACCCACACCCAGATGACCGAGAAGCGTTTCCGCAAGATGGAACACGCGGAGGCCGACGCGCCGGCACCGATCCTTCACGGTGACCCAGATGCCGATATCGCCATCGTGACGTGGGGTTCGACGGCCGGGGTCGCAATTGAGGCAATCGACGCACTCGCCGCCGAAGGCATCCACGCCTGCCTCGTCGCTCCCAAAATGATCTCGCCCCTCCCTCGCCATCAGTTGGCAGCGGCCATGGGCAAGAAGCACGTCATCATCCCCGAGGTCAACTTCCGCGGGCAGTTTGCCGACATGGTGCAAGCGGCCTTCCCCCGTGAGGTCACTCGCGTCAACGTCTATGGTGGTCGCCCGATGCTTGTCTGCCATCTGGTCGATGCCATCCGTGACGTCGCCGAAGGTCGCCAAGGCCCCGGACGGGTCGTCCTCAACCCGATCATCGGCGACCTCGACAAGTTGGTCACGCCCGACGACTTGATCGCGCCGCTTGAGCGGCACTGACACGCCCCACGTGACGCGAACCGGGAGCCTTCAATCTCCCGGCCACGGGGAGGGGGCACCTCCCCTCCCGATTGGAGACCTTGGACATGACCGTTGACCTGCCCGTTCGGCAGTACGAACTCGACGAGTACAAGAGCGACGAGAAGCCCACGTGGTGCCCCGGGTGCGGCGACTTCGGCGTCCTCAACGCCGTCTACCGCGCCATGCGTACGCGCAACTTCGCCCCGCACGAGGTTGTCGCCGTCTCAGGCATCGGCTGCTCTTCGCGCATCCCCTACTTCATCTCTACCTACGGCTTCCATAGCGTGCACGGGCGCGCCACCCCCGTCGCCACCGGCGTCCATGTCGCCCGCCCAGACCTCAAAACGCTCGTCTTCTCTGGCGACGGCGACGCCTTCGCCATCGGTGCCGGTCACGTGGTCCACGCCATGCGCCGGAACCTTGACTTGACTTACGTCATCATGGATAACGCCATCTACGGCCTGACCAAGGGACAGACCTCCCCGACGAGTGGCATCGGGTTCCACACCGCCACCACGCCGGCGGGTAACCCCGAACAGGCGCTCAACCCACTTGCCCTCGCCATCACCTGCGGCGCCACATTCGTTG
>CAYFLJ010000188.1:0-3201 GCA_964343985.1 uncultured Thermoflexus sp.
CGCAACGCCTCGAGGTGAGCGAGGCCACCGGTTGCGCCATCCACCGGATGTTCGACGTACACGACCTCCGGATCGACAATCTTCTCCTCCTCCTCGGAGCCAAACAAGGAAGACATCAGGGCGCGGCCGATCACGCTTGTCAGAATTCCAAACAAGGCGAGGCCGGCCAACATGGTGGCACCACCGATCACTCGCCCCGCCAGTGTCTGCGGGAACATGTCGCCGTACCCGACGGTACAGAGCGTCACGATGCCCCACCACATCGAGGTCGGAATATCGACAAACATCGTGGTCGACGTCTCATCGAGTGGGTCGTATTCGACGTTCCAAATCAGGGTCGACGCAATGGTCAAGACCGTAAAGAGTGCGATGAGGTAGATCTGGAGGTCACTCCAAAACGACGACCCGCCCCCGCTCAACGTCTGCTGCATATTCTTCGCCGCTGTCTTGGCAAGCTTGAGCGTCCGCAACATCCGCAAGACGCGCAACATGCGCATCACCTTGAACAGTAAGCCGGTGCCAATCGTGATCGGAACACCGATGACCTGCAGGAAGGTGACGGTCAGGGTGACGTAGGTCGGGAGGATTGCCAATAGGTCAATCAGGCCCCACACGCTGAGCAGGTAGCCCATTTTGCGCGGTGCCATCCGGTAGTTGGCCGCGAACTCCATAGTGAAGAACACAACGATCACAAACTCAATCGCCTCGATATACAAGCGATACGCGTCGTGAATCCACTGAACGGAGTCTGCGACGACCAAGATGACGGAGAAGAAGATCAGGAGTGTCAAGCCGTTGTGGACCGGCCCATAGAGGCTCGACCCATGGTCGATGAAACTGGCATGGACGAGACGATCAAACCAGTTCGAGTCTGGTCGAAGAATCAGACCGGAGGTGTCCTCTTCTTCCTCCGTGGTGGCACTCACGACGCGTCCGGCCACATCAGATGCCGACGCGGCGACGTCCTCAATGTGAAATTCACCTTCGAGGAAGGGTCGCTCAAGAATGCCCATCTCCATGCGCCGAGGCGCGGTGTCTCCACCGGCAACGGCGGGAGCCATCGGCGCGTGGATGCCAAGGAGCGTGTGGACGTTGAACCCAACGGGAAGCTTGGAGCCAACAACAAATACTTTCGGGGCAACCTTGGTCCCGTCTTCCTCCTCGCGACCAAAGAGTGAGGTCATGAGGGCGCGACCCACAACACTCGTGAGCAACGAGAACAGGGCGAGGCCGGCAAGCATGGTTGCCCCGGCGATGATCCGGCCCGGGCCGGTCACCGGGAACATGTCGCCGTATCCAGTGGTGGTCAAGGTGACCACCGACCACCAGTACGACTTCGGCACACTGGTGTAGGTGTAAACCGGGTTACTCCAACTCTTCTCGGAGCGCTCCACGTAGACCTTGACCATCGGGTCTTCGGCCCAATCGGGTGCGGGAGCCTTGCCATCCTCGGCATCCTTCAAGGCCGAAAACATCTCGGAGGTTGTCTCCGGCACCGTCGGACCCACCCCCTCCGCGAGATGGATCAGCGAAGAACTAATCGACACGACGGTGAAGAGGCAGATCGCGTAAATCTGTAGGTCGGCGGCGAACGTGTTGCGCCGCTGCGACGCCCCCTCGGCAGACTTCGCCGCTTGGTCGGCGGCGATCTTGAGCAACTTCAGGACGCGCAGGGTGCGCATCACCCGCAAGGTCCGCAGCAGGCGCAGGAAACTACCACCGGCCGCGCCGCCAAGCACAAGCTCAACATAGGTCGGAGCGATCGCCGCGAGGTCAACTAGCCCCCACGGAGACAGGATGTACTTCCGCTTATCTGGGAGGACCCAAAGGTTGCCGAGGTATTCGAGCGTGAATACCCCCAAGAGGATCATGTCGATGACGAAGAAGAGGTCATGGAAGTCGTCGACCAATGGGTGGACCGTTTCAAGGGCCATGACCACCACGCCACCAAGGATGGCAACGAGCAGTGCCCGCACGACCAAACCGTAGGCACGTGTCTCGGGACGAAGCAACGCATCCTCGACGAGGCCTTTCAGGCCGGGTGATCGCGGGTCTTCAAGACTGAGGAGTTGGTCGGTTTCGCCAACCTCGTTCATGATCTCATCGGGAATATGCCCATCCTCGTGCGGCGGTTTCCCGGCAGGCGCGGAAGGTTGAACCATGTCGCGTCTCCTCAATGAACAGTCATCGCCCGACAGCATTGCAACCGGCCCAACCGGTGACGGCAGGCACGCATCAGCGGCCGCGCGTTACCGGCAACGCAGACACAGCCACTGCGGTTCTCAACGTTCAGAACACGGCGGGTTGCCCGCGCGATAAGTCTACGCGGCGCAACGGATTTCTTGAGGATTTCATGAACCCTCAGGCCAAACGCGGGGTCACCGGTATCATGACCCGGGAACTCGGGATATGCATGACCGGGGCGGTGTGCCCCGATACACCGCCGACCGTTCCATGACGACATGACCAACATCCTCGGATACCTCGGCGAGTTCGTGAAGTGGCTGATCGATAGCGGCGGCTACCTCGGCATCTTCGTGGCGATGGCCATCGAGTCGGCCCTGATTCCGCTCCCTTCCGAACTGATCATGCCCTTCGCCGGCGCCTTGGTCGCCGACGGCAAACTCGACTTCGTGGGGATCTCCGTGGCCGGCGCTGCGGGGAACGTCTTCGGTTCGTGGATCGCCTACGCGATCGGCTACGTCATCCCGCCAGAGCGCGTGCGATGGTTCGTGCGAACGTGGGGTCGGTTCTTGCTCATCTCAGAGCATGAAATGGACGTCACCGAACGGTGGTTGAAGCGGTGGGAAGACGCCGTCGTCTTTGGAAGCCGCCTGATGCCAGGCGTGCGCACCGTCGTCTCGCTCCCATGTGGCTTCATCCGGGTGCCACTGGTGCGCTTCACCGTCCTGACGTTCGTCGGATCACTGATCTGGAGCGCATTCCTCGGTGAAATCGGCGTGGTAATGGGTGAAAACTGGGACACCCTCGGCCCCTACTTCCACGCGGCCGACGCGGTGATCGTGGCCATCTTCCTCGGCCTTGGCATCTGGTACGTCTGGCACAAGATCAAGCCAACGCGCCCCGCCGCGGCCTAGTCCGCACGTAGGAACGCGGATCCCCTCGCCACCGCGCGATGATGTGCTTCCGGGGCGCAGGGCATGCCCCATTGAATCCCGTGCGCACGACGGATCACCACGG
>CAYFLJ010000189.1:0-3192 GCA_964343985.1 uncultured Thermoflexus sp.
AGCGCGACGTTTGCAGTCAATGTAATCGTTGTGCATTTTTGACACACAACGATTTGGTCTTAGGCAAATCGCACAGCGCGCGAGGCCCAATCTGGAGGAAATAGGCTAAATGGAAGCCCATCGACGAACCCCAAACGCCATCGAGCAGGTGGGTCGAAGTACCGCGCGAGTGGAGGACCCGCGGGAAGCCTCAACCGGCGGCGGCGAGCGATCCAGTCGGGCCTACCACCACGGAGACCTGCGCAACGCACTTCTGCGCGAGGCGCTCCGCCGTACGGTCGCCAGCGGTTACCGCTCGGTTGTCGGAAGAGAGGTTGCGTCCGCAGTTGGGGTCACGCCGTCGTCGGTCTACCGACATTACCCTAGCCATGCACATCTGCTCGCGGCGGTGGCCCGAAAGGCGCGCGAAGCGCTTGCCGAACGCCTCGTGGAGGCAGCGGAGCAGGCGTCGGCGCGCGATGATGTCGCAGGAAGTTCGGCCAGACGCGCCGTCGCTCGGTTCGAGGCAATCGGTCGAGCGTACGTCGTATTTGCCATTTCTAACCCGGGACTGTTCGAGGTGGCGTTCGCTAATGTTGGCGCGCCGCCAGACGCGCCGGATGACCCGTCCGCGTGGCAAGTGTTGACGAAAAGCCTCGATGAGGTCGTGGAAACCGGCGCGATGGATCAGCGGTTTCGCGAAATCGCACCGTACGCCGCGTGGTCGGCAGTACACGGACTTGCCGGGATACTCCAGTGGACCGGAGAAACTGGTTCGTCGCGCTGTGGACAAATCCCGTTCGTGGACGAGGTAATCGGCGCGGTGAAGCGGTCGCTTGGCATCCCGGCATTCTGAACAAGTAGCGCGTCGAAACCGCGCGTTCACAGCATGTCTCTTCGATCTCGCTGGCTGGTTCTCCAAAAGGCGTGGCTTCGAACACTTCTGGTGCGTTGGTTTGCTGAACACTACCGTTCGTCACCGTCGGCCAACTCATGATCGCATCAATCAATGGCTCTTCCTTGAAACAAACAGTTGAATGCGAGCTGATTGAAATAACTAATGACGTCGGTGAGGCAACGCTTCCCCGCCGCGCTGATGTGCGTCAGGGTCGCAGCCTGCATCCTGTGGTTCCACGGGAAGCCGCTTTCGTGATCGGTAGGCCCTGATTTAGCTCTGAAAGCGAACGATTGTGGTGCCAATTCAGACTGCGGCGAGCCGACCGGCGCGACTCGGTACCGATGGAAGTCGATGTCGGTGCGGGACGAACGGTTTGCCGTAAACCGACGGCGGTGATGTCGCCCCCGGTCGCATGCAACGCTTCGTCACTGGGAAGCGCCGCTACCGTCGTACGTGGCGGGCGCGGACGTCGAACGGCTGATCGCGAGTCTTGGGAGGCCATCTCGATCAGGGACTTCCCCGTACTAGGCCGTGCAGGCCTGTGCTACGTTCGTCGTATCGCAGAGGCTTGGCGCACATCGTGCGCCGGAGGTGTGCCACCTGATGTCAGTTTCCACCCGTGACTTTGCGCGCGATCACGCAGGCGCCGAAGTCCGGATCCCAGTGCTTTTACATCTGCCGTATCCCGAGCGCACGGTGGCCCGTCGTTGGCGCGGCCTCGTCGGTATGGTGATCGGGGTAGGCATTGCTCTCGGGATTGGGATGCTTTTCCTCGGGGTCTCGAAGTCAAAGGTTGACCTGTACACCGCGAACTTTGTGCAGGTAGGGGCGGACGTCTACGTCGTTCAACGGGGCGGCACGCTCGTGCCAATCTTGCCGAGCGACACCACAGGCTCAATCGCCAAGGCATCGGGGGTGATCGCGCAGGTCCGATCGATCAAAGGGGTGCGGGCCGCTGTTGGCGTATCGCTTGCGGGTCTGGCGCAAGAGGTTGAAGGTGCCAGACAAAGCGACGTGCCGACTGCGCTTGTCACGGTCATGGGTGTTGACGGTGACCCAGCTTCAATTCATGGCTTACTTCTTTTGAAGCAGGGGAGGTGGATCCGGCGCCCAGACGAAGTCATGGTTGGTCCGACACTGGCTCGGGAGAAGCACTTGTCGGTCGGGGATTCACTGCGACTCTCTGGGCGGACATTCACTGTCGTTGGGGTCGGTCGTCTACGTGGTTCTTCGTTCGGAACGGAGGGCTACGCCTACCTTGACTACCACGCGTTGCGCGAGCGATCAGGTGCCCCTGACGCCATGAGCATGCTTGTCGTAGATGTGGAGCCGTTCACTGCGACGGTGCCGGGTACAGCCAGCTCTTTGCGCGGTCAGGCCACCGTGGCGGACAGCAAGCGTCTTCTCATTGATGACGTAAGGGCCCGAATCGAGTCGTTCGCGCCGGTGACCACATTTGACCCGGGGCAACTCGTGACACTCGCAGAAACTGCCATGAAGGCCACCTATGTATTTTCTTGGCTCATGATCGGTTTAACCCTAGCGATCGCGGCTCTCTTCGTAAGCAACATGCTTGGTCGGTCGGTGGCCGAACGACGCATCGAGTTCGCCACGTTGCGCGCCATCGGGATGTCGTCGCAGGTCGTGCTTGCGACCGTCGCCGGGGAAGCGGCGGTCATCATTTGTTTGGCGTGGCTCCTCGGTCTGCTCATCGCTTGGGGGTTGGGCGCGTGGACAAACGTCGTCATTGAGCAGGCATATGGCCTAGAGAATATGTACGTGGCCGACCCACCGCTTTTCGCAGCGCTTTTTGTCGTGTCGATCATTGTCGGTGTCGCCGCGGGATTGGTTCCCGCGCGTCAAGCGACGAGTGTTGATCCGGCGGAAGTCCTTCGGGATGCGTGAGTCGCTGCCATCGACTGGACCGGGCGTGCGCCTAGAACTCGACCGGGTCGGGCGTTGGTACGGCGATGGCCAGGCCCGAATAGCCGCGCTTCGGGGCGTGTCCTTGGTGATCCGTCCAGGCGACCTCGTTGCCGTCGTCGGCCCTTCGGGTTCGGGCAAGAGTACGTTGCTGCAGTTGCTGGGGTTGCTCGATCGCGCATCGGAGGGGACGGTTTCCGTCGATGGGCGCGACGTCGGCGCGCTTGACGATGCAACGCTGACGGGTCTCCGACTCGAAACCATTGGGTTCGTGTTTCAGCGATTCCACCTGCTGGTCGGTCAGACTGCGATCGAAAATGTCGCGCTGCCCCTCGAGGCGGCTGGGTGGTCGGTTTCAGATCGATACGCCCGTGCTGCGACCCTCCTTGAGC
>CAYFLJ010000190.1:0-3159 GCA_964343985.1 uncultured Thermoflexus sp.
AGGAGGGCGCGCAACTCGTCGCGCATGGCGGTGCGGGTGGCGTCATCCATCTGGTGGGGGTGCCTTTGGCGAGGGGGCGCCGCGATGGGCGCGGGGTGTCTCGGCCCAGATGCGGGCGTGTCACGGAGTGTACCCATGAGACCGTTTGACGGCTCAACTCGGGAGTGACGCGACCGCGGTGCGGGCGAGTTCGAGCGCCGCGTCGTCGGTTGTGGGCGGTGAGGGTGCGCCACCGCCGCTGATGCGCGGACGAACGGCGTCGATGATTGCACTGACGCGCAACGCATCGTGCGGGCTTACCGGATTGGTGCGCGTCTGGGCCATGATCGCCTGCGCTGATGCCCATGCGAGTGAAGCGATCAGGGGGTCGTGCCTCGCAACGATGCCGGCGATCGTCGCAAGCATCTCTGGCAGTTGCAGGGCGAGCGTCTCTGCCGGCGCCGCAGTCGCCGCGGCCAAGTGGGTTCGTGCGCTGGCGATGTCCCCGGCCTCGTCGGCAAGGATCGCCAATCCAAGGTGCGCCCGCGAGTAGTGCCCAAGCGCGTCAGGCTCACGTATGACGGCAAGCGCCTCGGTATAGAGAGCGGCGGCGGCGTCTCGGGCGCTGGTCGCGCGTGCGACCTCACCCATCCAAAAGGTTGCGATTGCTCGCATCATCGCGTCGCCAAGCCGGTCGGCGTGACCGCGTGCCCGGTCGAGGATCTCGCGCGCACTTTCCCACCGCCCAAGGGCGAGGTTGGCACGTGCTTCCCAAATCTGCGGCATGAACGCCGCGGCGGCCCCGCGCCCGGCTAGTGAATGAAAGAGGGCGTGTGCGTCCGCCCAACGCTGTTGTGTGAAGCGCGTGATGCCGAGGATGGAGGTCGCGTCGGTGATCGCACTCCCGTTTCGTGCACGGTTGGCAAGGGCGAGGGCGCGTTCCAAAACGTGACCGGCGGTGATGACATCCCCACCTTCAAGATACGTTATGCCGGCGCGCACCAAGGCGATTGACGCCGTGGCAAGATCACCCGCCGACTCCGCAAGCGTGGCGCCGTGCGTGGCGAGGTCGATGACCTCAGTGTGCGCGACATCGCCCAACATACCGTGCACCGCGGCGAGGCTCGTGATCGCACGCGCTTCCCGTCGACGGTCACCATAGGTGCGGTACGTTTCGACCGCCTCGCGAAGCGCAGGGACAAGCCAAGCGGGCAGTCCGAAGCCGATCGTGCCATTCCGGGCGACTTGAACGCGGGCATCCGCGATCACGTCCAACGGCACGGCGGCGGTCACCTCGGGGGTTGCGACGTTCCCCGGCACGAGAGGGTCGTACTGACGCATCAGTCGGTCCAGGTGGGCACGTGCCTCACCCGTTCCCAGGCGCAACTTCCACGCCTCGTGCGAGGCGACCATGATCCTGACGCCGTCGGCCAGTCGTTCGGGATCGGTGGGCAAGGTCACGGCATGGTCGAGCGCCTCTCGTAGGTTGTCGCGTTCCCGTTCGAGACGGTCGAGCGCCGTCCCGGCCTCATCGCTTTCGAGTAACGGTGCGATCGCCTCGGTGATCATAACCATGCAGGTAAGATGGCGGTTGCGAATGTGGTCATCAATGCCGATCGAACGAGCCTGCGCGTGAGTAAACTCCCGGATGGTCTCAAGCATCCGGAAGCGTGCCGAGCCGTCGGGCGTGGCCTCTTGCCCGATGAGCGACTTATCTGCGAGCCCCTCGACGCCCGAGACGACGTCCAACTCGCCAACGGTGCCGAGGGTATCCGGGTCTGAGGCTGCGAATTCGGCCATCTCGAACGTAAAACCGCCGCTGAACCCACAAAGACGGAGGAGCAGGGTGCGTTCGTCGGGAGTAAGCAGGTCGTAGCTCCAAGCAATGGCGCCGTCGAGGGTTCGCTGCCTGCTGGATACGTCTCGGCCGCCCCCACCGGCAAGGGCAGTGTTTAGACCACGCGCTAAGCGTTGGAGCAACGCGGGGGGTGGAAAGGTGCGTACCCGCGCCGCTGCAAGCTCGATTGCCAAGGGCAGGCCGTCGAGGCGGTAGCAAATCTCGGCAATCGCCGGGGCGTTCTCCGTCGTAACGGCGAAGTCCGCACGCACACTGGTTGCTCGGTCGATGAAGAGACGCACGGCCTCGTGCTGCGTCAGTTGCTCTGGCGTCGGTGGGGGGCGATAGCTCGGCCGGTCGAATGCGGGCACTTGGGCGACCTGCTCACCGGAGACTTTGAGGATTTCGCGCGAAGTCACCACCACCGTCAGGCGCGGCGCGGCGCGCAACAGGTCAGCGACGAGTGTCGCCGCGTCGATCACGTGCTCGAAGTTGTCCAAGATGAGCAAGAGGTGTTTCGCGCGCACGTAGTCGGCGACGACGTCACGAAGCGGGCGCGAACCGCTCGCACTGAGTCCGAGCGCCGTGGCAATCGCGGGGGCGACGTTTTCTGGTTCGCGCACCGGCTCCAAGCCTACGAAGAAGGCGCCGTCGGTGAAGGTATCGAGGGCGTCGGCGGCGAGTTGGAGGGCGAGTCGGGTCTTGCCAGTGCCGCCCGGGCCAACCAAGGTGAGTAGTCGTGTGGACGGCTCGCGCAGGCGGGGCGCGATCGAAGCGAGGAGCGCCTCACGTCCGACGAAGGCAGTGAGCTGTGGGGGTAGGTTGTGCGGACGGCTTTCGAGGGTGCGCAAGGCTGGGAAGGTGGTGGGAAGTGGTGGGCAATCGAGTTGGAAGATGCGTTCTGGTCGGCTTAGGTCTTTGAGACGGTGTTCGCCGAGGTCGCGCAACGCCATCCATGGCAAAAGCGTGTCGCGCGCAAGTCCCGCAGCGACCTCCGACAGGAGGATTTGGCCACCGTGGCCGGTGGCGAGTATCCGCGCGGCCCGGTTGAGCGTCGGGCCAAAGTAGTCCTCGCCGCGACGCTGGGCGGGCCCGACATGCAGCGCGATGCGAACCCGTAACCCGTCCCCGATCCCGTGCGCGGGCCAGTCGGTATCGGCAAGTGCCATCTGGGCATCAATGGCCGCCGCCAAAGCGTCGTGTGCGGTCGGGAAGGCGACGGCGAAGGCGTCCCCGGCGGTGGAGAAGACGACCCCGTGGTTCGTGACGAACGCATCGCGCATTACCGCATCGTGGCGGGCGAGGGCGACCGACATCCCGGTCGACTGATGCGAGGTGGCGGT
>CAYFLJ010000191.1:0-3156 GCA_964343985.1 uncultured Thermoflexus sp.
ACGCCGTCGCGGATGTCGCACGCGCGATGGACCCGCAATCAGCGCGCGAGTGGTGGGTTGCGGGCGTCCAGAACGGTCTCGTGAAAGACGACATCTTGCGCGACGCGTTTGGAGAAACGCGCCTCATCGGCGCCGTGTCAATCTTGGGAGCTGGACGCGAGCAAGACGGGACCGTCCGTATCGGCGGCCTCGGCATGACCTATCTCGGGGAGTTTGATCCACCGCCGGCGACGGTTACGTCGCGGGTCCACGAATTGGTCGGTCGCCTCGTCGCTGCGGGAATTCCTTCGGCAGGGGTGCCGGACATTCGGTCGGTCTTGTGGTCAAAGGCGTGCAACGCGGTCGGCGTTTTTGGGGTGTCGGTGTTGACGCGACTCGCCGGACCGCAGATGTGGGCGAACCCAGACTTGGTGCGCGCGTTTCGGGCCTTAGTACGCGAGACGGACGCGGTGGCGAAGGCGGCCGGCGTGACGGTCGGTGACTATCGAGGGTTCCCGATTCGCACCTACCTCCAGATGACGGCCTCCGAACACATCGAGTACGCCGCCGGTCTCGTCGCGTCGTCTCCAGTCGGCCCGGTAGCGCCGGGCGCCTATCCATCCATGACCCAAGACCTGTTGGCGGGGCGCCAGATGGAGGTTGAGGAGGTCTTTGGCGACGTCGTGGCGCGCGCTGAACGCTTGGGCGTCGAGGTGCCGCGCATCACGTTCGTGAGCGACCTGTTGCGGGGGTTGAACGCCGCGATTACCGGGTAGCCGCGGCGTCTAAGATTGCCCGCGATCAGGCCCGCAGGTATTGCGCCGGCTGCGGTGGCGTGGCGCCGAGTTCCTTTGCGGCGCGCGTAGGAAAATGCGGGTCGCGCAGTAATTCTCGCCCAAGGGCGACGAGGTCGGCGTGGCCATCTTCGACGATGGCATTCGCCTGAGGCGGCGTGGTGATCATGCCAACGGCCATTGAAGCGACGCCTGCCTCGTGCCGGACACGTGCGGCGAACGGCACCTGATAAAGCGGGGCAGCGACGACCTGTTGATGCGGAGCGACGCCGCCGGAAGAGCAGTCGATGACGTCTGCACCGAGCGCGGCGAGGTCGCGCGAGAGACGCACGGTGTCGTCGCCGTCCCACCCGCCGTCGATCCAGTCGGTCGAGGATAGGCGCACGAAGAGCGGCTTGTTGGCGGGCCAGACGGCGCGGATCGCCGTGACCGTCTCGCGCATCAGGCGCGTGCGCCCCTCGAAGTCGCCCCCGTAGTGGTCGGTGCGGTCGTTCGTGACTGGCGAAAGAAAGCTGTGTTGGAGGTAGCCGTGCGCGCCGTGGATCTCGACGACGTCAAAGCCGGCGAGGTCGGCACGATGCGCGGCGGCTGCCCACGCACCGGGAAGGGCACTGACCTCTTCCGTTTCTAGACGCCGTGGGGTGGCGTAGCCGTCGGCGAACGGGTGGTCAGATGGGCCGACCGGTTGCCAACCGCCATCGCTCGGCGCCATTGGCTTGCCGCCAAGCCACGGTCGATTGGTGGACGCCTTGCGCCCGGCGTGCGCCAACTGAATGCCGGCGAGGGCACCTTGGGTGTGTACGAAACGCACGGTGCGCGCCCACGGTTCGATCTGAGCGTCGTTCCACAGACCGGTGTCGTACGGGGTGATCCGGCCTTCCGGCGCAACGCCAGTCGCCTCGGCAATCACGAGGGAGGCGCCACCCTTGGCGAAGCCGCCGAGGTGGACCAAGTGCCAGTCGGTTGGCACGCCGTCGCGGTCGTCGCACGAGTATTGGCACATTGGCGAGACGACGAGGCGGTTGCGGAGAGTTACGCCGCGAATGGCAAGCGGGTGGAACAGAGGGGCAGTTTCTTGGGTCATTGGCACGAGGATACGCAGGATATTTGGGGTACGACCGCTACCGGCGGACCGTCTGCGGGATGCGCGGCGGCGACGCGGCGGTCTATGCGTCGCGGAGGCCGAGGATGACAGCGACGGCCACCAAGACGCCTCCGGCGAAGAACGTTGCCCCGAGATGTTCGCCGAGGAGGGTCGCGCCGAGAAGGCCCCCGACCACCGGTTGCGCGAAGAATAAGAGGCCCGGGATTGCCGCGCCAACGCGATCAATACTTCGATTCCATAGGTAAAAAGCCCCGGCCGTAGACACCACCCCAAGGTAGGCGATTCCGAGAATCGTGCCCCATGCCACGTCGCCAACCGGAGTTGTCTGCAGTTCCCACACGGCGAGAGGGGCACAAAAGATCGCGCCGGTTCCGGTGGCAAACGCGGTTGTGACAAGGCTGCCGTGTCGCGCCGACGAACGGCCGCCGAGGACGGAGTACAACGCCCACGTGATGGCGGCGACGAGAAGCAGGAGGTTCCCGACGATGGGCGTACCGTCTGCTGTGGCGACGGGGTCAGTGTCGCCAAACGTCACGATCAGGACGCCTCCGGTGGCGAGAACGAGCGAGACGACCTGACGGATTGATGGGCGTGCGCCGAGGATGGGCCACGCAAAGAGAAGCATGAATGCTGGCGTGGCGCTTGTAATGAGGCTGCCGTTGGCGGCGCCGGCGAGGTGTGTCCCGGCAAACTGGGCGATCAGGCTGATACACATCCCGACAAGCCCGAGGGTGGCAAGCGCCGGCAAGTCGTGTCGCGACGGCATCGCGGTTCCGGAGGCGCGGGCCACGACCGCCAAGGTGGCCGTGCCGAGGATCAGGCGTACCAAGACGAGAGTGACCGGCGGGATCTCGTCCAGGACGACGCGGCTAACGACGTACATGCCCCCCCAGATGGCGGCGGCGCTGAGGCCAGAGATGATGCCGTCGAAGACGCGTCGTGGGGTGGCGGAAGGAGTCTCAGCCATGCGCGCGAGGGTATCTGGTTGATCGTACCCCGTGGCGATACATCGAATCGCGCGAGCTTTCGGTCGTTCGGCACGCAACGCATCGTTTCTTAGGATGCCTTCGTGCGTGAAGCACTCAGTCAACCCGTAGACTCACGCCTGATTGACCTTGGCGTTCAGGGGTCGTTGCCTCACCGCGGTTTGTGGCGGTCATCAGACTGCGTTCGGAGTGTCGGAAGCCACCATGGAGACCGGAACGATTGGCACCTTCGACGCCTACCCTCGTCGTGGCGGGCGAAAGGTGGCGATCATCGGTGCCGGAAATGTTGGTG
>CAYFLJ010000192.1:0-3154 GCA_964343985.1 uncultured Thermoflexus sp.
CGGGAAGGTTCGCCATCTGTGCCGTTGGCGTCGACCAGATTGCGCCGGCCATTGGATACAGATGGTCGTCTCGCAGTGCGTCACCGTAGTTCGCGCGTGCGAGGTACTGCCCGAGGGTGAGGTCGCCTAAGGCGGCCAGATCGGTTGGCGCCTCGCGGTACAACCGCACGAGGTCGCGAAGCATCGACCAAAAGCGTGGGCGCAGGAGATTGATCGGCTGCGCCACAAGCCCGCGGAGGCTGGCACCTGAGTATTCAAGTTCGTCGCGCGCGTCATCCCGCTGCACAGACACCGAGAAACTCATCGTTGTCGCAACCGTCTCGACGCCGAGCTGATCGAAAAGAGCTATGAGGTTCGGATACGTGTCGGGGTTGCATACGATGAAGCCGGTGTCGACCGCGATTGGGCCATCGGGGGTATCAACCGTGACGGTGTTGCTATGGCCGCCGATGCGCGTGTCCGCCTCAAAGACGGTGACCTCGTGCGCTTTCGAGAGCAGCCACGCCGCGGAGAGACCTGCGATACCGGTTCCGACGACGGCAATCCGCATGCGGGGCACCGGCCGCTGCGTTGCGAAATCTCGAGAGCGCCCTGCGCCATGGTTGGTGGTCGCGGCGTCGGTCACGTGTGTCGGGTCGTCCTTCAGTCGCGTCGTTCGGCTACGGCAAACGTCTACATGTCGTCTCGCGCGACGCGGGGGTAGGCTATCCGAACGACATGACGCGGGAGAAGTCGAGTCATTCTTGCCCTACCGCAGTGCATGACCGAGCGGCGGGTAGGGATGCCCCCGGACGACAGACGCAGTGCATGACCGAGAGGCGGGATGCCCGCAGAACACGACCGGGGGGAGCGAACTGAGTGCTCGGGACGCTGATCGAAGCGGCCGAACGCGCGCCGTTACCGGACTGGCTTTTGCGCGCGGGCATCTGGATGTTGGTCGCCCGAACGCGCGCGGTTCTGTCGATGGTTCCCCTCGGTGCCGACGCGTGGTTCGCCGAGGCGATGCGCGACAAACCCATCGCGACGCACGTCGACGATGCAAATGCGCAGCACTACGAGGTGCCGGCGCGCTTCTTCGAACTGGTGCTTGGGCCGCGGTTGAAGTATTCGTGCGGGCTTTACGAACGGCCGTGGACAACGCTTGAGGCGGCGGAGGTCGCGGCGCTCGACGCCACCGTTGCCCACGCGGACATCGCGGACGGCCATCGCATTCTTGAGCTTGGCTGCGGGTGGGGCTCACTCACGCTCCACCTCGCTGAGAGGTTTCCCGCGGCGTTCGTGACAGCGGTATCGAACTCTGGATCGCAGCGCGCGTTCATTGAAGCCCGGGCTCGTGCGCGCGGAATCACGAACCTGCGCGTACTCACCGCTGACATGAACCATGTGACGTTCACGGACGGTGCGTTCGACCGCGTGGTCTCTGTCGAAATGTTTGAGCATATGTCGAACTGGCGCGAGTTGCTGCGACGCGTTAATAGATGGCTCGTCCCAAGTGGCCGCCTGTTTCTGCACGTGTTCAGCCATCAGCGTGGTGCCTACCGCTTTGACCGAACGGATCGTGCCGACTGGATCGCCCAACACTTCTTCACGGGTGGGATCATGCCGAGTCACGGGCTTGCGTCGGCCTTCCCTGACCTTTTTTCGGTGGAGGACACGTGGCGGTGGGATGGCCGCCATTACGCGCGGACCGCAGAGGATTGGCTGCGTCGCATGGATGCCAATCGGTCGGAAATCAGCGCGGTAATGAGGGAGACCTACGGGGACGATGCGGCGCTATGGCAGCAACGATGGCGGCTCTTCTTTCTCGCCACGGCGGGGCTATTCGGCCACGCCGGCGGTGGTGAGTGGGGGGTGAGCCACTACCGTCTCAGGCCAACGCTGTCGAGAGTCGACGGCGGAGATAACCCTGCACCCGCACTCTCCCGTCGCAGTGCGACGAGCCAGGCGCAACGTTCAAGTGCAAGCCCCGCGGTTGCCCAACCCGAAGCGGGGCGCGTCGCCGAAAACCTCGCAGATTCTCGGTGAGGCGGGGCGATGGGTGCTGGCAACGTTATCGCGCGTGTGGCGCGGTACTTCGATGGCCCGGATCCCGTCGCGCGGGCGGTCCACCGCTTGGTCGTGGTGTTGTTGGCGAATCAGCCGACCTACCCGCTCTTCGTCGCGTGGGTTACCGGAAGCTGGTCGCCGTGGCTCGCCCTGACTCTGGTCTCCACGCCCTTGTTCTGTCTCGTCCCGTGGATATCGCGACGTACGAATTCTGGTCTGGGCCGATTGGCGTTCCCGGCAGTCGGCGCGGTGAACACGGTCTTCTGCACGGCAGTCTTCGGGCGTGACTCAGGCGTTGAAGCGTTCCTCGTGCCGTGCGTCGTGATCATGGCGCTCTCCCTCCCGTCAACGCTTGGGCTTGGCCAAGCCGGAGGTCGGACGGATCGGCGCAATCTCGCAGTGGCGATTGTGTTCCTGTACGGTGCGTTCATCGTCGGACGCACGCTGCCGTTCGGGCCGGTGATTGCGCTTGAACCGCAGCAACTTGCGGCGCTGGTGTCGCTGAACGCATATAGCGCCGCCTCGTTTACCGCACTGTCGGTGTGGTCGTTGTGGAATGCGGTGCACCATCCCTGACCGGCAAGCACGCGAGTCGGGCACCGCTCCCCCCGCTCGCCTTCTCCCGTCGAAATAGTGGAGCGGGTGGCGCGGGGGCTTCTCGTAATGCACGGTCGACCATGAGCAACGTCGCACGATCACGTGCCACCGAAGCGCCACCGACAATCCTCATCACGCTCGGGACCGGTGACGAGGCGACGATGCCCGAAGCACCTGCGGGTCGCACCGGGACGCCGCGGGATGTAACAGACGGTCGTAGCGGGGCCGAATCGCTGGTCGCGCTCAGGAACGCGGTGTTCGCGCAAGTGCGGCGCATGTACGGGCCGAACGTTCACGTGAGCGTAAACGTTGGTGAGACTGGGGCAACGGTGGGTGATGTGTGCCAATCGGCAGGCATTCAGCCCGACCCGGAGGCCGCAATCCTTGAAGCAATCGCCGCGATTCGAGACGCTCACGCGCGAACTCCGTTGGGGCGAACCTCCTCAGTTCGTGTGGTCCTGCCAGATGGCATCGTGCTCGACGGCGCGGCCGGTGTCCCCGATGAGGTATC
>CAYFLJ010000193.1:0-1588 GCA_964343985.1 uncultured Thermoflexus sp.
TTGCTGTCGAGCGCGAGTGACCCGTCTGGATTGAATTCCTTACCGCCGAATGCCCAGAGCAACAGGCGGGAGTTTGCGTTCCCGTCGCCGGACGCCTGATCGGAGAGGCACACCCCATACGGGCGGCCCTTTGCCTTGAGCTTTTCGCCGACCTTGAGCGCCTCTTCCCAAGTGTCGGGGAAACCAGACAGGCCCTCTTCCTTGAACCAATCTTGGCGATAGTTGACGAACCAGTTGTGTTGGCCCATCGGGATGCCAAGCCACTTCCCGTCAACCACTTGCTGAAACGGCGCAGCTGGCAGGTACCCGCCGCCCTCTTTGCCGAGAAAGTCGGCGATATCGGACACGTCGGCAAGCGCCGCCGCGATCGTTGCTGGCGGCGATGAGTACTGGATGATGTCCGCGCCGCCCTTGGTCTCAATGGCGGTCTGGACGCGTGGCAGGATGTCCGTGACCTTTTCGAAGGTGATGGTGACGTTGTTCTGCTTCGCCCAATCGTTGCCGAAGGCTTCAAGCACCTCGGTAAGCGCGGGCAGGAATGTCCATTCGCCGCCGAGCCAGCGCACGGTGGCACCCTTGAGGACCGCCGGTGCCTTCGTTGGCTCCGGCGCTTTCGTCGCCGCGGCGGCTGGCGCGGTCGTCGGGGCCGCCGCCGCTGGCGCCTTCGTGGGTTCCGCCTTTGCAGGCGCAGCGGTCGGCGCCGCGGCCGGCGCAGAGTCACCGCAGGCAGCCAAAACACCAGCGGCGCCCGCCGCCACGACACCTGTCGCGACGGTACGTCGGCGGATCAGGCGCAAGTAGTCACGATCTTCCACGATGGTCGCTCCCCCTCAAGCATCGGCGGACGCACGCCTCACGTACGCACCGCATTGTTCTTGTTGACGAGCAGGCTATCCGCGCCAGTGCTTATTGGCAAGCCGCGGGTGCATCTACCGGCGATCTTGTGAACAAGATGCGTAGATCGGGTCGGATCCGGTCGCACACCGTGCCGAGCGCCACCACCAACGCGCTCTTACCGTGAAGCCAACACTCCACGCATGATCCGGTGCGCGTTCCGAATGTGGAGGTGCATCATCGCCGTGGCGGTCTCGCCGTCGTGTTCTTCAAGGGCAGCGATCAAGTTGGCGTGGCGCACAAGGTCAGGGCGCGAGGTGTCGGTGACAGCGAGCAAGCCTCCAACGATGCCTGCAATCCGTTCCCAGGCGGCGAGAAGACGTTCTTGTCGGGCAATCACCAGAATGTGCCGGTGAAACGCAACGTCGGTCGGCGCAAACGGCCTCGTTGCGGACACCATCGCGGCATCGAGGTTGCGCAAATACGCCACGTCGCTCGGCCCAATGGTTGTGGCCGCGCGGCGGATCGCGTGGCACTCCAGGACGATTCGAAGGTCGTAGAGGTCGTCGATGTCATCTGGGCGAAGGCCCGTCACGATGGCGCCTCGGCGCGGGGCGATCGTCACCAAGCCCTCGTCGCGCAAAATGCCTAACGCCTCACGCACGGGGCCGCGGCTCACGCCGAGGTGCGCCGCGACCTCTTCTTCGATGAGGCGAATGCCGTCGGGGAGGTCGCCGACGAGAATCGCGGGTCG
>CAYFLJ010000193.1:1688-3145 GCA_964343985.1 uncultured Thermoflexus sp.
GCACGGTTCATTACATCGGGCGGCACGCGTCCCTCAAGGAGGGCAACGGCGTGGTCGACGGTGGCATTACGACAATCGATTCCCGACTCCACGGAGATACTTGCCGTGTGCGGAGTCAGGAGGACGTTCGATAATTCGCGCAAAGCATGCGGGTGTGGCAGCGGTTCGGGCGTCGTGACGTCAAGGCCAGCGGCGCCAAGGTGACCAGACCGCAAGGCGTCAACAAGCGCGTCTTGGTCGATGAGGCCACCGCGCGCCGTGTTGATCAGGATGGTCCCGGGGCGCATTCTGGCAAGTTGCGGCGCGCCGATCAGGTGACGGGTTGCCGGCGAGAGTGGGCAGTGCAACGAGACGATGTCGGCGACGGCAAGCATCTCGTCCAGGCCAAGCAGCGGCACCGCGCCAACGCCCGTCACATCTACGTGGTCGGCCTGCACAAACGGATCGTGCGCAACGACCTTCAAGCCGAAACCCGCCGCCTTCGCCGCGACCTGTCTGCCGATGTTGCCGATCCCAACGAGGCCGAGCACCTGACCCTTCAACCGTCGCGGGTGCGGGACGTCGCGCACGGCCCACCCGCCCTCGCGGATGCGCGCGGCGTGCGCAATCAATTGGCGGTTCAGCGCGAGCAGCAAGACGAGTGCCTGATTGCTGACCTCATCCAAGCAGTACGTCGCCGTGTTGCAGACAAGAATGCCGAGGTCGGTCGCGGCGGCGATGTCCACCATGTCGACGCCAATTCCGGCACGAATGATGGCCTTGAGGCGCGGAAGTTGCTGGAGCGATTCCCGAGGGAGGTCAATCCACCCTTTGATGATGACGTCGACATCCGCGCACTGTTCGACGACTTCCGCGGCGGATTTGATCCGCAAGTAGCGTGTCCCCCCGACGTCGGCCGCGGCGAAGCGCGCCTCCTCAATGTCATACCGGTCGCTAAACCCGTCAGTGATCGCAACTTGCCACTGCTTGTGGCCCGGCCGCAATGTCGTTGCCATCAATCGCTCCCCATCTCGTCGCGCGTTCGCCCCGTGCTTGAGGCGCTGAGTGTATCCGCGGTCGACAACTTTGCAATAGAGAATAGTGTTTTGTAACAACAGTCCGGCGAATTCTTGCGACCGCTGAGTAATCTCGTCAACGAGAATGGCGCGCTATGCTGACCGAGTGCCGACGCGTGGTGCGAAGGCTTGGAGAGACACGGCGATGAGAACCAACCACGTTCGGCACGCATTGGCGCGCGGCGAGGCCGTCTACGGCTATTCGGCGGGCCTTGGCTCGCTACTCGCGGTCGAGGTGCTGTCCCGCACCGGCATCGACTTCATCTTGGTCGAACAGCAGCATGGCGCATGGGGCGATCATGAAGCGTTCCTCGCGTTCATGGCGATTGAGGGCGGGTCGGCCGTCCCGATGACGCGGGTGAGTTCTAACGACTACACCAAGATTGGGCGCATGCTCGATCA
>CAYFLJ010000194.1:0-3130 GCA_964343985.1 uncultured Thermoflexus sp.
GCCCAGAGACCCGCACGCCGCTCACAACGGGGGTGACGACCTTGCCGAACTGCCGGTAGTGATTACTCGTGAAGCGCGATACCACCTTGATGAACCGCCCACGGTCATCCGTCTCGAAGGTCCAACTCTCCGGCCAATCTTGCGCGTCACACGCAAGTGTGCCGTCGTCCACGGCTTCAACCCGACGACAAATCTCGTCGATGAGGTCGTCGATGAAGGCCCGCACGTCTGCGTCAGTCTGGACTGTCGCGTGCAGCGTGTCGTACGCCTGTTGCGCGTCTTCGATCGCTTCAGGGATGCCCGACGACCGCAATGCACCGGCAATCTGGGCGTGCAACACCGAAAGTCGACGGAAGTAGGTGGTCAGCACCTCAGGGACGATCGACTCGCTGTCACCGTCGTCGCCGTCTTGCGACGCGTCTTCGTCGGAGTCGTCTTCATCCGCCGCCGCTGCTGGGCTCCCAAGGATGTAGTTCAGGCGGAAGCGTTGCTCCGGATGTTCCATAAATGCCCGAAGCACTTGCCGTTCGTCTCTCCGTTCGACGAATCGGGCGAAGGTCTCTTGCACGATTTCGTAGAGGTGCAGGACCAATTCGTCGTACGGCATGAACGACACGGCGGCGCGGTACGGCGTGCCGTGCGCGACGATGAACTCAGTGTTGAAGATCGTCGTCTTCGCGGTCGAGGTCGATGGAAAGCGCTCCGTGCGAGGGTGCGTGCCGAGCAACTGGCGCAAGAGCGTGGTCTTGCCGGCCCCCGTCGCCCCTACGAGTAAGACCCGCGCATACCCGCTCTCGGGAGTTGGGAGGGGGATCGCACGTTCGCGGATCGCCCACCCTGCGCCATATCCCGGCCCGACTTGATCGTTTCTACTCGACATCGCTGCAGTGTACTCCGAGGTTACACGTTACGTATTGAGTTCTTGTCGACGTACATCCGGTCTGAATGCCTATGCGGTGCCGGTGTCGTCGAGATCGAGTTGCCTGGCGTGGATGCGCGCTGCCAGGGCGGTCCATAAGAGTTCCGCGTCCTCCCAGTCGCTGGCCACCTGCTGAAAGGCAGACGCGACGTCATCCCACGCCTCCCAATCCTCGTCGGAGCTGACTGGCGAGCCGTCCCACCCGTACTCCTCGTCGTCTGCACTGTCCGCGTCGTCGTCTGAGGTGTCCTCGTGGTCGTCGGTGCTGTCGGACGCTTCCAGCTCCTCAATCCTTCTCTCCGCAGACGCCTGTGCATCCCGTGCGTGAGCCGCGGCGCGAATCGCGTCCGCTGCGAACACCTCCCAGCGGGCAGTCCACGCCGCCTCGGTCACGTCGACCGGGCGTGCGTCGAACCACGCCCTGCGCGCCTTGATCTCGGACGCCCGTGCGCTGGAACGGTTCTCCTCGGCCCACTCGACGGCCAAGTTCGTCTCTTCATGGATCGTCTCTGCCGCCGGCATCGTCGTGCCCTCCCACTTCAGAAGGTGCGACAGAGACGGCGTGTGTGACACCGAATCGGCCCCGAGTGAGAAACTCGCGCGCGCGAGGCTAGCCTTGGTCGGCGCGCCCGACTGCGCCATCGAAACGCGCGCCAGACAGGTTTGCCCCCCAAAAGTCAGCCCCGCGCAGATATGCCCCGTCGAGGCGCGCACCCATGAGGTTTGTGCGCATGAGATTGGCCATGAACAAGTTGGCGGCGCGTAAATCGGCCCCTGCGAGATTGGCACCCCACAGATAGGCGCCGGAGAGATCGGCCCCCGCGAGGTTCACCCCCGCCAGGTTCGCCTCTCGAAACGACGCGTCTCTCAGGTCCGCCCCTCTGAAGTCGCGCCCGCGTAGGTCCTGCCCGGCGTAGTCAGCACCCATCACCACCCGTCCGCTTGACACCTACCGCCAGCGTTCATGCGCCGGTTACGTTCGCGGCGCACGCTGTCATCAGCATGGTAGTTGGGTCGGGTGTCGTCACCACTGGCGGCGCAATCTCTGAGAAGGTCCGAAGCGCCGCGCGGTAACGACCGCCCAACGCCCTGTTGGGAGGTACTGCGATGCTGGCCTCGCCTGCGCGCACCCCGGTCGCGATGGCCCGTCCCGTGGCGGACCGGCCAGTCCTCCTTGCCCTCGACGGCAGTGATCTCGCCGAACGGGCCATCCCTGTCGCCGCCGAGATCGCTCGACGGCGCGACACAACCCTCTTGGTCTGCCGTGCCGTCTCCGACACCACGCATCACGAGATGTTCGGCTTCCTACTCGACAGCGGCCTCGACGAACGCGTCGCAACCGAGGCGTACCTTGCCCGTGTTGCCTCCGAGGTCCGGTCGACGTGGCCCGGCGTGCACGTCGAGACCGCCGTCCCATCTGGCCCGGCCGGCGCGGCGCTCACCTCCACCATGCAGGCCACGAACGCCCAACTCACCGTCCTCACCACGCATGGTCGCGCCGCCGCCGTCCGCATGATGCGCGGGAGCGTGACAGAAGACGTCGTGCGGACGAGCGACGGCGCCACCCTCGTCCTGTGGCCGTGGGTCCTCGACCGCATGACCTCGCCGGACTGGAGCGCCGACGTGCTCATCCCGCCACCGTCGCCCGGTATCGGCAAGCGCATCCTCGTGCCGCTTGATGGGTCCGCCCGTACCGCACGGGTACTGCCAGAGGCGTATCGAATGGCGCGTGAGGCGAACGGCGAACTACTGCTTCTGACCGTCCTCGACCTCCACCTGTATCGCCGCGCCGTCGGTGCGTCGATCCAACACTCCGTCTTCGACGCGCTCGATCACCGGGCCGCCGTCGTGCGGGCCTCTGGCGTGCGCGCACGGGCGGTGACCGCTGTCTTGGCCGACCCCGCGGCGGCGATCATTGAGGTCGCCGAACGCGAGGACTGCGACACCATCGCGATGACGACCCACGCACGTGGGGCGGTCGGGCGCTTCATTTTTGGCAGCGTCGCCAACCATGTCGCGGCGCGGGCCGGGCGGCCAATCTTGTTCACCCCGCCGCTCGCCGACCCGATGGGCCACGGCCTCGCCACAATGTATCCAGACGTGCCCGTCTCTGTGCTTGCCCTCGCCAAGTCGATCGAGGACCGCGCGGCGTAGATAGCCCCCCTTCCCTCGTAGGGAAGGGGGGTTGGGGGGTTAGGCCCGTTCTCCCAA
>CAYFLJ010000195.1:0-3123 GCA_964343985.1 uncultured Thermoflexus sp.
TGGACGCCGAGTTGCCGGGCAAGTCGTTGGCGCAGGTCGCGCAGGCGCACAACGTTGACGTGGCGGTCGTGAAGGCCGCGATGGTCGCCAACGCCTCGGCCCGCGTTGATGCGAACCTCGCGGCGGGCAAGACCACGGCCGAGAAAGCGGCGGCGCGAAAAGCGATGTTCTCCGACCGCTTTGACCGTCTGTTGGCGCACGTGCATCCGGCGAAGGCTGCCGGCGCCGCCGCGTCACGGGCAAGACCTAGCCCACAGGCGACGCCGCGACCGGCGGGTGCAAAGTCGTAGCGCGTTGCTGCGGGTGACGCCCGAACGATGGTCCGAGACGCTTCCGTTGGGTTCGCCCGGCGGGGGCGTCTTGGCGTTAGGCCGACCGGCGCGAGAGTGGGGCCGTCGCGTCGCCTGGAGGTGTGTTCTCGTTCGGCTATCGGGTCGTCGACTCGTTTGACTGAAGCGCGTCGGCAAGCGACCGTCCCCATGCAAGGAGAGGGTTGTCGGCTTCGAGAGTGATGCCGAGATTCTCCATGATGGAACGGTACATCCACGCGATCTCGGCGGACCCGGTAAGAAGCGGCGGGATGCGTAACCCGGAGAGTCGCGTGGGAGATTTGAAGAGCGATAGGGCGATTCCCTCTTCAGAGACGGCGGCGGTGCCGTGCGCAACGATGGAGTCGTTGCGCAATTGCTTCACCGGTTCGAGTGCACAAATCGCGACACGGGCGTCGTGTAAGCGTTCGTTTTCGTGCCAGTCGCCCCGTTCATGGGCCTCCTCTTCGAGGCCCTCCAAGATGGCGAGACCGCCGCGCACGGACATGAGTCCGTCCTTCTCGAAGGCCGACAGATGACGCGAGGCGGCCGCGCGGGTGCGGATCGGTGAGGTTGGGTCGATCTCGCCCCACCATGAGAGGGCGCTTGAGACGTCGGTGATTCGACGACGGGCGGCGAGTTCAACGCGCAGGCGCACGGCTAGCTCAATGCCATTCCACATCCGCCCGAGGAAATCGCTAATGTGGCGTTGCCGTAAGCGAATATCGGCGTTCCAGAAGAGTTCGGCGAGGTGTCGGTGCGTCACGGACTGGATGGGTGGTTGAAGAACGAGCGACGAGAGGTCGCATTCGAGCTGTTTGGCGACGCTCACGATCGCCAGTGACAAGGACGGGCGACTCACAATGGTTCGCACGGTGGCGAGCGGACGGGTGAACTCGAATTCCATGCGCCGTTGCATCGTCTCGGCGAGGTCGGCGGCGTCGGCCGCGGTTGGGCCCTCGGCGCGAAGCAGGCGGGCGGCGGTGCCGAAGTACCCCTCGCGCAGAAGCATCGCGATCACCGCCCGAGGGGCAGGTGCCGGTATCGAGTCCGTCGGTTTGACGGACGCTTCAGTCGTGAGTCGCGGCCGGAGCGCCTCGTCGAGGTGTGCGTACGTTGACGCGATCTGGCTCTCGGCGTTCCGAAGCGTGGCGCGGTACGCCTCGCGTTGGCCAAGCATTGGCGGTTCGCCCGCGTCGCGAGCGCCCTGCCACTGGGCGAAGGCATCTTCGAGGGATGAGATCAGGCTCGTCACGTGCGCCGTGTCGTTGTGACGAAGACCATCCACCGACCACGCGGCTGCGTCGCCGGTGGCGGTCAAGCCCCACGTGTCAAACGTATCCTTGAAGCGGCCGACAAGTTCGTGGACACGATTGCGAAGGTGGCGCGCTTGGTCACGACGTCGTTCTTCGAGGCGCGTGCGATGCAGTGCGTGGAGGGCGACCGCTGCGTCGCCGACGGCTTCCCAGTCGTAGGCGTCGGCCGAGACCGTCTCGAACACGGCCACGAGAGTGCGGAGGTCCGCCGGCGACGGCGTGGTCGCCGCCGCGGTGATTGGCGACGCTTCAGGATTGCTTTCAGGCACAGGCGCGTTGTCGCCACTCGCATCGACGTCCAACGAGACGGTGTCGGTAGGTGCGCCGAGTCTGCCGCCCGAAGCGTCGAGGTTGCGGGGGGCAGCTGACACCTCTTCCCCGTCGGTGGTGCCGTGGTGCGCGGCTTCGTCGGTCGCCGTACCGATCGCGTCAACCGTCAGAGACCTAAAGCCATCAGGTTCGGTTGTGGTTGGGCCTGCGAGGGCAGGGCGATCCGCGACCGATTCCAAATGATTGGGGTTGGCATCGATTGCGTCTGGGTCTGGGCGCCCCTCGCGTTCAGATTGTGTGTCCGTTACGCCGACAGTCGCTGGTGCGGCGTTTTTTGATGCACGCGATTGGCGTTCGCCCGACGGACGCCGTTCTTTGGCCGGCCGAACGACGGGCGGGCGGCGGCGGATGGGTGCTGGAGGCGCTTGCCGCATCGCCTCGAGTTCCTTACGGACATGCGTGACCCCAACGCGGCTCGCGACCATCGTACAAATGATTGCGGGGAAGGTCTCTGGGGTTAGCGCGGCGGCCGAGGCCGACGTTGGATCCTCGTCAATGCTGCGGGCCGTGTCGTCGCCGTATTCAGTTGATGGTGACTCTAGGATGGTGAGGACGTCGGTCAGGATCTCGGGGTACGTAAATGCGGTGACGTAGGCGATCCCCTGAACGCCGACCGTGCGGCTTTGGGCGAGTTGCCGGATGCCTTGGCGGAAGAGTGGTTCGGGCGCACACTCGATGAACGTCGACCCAAGACTTGGGAAGATGCGATTGGCGCGGACAAGGGTGCGCAGGTCACCTCGACGAAGGATCGGCAACGACCGGCGGCGCGCCACGAGACGGTCGATGGCGTACTCGAGGAGCGCCTCATGGTTTGGCCCGTCCGGCGTTGGCGGGTCGTCGGGTGGTCCCACACGATCGGTCATTGCGCAGTCTAGACCGCCGTCCATGCGCGACGGTGTGGAAATCGTACCAATGAGAACGCATCATGGTTTGTCGTGCGTGCGACAGTCATACATCGTTGAAAACTGCACGTGATTGAGTCGCTGGTGGGAGAGACCGAGGCGTAGTTCGACGACGCTGCGCGTGCAACCGTTTCTGGGGGCGTGCCGTTGGCGGTGGGGTGCGTACGGTGCGTGGGGTGGGCGGTGGGTACCCTGCGGCGGCCCGGAGTGGCGGGCGGAGGGTGATCGCATGGGTGACGCGCACGACGACGGGTTTGATCTCTTTGA
>CAYFLJ010000196.1:0-3103 GCA_964343985.1 uncultured Thermoflexus sp.
TCGTCATCCGTCACCACGCGGTTTGCGGTCTCCGGCGTACACGGTTGCCCCGGGTCGTGGCCGCCCACCTTTAATCCGTGTCCGGGGATGTAGGGGATGCCATACACCTCACCCTCGGGTACGTCCCAGATGAAGGCCGGGCATGCCGGTGCCGTGAACCGTGACGGATCATCGGGTTGGAAATGTGTCACGTACTGACGGACCGCCTGAAGTGGCAGTCCCAACCGCGCAAGGACTGATGACGACCATGGACCAGCCGCCACAACTAGCCGTCCGGCTCGGATGGTGCCGTCTGGCGTCTCCACCACGACCCCGTCCCCATCCGCGCGCCAACCCGCCGCGACCACGCCGTGCCGAATCGTCGCCCCCCGCGACGCGGCACCATCGAGCAGCGCACCGACACACGCGTCAGCGTTGAGAATCCCCGCGTTCGGTTGAAACACGCCAACCTGATCGTCGGGGAGTTGGAAGGCCGGAAAGCGGTGGCGCATCGCCGCGGCGTCAAGAACATCCGAAGCCAACCTATGGGTGGCGGCACTCGCGATCACCCCATCAACGACGTGCGTCCCGGGCGTTCCGATGTTGAGGCAACCCGTCATGGTCAACAGGTCGAGACCCGACTCGGCTTCGAGTTCACGCCACTGGCCAAATGCACGTTGCACGAGCGGCACGTACTCGACAGCCTCGTAGTACGCCTCGCGGATGATCCGGCTTCGGCCGTGCGATGACCCCAAGACATGGCCCCGTGCATGGGCATCGATGCCGAGGACGCGCACGCCTCGCCCCGCGAGCTGCCACGCCGCCGAAGCACCAATGACTCCAAGCCCGACCACGATCACGTCGTACGCTGGTTCCATCGCTGCCGAGGATACGGAACTCCCCGAATACCAGTCGCCCACGTTCAACCAACGCACGAGTTGCCCGTCCCGACCTACATGATCAGGTCTGGCGACGTCATCTCTGGCGGAATGGGCAGACCCATCAAACGCAAGAGTGTCGGCGCCACGTTCGAGAGTTCACCTCGTGGGCGTAGCGTTGTCCCATCTGGCAGGCCCACGATGATCAATGGCACCGGATTGGTCGTGTGCGCAGTCCATGGCCCGCCGGTATTCGGGTCAACCATCACCTCGGCATTGCCATGGTCAGAGGTCACCGCGACGATCCGGCCCCGTGTGCGCGCCGCGGCGGCAACGATGCCGACCGACTCATCGACGACGGCCACCGCCGCGTGCACCGCCGACAGCACACCGGTGTGGCCGACCATGTCACCGTTCGCGAAATTCATCACTAGCAACGCGTCGTCGTGCGTCTCAATGCGCGAGACGGCAGCACGTGTGAGTTCCCTCGCGCTCATCTCGGGTTGCAGGTCGTATGTCGCCACCTTAGGCGACGGAACAAGCACGCGGTCTTCTCCGGCAAAGGGAACTTCAATGCCACCGTTCAAAAAGAACGTGACGTGCGCGTACTTCTCCGTCTCGGCGATGTGGCACTGCGCTAATCCGGCGTCGCTCACGACCCGCGCAATCGGGGCATCCACATGCTGCGGCGGGAACGCGATACCGGTCACCGGCAGCCCGGCCTCATACTCACCAAAAGTCACGACGTGAACGTTGTGTGCGACCCGAGTGCGCGGGAACGCATCGAAGTCGGGCAGCAGGAGGGCGTGGCACAGTTCGCGCGCACGGTCGGCACGGAAGTTGAACACCACGACGGCATCACCGTCAGCAATGGGAATTGGTTCACCGACGACGGCAGGTTCGACGAACTCATCGTTTGTCCCGTGGGCATACGCGTCTTCGACGACGGCGGCCGCCGAAGCAAAGCGCGGACCTGATCCAGTGACAATCGTCGCGTACGCACGTGCAACACGGTCCCAACGCTTATCACGGTCCATCGCGTAATACCGCCCAGACACGGACGCGATGCGACCAGCACCAGTGGCGTGCAGGGTTGCTTCAAGTCCGGGAAGGTCTTCGAGCGCCTGTCGAGGGGGGGTGTCGCGCCCATCGAGGATCACGTGCACCGCGACCCGATCGATCGAGTACTTCGCCGCAAGGCGGATGAGTGCATCAAGGTGACGTGCGTGTGAGTGCACACCACCGTGACTAACGAGGCCGATCAAGTGAAGTGTTCGTGCAGGCGCGGCGAGAGTATGTCGGATGGCACCGACAAGCGCCGGATTCGCGTCGAACGACCCATCGCGGATTGCCGTATCGATCCGTGGAAGGTCCTGAAGCACTCGAAAACCTGCCCCGAGGTTTAGGTGCCCAACTTCAGAGTTCCCGATTTGACCGTCCGGCAAGCCTACGGCCTCGCCGGCGGCGTCCAACGTCGACGTCACCCCCTCGCGCGCTAATGCATCAAGGTGAGGCGTCGGCACCGCGGAAATCGCGTTACCCGGCCCGACCGGGGCGATCCCCCACCCATCGAGGATGATTAGGACAAGCGATTGTTGGTTGGCGGGCATGGCGGCACGATAGCAGAGGGAACGCGTCGGTTCGGGCCGGTCGCTTCCGGTCGCCAATCCGTTCGAGAAGGCGTGAGAGCGATGACGCGGGTACAGGCGAGCAGCCAGGCGACTGTGGCAAGGCGACTTCGGTACGCAACGGCCGAGACCAGTAGCGACCGACCTGCCGAGGGCAGTCAATCCCCGGCGACCCCAGTGCGCGAACGTGACTTCGACCCAGAGGTTCTCCGTCGCCTGTTTCCGCCGTTCAAAGTCGTCGTGCTTAACAACGATCACAACACCTTCGATGAGGTCATTCGCATTCTCATGCGGGCCGTCCCTGGAATGACACGCGACGCCGCCGAGGGGCACGCCAACGAGATCCATCTCACCGGCAGCACGGTCCCCTTTTCTGGTCCGAGAGAACGTGCCGAGGCCGTCGGCGCCGTCATTCGAACCATTGGAATCGAAGTCCGGGTCGAACCAGATGCCAACTGATCGCACGGTCGTGGCCATCGTGCGCCTTGCGTGGCGCCGAGGAAGGTGCTACCATTCGGGTGTCTAGGTGATCCGAGCGCTTTGGTCCCACCCGTTCCCATCCCGAACACGGTCGTGAAACGAAGCAGCGCCGACAATACTGCACTGGAGACGGTGTGG
>CAYFLJ010000197.1:0-3101 GCA_964343985.1 uncultured Thermoflexus sp.
CGGTTCGGTGGCGCGGCCATTGTAGGTCGCCGTGCGACTGACACGGTGCGCCAGATGCGTCGCTAGACGCGCGCGCCAATGGTGGTCCAGACGGCGCCAAAGTGCAGCATGGATGCGATGAGGACGAACGCGTGCCAAATTGCCGAGTACCACCTCCACGAGGTGCGCAAATGGAATAGCACGCCGGTGGTGTAAGCAATCCCGCCGGCGATAAGGAGCGCCATCGAGGTCGGTTCAATTTCCGCTAGCGCGCGATCCATGCCAATCGCGACCGACCAACCGGTCGCAAGGTACAAGAGAAGGAACGCTGCCTGAAAGCGAAACCGAACGACGAATTTAAGCAACACACCGGTCAACGCGAGGGACCAGACCGTGATGAGTTGCTTTGGGCCGTCCGAGAGGACGAGGAGGCCAAACGGGGTATACGTGCCGGCGATCAGGAGAAAGATCGCCGAGTGATCGAGTAGACGCCACCGGTCGGCGACGGTCTCTCCCCGACGATGGCGGAACCGTGAGTTGTAGATGAACGAGGCGACCGACGAGAGCGCGAGCGTCGCGCCGTATGCAACGCCGGCGACCGCCGCTAGCCCCCCTGCAATCGTGGCCGTAACGCTAATCGCGGCGAAGGCGACACATCCAAAGACGGCCTGAATGCGAAGCATCCACCGATCCTGCGGAATGATCGCGGCACCTTGATACGTCCGCACCGGTGGGGAAACGGTCATGGCTTCTCCTCAAGGCTTGAAAGATCGACATTCCCACCACAGAGAACGACGCCAACGTGTTCACCCGGGTTGGGTACATACCTCCCGGACAAGACGGCGGCGAGCGCGGTCGCACCCCCTGGTTCGAGGGCAAGTCGCAAGCCATCCCAAGCCAGTCGTTGGGCCGAACGGATGGCCTCATCCGTGACAAGCACAACTCGGTCAACGTAGGCACGCGCGATTGGGAACATGAGCGACCCAACTCGGGTCGCGCCGAGGCTATCGATTGCAAGACCTCCGACCGGCACATCGACCGGTTCGCCGGCGGCAAGGGCGTGGTGCAAGGAAGGACACGCTTCCGGTTCGACCCCCACCACGCGCACCGTACGGCCGGTCCCACCTCCGAACCAGGCGGCGACCCCTCCGATGAGTCCTCCACCGCCAACGGCGACGAGCACGGTATCGAGCGAGGCGACCTGAGACTCGAACTCCCTGGCCAACGTCCCCTGCCCTTGAAGGACCTCGAGCTGATCGTATGGATGTACCACGAGTGCTCCCGTTTCGGCGGCGCGCGCCTGCATGGCGGCGTACGCGTGGGCGAACCGGTCCCCAACCACGTGTACGTGCGCACCGTAGGCCTGAAGGCGCTTAATCTTCGTCGGCGAAGCAACCGAAGGGACAAACACCTCTGCGGGTAGATTGAGATCAGCCGCCGCACATGCAACCGCAGCGCCGTGGTTGCCGCCAGATGCCGTGATTACGCCCGCGTGCGTCGGCGTGGCGGTAAGGATCCGATTGAACGCCCCGCGCGCCTTGAACGACCCCGACCGCTGGAGCGACTCGAGTTTGAGCGTGATCTCACCCGGCAGTCCGAGATCCCGGTGCAAGAGTGGCGCCACTGGCGTTACTCGTACACGGCCCTCAATGCGGGCGGCGGCGGACTCGATGGACGCCCGGTCGATCATTACAACCTTTGGCGTGGACGCGCGGACGGCGCATCGACGCATTTCGGATGGCAGTGTATCTGGCGGTGATGGCGGCGACTGTCGCCTTGCGCCTTAGCTCCGGAGAGGCGCCACCGAAGGAACCAGGTCGCGCAAACTCCACGACCGGGTGCGTGATCGTCGGCCATACGCGACCTCGAAATGGTCGAGGGCGGTCTCCCATGACACCTCGTGCCCGAGTCGTGCCTCAGTGTCACGAAACTGGGCGAGGCGAACGAGGATGTCTGCAGAGCGTTCGCCCGGGAAGACGGTCTGAAGCCCTCGCTTGCGGATCGATTTCTGGAGTGGTTGGAAGAACCCGAAGTACCACCGAAGCCACGTTTCGCGCGCGGTGTCATCGGCTTCGGAACGGCTTCGGCTTCGGCCTAGCGCCTCCACCGGCGCCGCGTCCCGTAAGTCGGCGAGCGCGGGGTAGGTCCCGACACGCGCGGCGCCAATCTTGGTGAGGCCCGTCTCTCTCTCAAATGCACGCCGCTCAATGAACACTTGCTGCTGTTCGGCGTCGGACGGCGAGAGGTATTCGGTCACCTCCGCCTCAAGTTCACCGATCCCGAGTTGCCGCGCGGCGGCGACTCGATGGTGACCATCGAGGACGTAGTAGTCGTACCCAAGTTTGTAGAGCTCGAGTGGTGGCATCGGATCGCCGCGTTCAAGGCGAGTGCGCACTCCAAGAAAACGCGCAGTGTCTTCTTTTCGAGTGCGGCGAGGGAGAAACGTTGGAAGCAACTCGTGCGTTCGGCCAACGCTACCGGTGATCCGATCGACCGGCACCTCCCGGAGGCCGAGGCGTACCGCCGAGACGGCGCCGGCTTGCGCGACGTCATTGCCAAAGTGCCTGATGCCCGAGGCGACGCGTCCCTCCGTCGGCGTCGCCGTTCGCACATAGACGACGGGGCACGGTGCCCCTCGAAACAGCTCGTCAGCGACGCTTCCGGCGAGACGCTTGATGCCTCGGTGTGGTTCGCTCGCAACGACGAGCAGGTCTGCGTTCAGCGTGTTGGCCGTCGAGGCGATTGTCGGACCCGGTGGGCCGGCGCGTACGTGCGTCTGGACATCAAGGCCGGTGGCACGGAGCCGCTCGGCGACCGCTTGGAGGTAGAGCGTGGCGCCAAACGCAAGCGTGTCGTTGGTATCGGTGCTGTCGATCGAAATCGCGGTCGGCGCACCCGGGACGAGATCGGTCGCGATGATCGGGAGGACCGCTTGGGGGGCAGCGGGCACCACGCGCAAGAGGTGTATCCGTGCCCCGATTGCGCGAGCGATCATAACCGAGTGCGGGATGCCCGCTTCGGCCTCGGCGGACCCGTCAAGCGCGACAACTACCGACCGGAGCGCCGAATGCTCCGTGGAGAGTGTCAATGCGGGGTCGCGAAATCGTTCGGCGACAACGACC
>CAYFLJ010000198.1:0-3094 GCA_964343985.1 uncultured Thermoflexus sp.
GTGAGCAGCATCGACGGTCGTGGCGTTCACCACAACCGTCACGCGTCCTACCCGCGCGCCATCCCGACCCGTCACAACCTACGTAACGAATCGCAATGGCACCGCGCCGCGTACGCCTTCGCGTCGGTCGTCATACATTGGACCGCAGACGCCAATCAGCGTCGGCCGAAGCGTCAGTACTGTTCGCGATTCTTGATCATCTCGTTCGTGCGTCGGGCCACATCGACGACGACCTCTTTCGCCGTCACCTCCCCCTTCCACAGACGGTCAAGTGCGCCATTCCAGACATCCCGGTTGAAGTCCTCCCACTCAGGCATGAGCGGCAGCGTCTTGACGCGCGGGTCGGTGAAGGTTGCAAGGTTCTTCGGCGCCTTCGCCTTGTCGAGGAACTTGGGATCCTGATTCGCCTTCTTGAGCGCCGGAACGAATCGACCCTCGACCCCGTAGATCAACATCCCTTCGTAGCTTCCAAGGAACTTCTGGAACTCCCAAGCGGCATCCGGGTTCTTGGCACCGGTCGGAATCACTTCGCCATTGCCCTTGTAGAGGCCAATCTGCTTCTTCGCCTTGCCCTGCGGCATCACCACCGTGTCCCACTCGAAGTCTTTGATCTCGGCGCGGTACCGTGGGATGTCGGTAAACCATCCGTGCAACACCGCTAAGCGACCTTGCACAAAGAGATCGGCGGCCGGTGGAACCCCTTCAAACGAATTCCGCGTGACCTTGTACTTGTTCTGAAGATCGCTCAAGAACTGCAGCGACTCGACCGAAGCCGGTTGGTCGAGGGCGCAACTATTCTTGTCGAGGTCGATGAGTTCGCCCCCATTCACCCACAGGAACGGCCACCAGAGCCCCGGTCGTTCCGTCCCAAAAGTGGCCGATGCCGGGTCAAATCCTGACTGGGTCGGCGCGGCGCCCTTGCCGTCGCGCGTCGCCGCCTGCGAAATTGCCAGCCAATCGTCAAGCGTCCACCCTTCGGTGGGGACCTTTGCGCCAACCTTTTCAATTAGATTCTTGTTGTAGAAAAATGATGCACTTGATCCACGCATGTTCGGGTGGTAGTAAAACTTGCCTTTATAAATAAACTCATCAAACCACGCATCGACGTAGTCTTCTTTTTTGATGCCATCGCGACTCATCAGAGAGGTGAGCTCTTTCGCGCCACCTTTCTTGATAAGGTTTCGCAACTGGTATCCGTCGACGAGTGCGGTGTCTGGTGGGTCACCTCCGGCAATCGCCGCGGTCAGTTTGGTGTAGTGGTCTGCCTGAGAGTTCGTAAACTCAATCTTGATCTTGTCTTGCTTGGCTTGAAATGCGTCGATGACTTTCTTCTCGATGCCATCCGAGAAGGCATTCCCCCACGTGAAGTAGCGCACCGTCCCCGCCGCAGTCGGCGCCGTCGTCGCGGGTTTCGCCGCGGCTGCCTCTGTCGGCTTCACCGCCGCGCCGGTCGTCGGTGCCGGTGCCCCGGCGGCGCCTTTCGTTGGAGCCGCCGTCGTTGCCGGCGCACTCTCGCCACCACACGCAACGAGTGCCACCGAACCAATCATTGCCCCGAACGAGGCTAGTGCTTGGCGCCTCGTCTGCCGACCATGTCTCGTCATGACATGACCTCCCCCCAGATCAGATCTGCCGTTCATGCCTACCCCTATATGTACGAACGACGACCACCTGACCGCGCGTTGTACCACACGTATCGTCACGTGCCAAGAAAGCAATCAGGACCAGCGTTCGAAGGGAAGCCTGTTCGGTACCCATGATTGGCACCACTCTCACCGACCGGCTCGTGATCGGTGCCGAATATCGCCAGGGCCATGATCTCTACGTCGTCACCGACGCTCGCTTTCCGCAGAAAATGGCGCCGCGTGATCCCGATATCGAGCCGCCGCGCAAAGCCGTCAAGCTCTGGCGATGCGCGCGCCGTCTCACGAATCGGGCGAACGGATGTCGCGGACCACGAGACAACGGGTAGCCTCGACATCGCGATGGCTACCCGTGTCACCCCTCGCCTGTTGCGCGCCTTGGTCGTCTGCGTTGGCCTCAGTTTTGGTGCCATCGCTCGTTTGACGCCGACCGGCCCCGCCTCCGTTGCCGGGATTGCCTTCGCGTTACCGGACGAACCGCCACCCACCGACACGAGCCCCGGCGCGGACGAGGAACCCTCGCAGGTCGACCTGCCCGCACCGTCATCTGCGACCTCCCCACGGCCACCTGCGATTGACGTACGGCCGGAGATGATGGCCGCGCCGCCGGCGACCATGGTCGCGCCCGAACTCGCCCTCATCGACGAGACCAACCGCGACCGCGCCGCCGTCGGCCTCCGGCGCCTCGCGCCCGACCCCGAACTCATCGCCTTAGCGCGCACTCGCGCAAGCGCTCAGGTCGGCCGGTCTGCCCTCTCGCACCTTGACGACGGCGGCGCACTCGCCTTCCTCAGCTTGATTCAGCGCGCCGGCCTGCGCCACCAAGTCGCCGGTGAAAACCTCGTGCGGCTCCCCGGCCCGGTCGGCACGGCACCACCACGCGCCGAACGCGCCCTGATGTCCAGCCCAACCCACCGCGCGAATATCCTCGACCCGCGCTACGGGCGTCTCGCAATCGGCATGGCCGACGATCGCGATGGGCGCGTCATCTTCGCCCAACTCTTCCGCGACGGCCCCTAATCAGGTCACGGATCTCGTCGCACCCCTTGCGCATCGGCCATCCCTTTACTATCATTCACGCAGTTACCGCGCATCAGCCAGTAACGCCGAATCGGAGATGCCCATGACCGCCAATCCTGCCACCCTTCCCGGCTACACGCCGGTCATCCACGACGCCACGCGCCTCGGCGTCGTCCACCTCACGGCGCGCAATCTGCCCCGCCTCATCGCCTTCTATCGTGATCGCATTGGCCTGCGCGTCCATCGTGCGACGCCCGACTTCGCCGCCCTCGGTGCCGGTGGCGAAGACCTTCTCCACCTCACCGGCAACCCCGACGCCCCACGCGTGGATCGCGCCGCCGGCCTCTACCACTTCTGCCTCAAGGTCGAGGACCGTCGCGACTTCGCCCGGTGGCTTGCCCACCTCGTCGCGACACACACCCCACTTGCCG
>CAYFLJ010000199.1:0-3065 GCA_964343985.1 uncultured Thermoflexus sp.
ACGGACCCGGGGCTATTCGGCAGGAAGGCGCGGTACATGGCGTCGGCGGCGACCAAAATGGCCAACGCCGCGAGCGGTTCGCTGAAGTCGTATTTGGCGTATGGCCATGCAATCGTGCCGAAGGCGAAGCCCGCCGCTGTCACGAGGCGTGGGGTGTGAGGAATTCCCAAATGTCCCGCGACGCGCCAGACCATCAGCACCTCGAGCGCGGTGACGACACTGTTCGCCATCCCAAACCCGAGTTGCGCCCAGAAGTCAAGCGACTGTCGTTCAGACCAGATTCGGTCACCGGTGCGGGCATCTCGCCACTGGGTCGAAGCAGGGGCAGTTCGGTCCGCCACCTCGAACGTAACGGCGCGCACTTCCCACGTACCTGTGGTGCCGAGGGCTGCGGTGCCGTGCGCCTCCCATCTCGCCAACGGCTGCGGCGGATCGATTGGAAGTCGCGCCACATAGAGGTTGCCCCGGGGTTGACCGACCCAGTGCCCCGCGATTTCGGCCCGCCGATGCGCCACCGTGCCGTGCACATCGGGCCGATCCCATGCCCACTCGGAGGTCTCTATACCTGCGCGGATAGGCAACGTGGCGCGACCTCCCGTTCCGGAGGGCGCTACGAGTTGGATCTCGGCGACCGTCATGCCGTCTGGGACAGTCGCGGCGTTCGCGAGGTAACTCACGACGGTGATGGAGCGGACGAGGTCGGTGTCTCGCCCGACGAGTATGTCTGGGTTCGGGAACGTAGAAGGCTGGTTGGCGCGGACCACTGGCCATGTTTCGACGCGGAGGCGATGACCATCGACCATGAGATCATCCCGTTCCGGGGCGAGGGACCCAAGTGCCGCGCCGCCGAGGACGAACGGTTGGGCGAATGCAGGCATTGCCACGCCCCACCGGGCGAACGCGCTGCGGAAGCGCCCCCAGTACTGGTGATCCGGGTCAAGCACCGCGCTTTTCGCCATCTCGAAGGCGAACGTGCCGTCGGTGCTATACGCGTGGCCGCCCGCGGAGGCCAGGTAGATCGCAAGAGAGAAGATGGCCAAGAGCGAGCCGGCGTCGAGGGCGCGCCACCATCCAGCGATGCGGTTCACGCCAGCGATACGGTTCACGAGCGCGCGCCCTGTATCCACGCCCGCAACAACGCCACCATCCCGAAACATGAAAGGGCCAGTAGCGCGGCAAAGGTTGCCCAGACCGCCACCATCACACTTGGCCAACTTGCGAACCAGTCGCGCATCGCGAGCGGCCACAGGTCGATGCCGAGGCCGTATTCCGGGTGCGGGCTGTGAATCTCGAGGCCGTGCACGTATCGCCACGGAGGCGAGGCGAGCGCCTTCTGACGTAACGCGTGGTCGGCGGGGAAGAGCGCGGCGATGAGGTCGTTGCCGAGGAGCCAGGCGTGCGCGGCGATCGGACTAAATCCCGGGGCGTAGAGGAGCGCCGTCTCAGATCGCTCAAGCTCACCAGTATCGACCCAGACCGGCGTGCCGCCAGTAATGGAGTCGATGTACGTTGGCAAGGCGCCGGCATCGCGCGGACCCATTTCATATGCCGGAAGCACGCCGCCGTCGCGCCCGTATCGGCCGATCCAGAGGCCGTGGGTGGTGCGATCAATGGTTGGCAGCGGCCGATCCAACGGGGGCGTCGCGGCGTTACTGCGGGGCGGCACGGGAATCGGGTCAAAAAACACCCCGGAGATGACCGGAAAGGCACGCCCGGAGTCGTACGCGGCGATGACGATTGGTTCGTCCGGCACGGCTTCGACCGCCCACGTTGCGTAGACGCCGTCGGCGAAGTCGTCAATGCGAAGTGTCTGGGCTTCGAAGGAGTCCACGACCGTCACGTTTTGGTGGCGGGGCACCTCAAGGGGCCCGTCGTAGTTGCAGAAGTACAAGGTGAGCGCGAAGCGCGCACGACGTGTTGGCCAAAGTTTGACGATGAGTGGGCTATCGCGGTCGATCAGATGGCCGAGGCCGCGTGTGGGAAGCGGCGTGCCGTGTATGTCAGTCGGCGACCCAGGAGGACGGACGAGTTCTGACGTCGATTTGGCGCGCCGGAAATAGTCCAGGTACGCGTTAGCCAGCGGTGCGGAGATCCCGACGTCTCCCGCGCCGTACTCTGCGAGTTGTGGGGCCACGTGATCGCGGAACATGATTGTGTACGCGTTTGGATGCTTAAGAACACCGAGCACATTGACGCCGACGCCGATCATGAACGTCCCCGCGACAGCGATCAGCGCAGCAGTTCGGCACACGCGCAGCATGGTGGTTTGACCGGATGGCCCAAAGGCGCGTGTGAAGATTGGCAGGGAGCTGATCATCGCGAACGGCACCATCGGTATCAGGTAGCGAGGACCCCATCCGCCGCCGTGCCAATTGCCCTTGCTGCCGAACACGATGAGGTAGGTTGCCGGAGCCGCAAACGGCAGGAAGGCGGCGGCGCCGTGGCGTCGAGCGAACGGAACGGCGCCGGCGAACGCGAGGGCGAGCGGTGGCGCGTACCACAACAGCCCTTTGCCGCTCGACACCAGCAAACTCAGCAGGCCCGCCCAAAGCGGGAAGCCAAGCCACCCACGGGAGAGTCCGTCGGGCAACTCGGTGATGATCCGTGGGGCGACAACGCCGGTCGTAATGGCGACGATCCCGACGGCGGCGCCCGGGCAGACAAAGAGAGCGGCGACGTGCTTCCTCGCAAGGACGCCCGGCGTCAAGAGTGCGTCGATCGCAATGAGCGGCGCGAACCAGAGGGCGGTGTATTTCGCGACACCCGCCCCGGCGGCGAGCGCACCGGCGGCGACGTTTAGCGCGAGTGCGTGGCGAGGGGATCGTCCGGCGTGTGCCGATGCCCTGCGCGTCGCGAAGGCACCGAAGGCACACGCACCAGCAAGGGTCTCTGCGAAGTCCAACCGTGCGTACGGCCACGTGAGCGTGGAAAGCCCGGTGATGGCAGCCAGTGTGATCGCCACGCGCGTCGTGGCGCCGTATGCACGAGCGATGGGGACCATCAGCGCGATGATCGCTGCCCCCGGGATCACGTTGGCGAAGCCGAACGCCGCGCGCGTCACGCGA
>CAYFLJ010000200.1:0-3039 GCA_964343985.1 uncultured Thermoflexus sp.
GGGCCGTTCGCTGACCGGGGCGTGGCGTCAGTGCCCGCCTCGGGAGTCCCAACTGATCACGCCGCCGATCAGGAAGAAGAAGCACAAGCCCGCGACGATCGCGAACTCCCGAATCTCAGGCACAACCCACGCGACGGCCCAGAACGCGATAGCCGTGCCAAAACTCGCCCACGCGGCGCGACGCGCCCGGTTTGGGTCGGTCTGGGTCGTGGTGGGATCGGCCATAGCGCGGTCTCGGTTCGTGGCGCGGTCTCGGTTCGTGGCGGCGATGCCGTATCACTGGCGGGATCGTGGTGCGTTGACGGCGCGCCGCCGTACGTTGCGGGGCGTTTGCAATGGTAGCCGGTACACCGTCCGTCACCAGTATCTGGTGAGCAACCTCACTCCGACGCCCCGCCATGTCACTGCTTGCAAGCCTTTTTGACCGTCTGTTGGCGCGCCTCGACGCGGTCGTGGCGCGGCTGACGTCGCCCGGCACGTGGCAACAGTTGGCGCCGGTGGTGGCGGTCGCCGTCGCGGCGATTGCGTGGTTGGCGTGGCGTCGGGCGGGACGCACACCGTTAGGTCGGGCGGCGCGATGGTGGGCCGGCATGGCCTCGCTGATCGGCATGGTTGGCCCGATGATCTACTTCCGTTCGGTGTTGCCAGATGGCGCCGCCGGGTTGGTCGCCGTCGAGATCAACATGTCGCGCCTTGGGCGGGCGCAGTTTCCATCGGAGGCGGTCCTTATCGCGTTGGCGGTCATGGCCGCCTCGTCGAGCGCCTACTTGTGGGCATGGCGTCAGTCGCGCCAAACGCGTGCCGAACGTGAGGCCCTGACCGCGGCGTGGACGGAGGCCCGACGTCGTGCCGTCCGTGGCGCACGTTGGGTGGTTGCGGTGATCGCGTTGGTTGTGGCGACGGGCGCCGGTGCAGGGCTTGCCACGGCGCGTGAGGTTCCCGATCTCGGGACGCCGGGGACGCTATGGGTCGGCACGGCGCGTGGGGCGAACCGGATCACGGTGCATCGCGACGGTTCAACTGATGTCGCCACGCTTGCATGGCCGTCGGTGCCGTTGCCGTCCGACGAGGTTGGCGGTATTGCCATCGGGCCGGATGGTGAGACGTGGGTCGGGACGGCACGCGGCCTTGCCATGTTGCCGGCGGGGCCAGACCCCCAGTGGGTGATTCACGACGTCACAACTGGGACGATCCCAGACCGGCAAGTCTTCGGTGTGGCGGTCGACCGTCGAGGGGTCGCGTGGGTGGCGACGGCACGGGGTGGATCCGCGATTGATCTGCAACGCGGCGGGTACCTCTTCTTGGCCGACAACACGCCGCTCCTGCATCAGATCCTCGATACCGTGCACGTAGATGGCGTCGGTCGTGTGTGGTTCGCCGGTGCGGGTGGGGTCAACGCGTTCGTGCCTGCCACCGGTGTGCCTGCAGACGCATCACGCGCCGAGGTGACGATGGCAGCTGAGGCGACGCGGGTCGGTGGTGGCGACGGTGAGTGGGTCGTCGGTCTGACTCGCTACAACACGGACGGAGCGCTTCCGGACGACCTGATCTTCGTCGTGACGAGCGACCGACGGGGACGCGTGTGGTTTGGCACCGAGAATGGCGCCGCTGTCTTCACGCCTCGACAATCGTCCCGTGATCTTGCCGCGCACGACGCCCGCAATTGGCAGACCTTGACGATGACAACGAGCGATCTCGTCCATCCAAAGGTGCATGCCATCCTTGCCGACCGTGACGGGCGTATGTGGTTTGGCACCGAGGGGGGCATTTCGATCCTCGATGAACGCCTGCCTGAGGGAGATCCCGGCCGGTGGCGCGCCGTGGTTGCCGGCGAAGGTTCGCTGCCGAACCCGTGGGTGCAGGCGATGGTGCAGACGCCCGACGGCAACGTTTGGGTCGGCACGCGCGGCGGTGGCCTTGCGGTGGCACGGGGCGGTGACGCCTCACAGTGGACGACCTATCGGTCAAGCACCGTGCGCCATGTCATCGGGATCGTCATGCCCTGGTTCCGCGACGGCAACCTCGCAAGCAACGACATCCGGTCGCTGACGTGGGTGCCAGAACTCGGTAGTTGACGGAAGGGTGCGTGCGCCAATGAGCGACGGGGTGGCGGCGACACGGCAGTTCGCGGAGGCGTTCGTGGCGACGATTTCGTCGTTACGCGAGTTCACGCGGGAGAACATGGCGCCGTTCTTTCACGACGATGTGACGTGGCAGGCCGGGGTGATGCGCCTTGAGGGGCTTGCGGTGTTTCTCGCGGCGAACAACCAGGCGTGGCAGACGCTTGGGATGCCAGAGGTGCGCGACGTGGAGATCGACGCGGGCGATGGCTTCGCGGTGATCGGCTACACCCTCGCGGGGACGCACATGCTGCCGATGATGGGCCACGAGGCGACGGGCAAGCCCATCGCGATGCCGGCCCTCGTGGTTATCCGGTTGCGCGAGGGGCGAATCGCCCATATCCGGACGATGACCGATAACGTCGGCGCGATGCGCGTCGCGGCGAGTGCCGGGTAACGCTAAGACGACCGACCCCTACGGCATTTCTCCGGCGAGCGGGGGATTGCCCTCACCAGTGGTCCGCCGGGGAGCGGGGGGCTTGCCCCCCACCGGGCGACGGTGCGGGGATCGCCTGATCGGGTGCGCCGAACGACGTCGGTGAGGCGACAACACGCATGGAGCGGGCATGGTGACGGCCGGCTCCTGAGACGTCGGAGTCCCCTAGGCGTGGCGAACTCGCAGTCGGTGCGTGCTCATCTTTCTCGCTTCGGTGCGGGGTCGGGTGGACCCACAGGCCACACGGTGCCCTTGAAGGTGGGGGTTCGTGTGTCTCGACGCAGTCCTGCCTGATCGTCGTGCGACGTAACCGTCACTCAACGGCACGGCCGCCCTTTCGGACGGCCTCACCGGGGAGTTGGGAGCGAGGTCGTTTGCTTACCGGCGCCAACCGTCCCACCACCAACCCGGGCGGCGGGGCGTCGCCGTCGGGACAGCGGTGCGGGTTGGAGAGGCGGGCTTGGTCGCCGTTGCCGACGGGGA
>CAYFLJ010000201.1:0-3009 GCA_964343985.1 uncultured Thermoflexus sp.
GGCATCGAGACGCAACAGGGTTTGACGACCGGACCGGAGCTTGTGTTGAAGTTATCTCCATTCGTCACTTGTGACCGTGTGGCGTTGTATAAGGCGTTTGGGTCGCGGGCAGTGGTGCGCATGGGGCAGGTGCGCGTTCCCCGTTCGGCGGTTGGCGAGGCGTGGCGTCGCGACCTTGACACGGTGCTTGATTGTTTACGGGTGATCGAGGTGCAACCGGCGGGCGCAGGCGTGCCTGCCGGTGGCGCATGAATACCCAACCAACGAGGGACATTGGGGTCACCCCATCGGGTGCTTTCCAGAATGTCCCTGCTATATTCCGACGCCGGGTTCAGGGCGCCCCTGCATTCGGCGTGTCACGAGGTCGGTGCGGTTGCATCGGCCGCTAGCCAACTCGGGATCACTCATGGCAGTCGCAGCAAAGAAGTTAGTCATCGTCGAGTCGCCGGCAAAGGCGAAGACGATCGAGAAGTTCCTCGGACGAGGCTACGCCGTCAAGGCGTCGCTCGGCCACGTGCGTGACCTGCCGAAGCGACGGCTTGGGGTTGACCTTGATGACGGTTTTTCACCGTCGTACGTGGTGCCAACCGAGAAGAAGGAACTCGTCAAAGAGTTGGCGACGTTGGCGCGCGGTGCGTCGGAGTTGCTGTTGGCGACCGACCCTGACCGCGAGGGCGAAGCGATTGCGTGGCACTTGCTCCAAGCGGTGCAACAGAAGGGCAAGCCCCCGATTCCGGCGCGTCGCGTGGTCTTCCATGAAATCACCCGCACGGCGGTGCAGGAGGCGTTGCGCCACCCCCGCGAGATCGATCTGAACCTCGTCAAGGCACAACAAGGGCGCCGCGTCATTGACCGCCTCGTGGGCTACAAACTCAGCCCGCTGTTGTGGAATAAGGTTCGGAAAGGCCTTTCCGCTGGCCGAGTGCAGTCGGTGGCGGTGCGCCTGATCGTTGATCGCGAACGCGAGATTGACGCGTTTGAGCCGGTCGAGTACTGGTCCGTTGAGGCGCTGGTCAAGTGCGTCGGGCGTGTGGCGCAACGTGGCAAGGTCCTGCGCGACACGATGACCCTTGCGTTGGTGCAACGTGACGGCGAGAAGTTGGAGTTACCGAACGGCGAGTTGACGGGTGCGGTCGTCGCCGACTTGCGGCGGTCCACCTACGTGGTCGCAGACGTACGGCAGCGCCAACAGGTGCGCAACCCGGCGGCGCCGTTCATTACCAGCACGATGCAACAGGATGCGGGTCGTCGCCTTGGTTTTACCGCGAAGCGCACGATGACGGTGGCGCAGCAGTTGTATGAGGGCCTTGAAGTCCCCGGCGAAGGGACGGTCGGCTTGATTACGTATATGCGGACCGACTCCCCGCAAGTGGCCAAAGAAGCGCAAGAAGAGGTGCGGGGGCTGATCACCGAGAAGTTTGGCGCGGAATATGTGCCGTCGCAGGCGCCCGTCTACAAGACTCGGGCGAAGGGGGCGCAAGAGGCGCACGAGGCCATCCGCCCGACGAGTAGCCTTCGCCTGCCGGAGACGTTACGCGCACACCTGACCTCCGACCAATACCGGTTGTACTCGCTGATTTGGAAGCGGTTTGTCGCAAGCCAGATGTTGGGTGCGACGTACGACACGGTTGCCGTTGACGTTGAGGCGCGCCCAGACGGCGTTGCTGCGGGTGGATCACCGACCTATACGCTGCGGGCGAACGGGTCCATCTTGCGCTTTGCAGGCTTCCTGAAGGTTTTGGACGCGGTTGAAGGCGACGGCGAGGAGGCCGATAAGCGGTCGAAGTTGTTGCCTGAGGTCACCGTTGGTGAGGTGCTGTCGCTAGAGACGGTCGATGGAACACAACACTTCACGCAACCGCCGCCGCGCTTCTCCGAGGCGACCCTCATCAAGGCATTGGAAGAAGACGGGATCGGTCGCCCATCAACCTACGCGCCGATTCTCTCGACGATTCAAGAGCGTGAATACGTCAAACGGATTGAGCGTGTCCTCCGACCGACCGACCTTGGGAAGATTGTGAACGACCTGTTGGTCGAGCACTTTCCAGACGTGGTGGACTCGGGCTTCACGGCGCAAATTGAGGGGCAACTCGACCAAGTGGCTGACGGCGAGGGCGATTGGGTACCAGTCGTCGACCAGTTTTACAAGCCGTTTGCCGAAAACCTCGAGAAGGCGCGCGACCTGATGGAGCGTGTCGAGATTGCGGATGAGCCGTCGGACGAGACGTGCGACTTGTGCGAACGCCCGATGGTCATCAAGACGGGGCGCTACGGCAAGTTTTTGGCCTGTTCGGGCTTCCCGGAGTGCCGCAACACGCGCACGTTGGTGACGCGGATTGGCGTCCCATGCCCCGATTGCGGGGGAGATCTGTTGGAGCGCAAGTCGCGGCGCGGCCGGATGTTCTATGGGTGCATCAATTACCCAACCTGTAGTTTTGCGAGTTGGCAACGACCAGTGCCAGAACCGTGCCCGGTAGATGGCAAGATGCAAACCATTCAGGCGGGTGGCAAGGTCGTGTGCACGGTGTGCGGCAACGTGACGATCCGGGTTCGGCAAGAGGAAGATCTGCCAGTTGACCCGGGTGATGACGATAGCGCACCTGATGCCGATGCCGAAGAGGCGCCCGCACTGGTCGCGGCAAGCGCGTAGCGGCGTGCGTCAGGCGATGCGCGGTGGGACTGGTTTGGTCTTCCGCGCGACGCCGGAGACGCCCCCAGTGATCGTTGCGGTCGTCATGTGTCTTGTTGGGGTGCGCCGACCCATCGGTTAGCGAACCGTTCGGCGCGCGTCGGTGGCGGTGACAGCGAGTGCGGTCGCACCGAAAATGGCGATAGCGAGTGCCCACGCGCGGCCGTCGTCTTCGATGTGTTGGTCGACGGTTCGGACGGATTCGAAGAGGCCTTTCCGGAAGCCGAGGTAGTCGAACGACGGATCGACGCTTGACCCATTCTCGGGGCCGGGCACCATCGGCAGGGTAGGCAACGGTGGCGCAATCCGCCAAAGGCCGA
>CAYFLJ010000202.1:0-2972 GCA_964343985.1 uncultured Thermoflexus sp.
TGTAATTGGTCGTGCCATTGATGATGGCGTGCAGCGACTGGACCTCGTTCGCCGCAAGGTCCTGCCGGAAAACACCGATCAGCGGGATGCCCCCGCCAACGCTTGCCTCATAGGCAACGTCGACACCGTGCGACGCCGCGAGTCGGAGTAACTCCGCCCCCTCGGTGGCCACAAGGTCCTTGTTGGCCGTGACGATGTGCTTGCCGCCACGAATCGCCCGCCGTAGCCAATCGCCAGTAGGGCGAATGCCACCCATCACCTCGACGACGATGTCAATGGCCGGGTCGTCAAGAACGGTTGCCGGGTCGTCGGACAAAATGCCTTCCGGGATTGCCACATCGCGGGCCTTCGCAAGGTCGCGCACCACGACGCGTCGCAACTCAATCGGGCGCCCGACTTCGCGGGCAATCGCCTCACCCCGTTCCAAGAGAAGGCGCGCGACACCGCCACCGACGGTGCCTAGGCCGAACATGCCGACGCGCACCGGGCCGGCATCGATACCGGATGGGCGTAGCGATGAGGGAATCGTCATAGCGGGATGGTACCCGCCGCCCTCAACGAATCTCGTTCGAGCCCAAAATCGCGTGTGTAGCTTCGCTGCACCGTGGGTTGTAGGCCCACGTTCCGGTGCGTCGCCCTACCGGACCGCCATTGCAAGGAACAACGCCACCTCACCGTTACGATAGAGGCGGTCGCTGTACCCGCAAAACCGAAAACCACTCCGTTGGAGAAGGCGGAGCGCCGGCGCATTCTTCGCCGACACGTCTGCGGTGATCTCCGGTACTCCCTCACGCGCCGCCCATCGACGCATGTGCTCAATCAGGGTGGACCCAAGGTGTTGCCGACGATATTCGCGAGAGACGGCGACCGCCCGCAGATAGACCATCTCGCGCCGAGGTTCAATCGTCGCCGTGAGGAAGCCAACTACCGTGCCAACCGTCGGCGAGGTCGTCTCACGGCCGGCCGGGGGAACCTCGAGTTCTTCGGCGACCAACCAGAGCGTGTCCGCGTGGGACACGAACGGCACGTCCATCGGTTCGGTCGCCGACATCGGCTTGGGGAGTGAGATCTGCCTCAAGCCAATCCGAATTTCGTTGTTGTCCTGCCGCTGATCAAGTTGCCAGACGCTGTCGGTGGTGTAGCTGGTCTCGATAGCTCCACACGCATCGCGGTCAGCCATGATGGCGGCGCGAACGCGAAGTTGGTACTGCGGTTCGCGCGGGGTATATGCCGGTAGCGGTGAGGAGCGTGGACGTGGCGGCGCCGCGACCGCTGCACCGGACGCCCGCGCCGCCACGACTCTCGCCTGGGCATCTCGAACGTTGCGCGCCGGCGTCCAATCGCGCGCCGGGCGCACAGATGGTGATGCGCTACCGCCTACGGGGGAGATTGCCTCGCGAGCGGGCACAACGCGCCTGACAGAAGTTGTGGCCGCCCGTGCGACTGGGTAGCGTCCGCTGGGTGGGCGTCCGACGCGCGACCCAACCGCGCGTACCGTCCCTGACTGATTGGGACCAACCCCGCCACGCGTACCTGTGGGGCGCGGCGTCGGCGATGGCCGTGCGCTTACCGCCGCACGCGCCGCGGGGGCATACGTTCCCGTCAGGCCGGAACGACCTGCGACCCTTGTCGACCCACTCCGACCATCCACGGAACCGGCGGGCGTCGCTCCAACCGAATCGCGCCCCGCGGTTGACCGATCAGTCACGCTCGACGTCCGGTAGCTCCCAGTCGCACTGGTGCCACGATATGGCGCAGCGTCGCGCCTCGGCGAGCCTGCGCGCTCACGACCGAGCGAGGTTGTGGGAAAGCGACCAACCTCGCGCGGGGCGCGCGTTTCGGCCCGCGGTGTCAGTGGCGACCGGCGCCAATCACGGGTATCGGCGGGTACTGATCGAACCGGTTCACGATTCGGCTCGACCGGTTCGATCTCACGGGGCAACCGACCTTGCCCCACGTGCGGCCCGACCGGCGTCGCATCCTCAACCAAATCGTCAAGGACGCCCATCACCTCCTCTTCGACGCCGTCCGGTAGTTCTGGCGGCAGGTCGTCCTGCCTCCGCTCCGCGTCAAGGAGGGCACGCTGTTCGAGATAGGTCAGCGACGCCAACGACCGCATCTCCGCGGTCTCGTCCGGGTCGGGGACAGGCACCGGCACTTCGACCGGCGCGGGTTCGCCACGAGACGCGCGTCGGCGCGTACCCATGGCTGCGATATCGAGCACGAACGGCCCGACGCGCATGCCAGAACCGGGGGAATCCTGTTGCGTCGTCGCCATTGGCGCCTCGTCGGTCAGCGGCCTGATACCGCAGTCCACGTATGGGCAAGGCACCCCCTGCACCTACCCGCGACTGGCGCATTTTACATAAGATTTGGCGTGCGGACCTGCGTTATTGAGCAATTCTGCTAGCGAGCCCGCGCCGCGCGGCCGATGCCGCCGCGCCGCCGACGGCGCCCAGGGTCATCGTTCGCCCCGACCTCTTCCGACGCCTCGGACCCTTGTTCGTCGCCGTCCTCATTCGTGCCTCGCGATTGGGTGGGTGAATCCAAGACCGGCGTCACCGCCGGCAGGAACTCGTCACCCAAGCCGAATGCATCCGTGCTTGGCACCGGCAGGAACTCGTCCTCGGACACGAAGCCCGTCGTCGGCCGTGGCACACCCGCGGTCGGCTTTACGGTGTATGCGACCTCAAGTGCTTCCGAAGAGGTCGCGGTGCGCGCCACTCCTGAGCGATCGGTGATTTTCGGCAATCCTGCGACATTCGCTACCTCGGCCGATCGTCCGCCTGACAGACGCGACCCACTCGGGCGCGCCATCGGTGTCCGTGACGGCGGCGGGCGCGTCGGACGGGTCGGGGCAATCGCCCGCACGACCATCGCGCGAAGGTCCGGCGTGCAATCAAACACGATGCGGCCTTCGTGCCACAACTGCCCCAGAACGGCGGCGCCATCGGCCGGCAGGCCCACGTAAA
>CAYFLJ010000203.1:0-2959 GCA_964343985.1 uncultured Thermoflexus sp.
GGTGCCGTCGCGCGTTCTGCGATGACTGTCTCGATGCAGTGCACCTGCCAGCCGCCGCATCCACGATTGAGAACAGCGGCGCGTCGTACTGTGCTCGGTGTCGAGATCAAATGATTGCGCTTGCCGACATTCGTGCGTGGGAAGCGCGGCCGTGGTGGATACGTTGGCGCCCAACCAGAGACGGCGCACGTCGGCTCGCAATTGTGGCCCTCGTTGTGGGGTTGATCGCGCTGCCGGTGGGTTATCTCGTGCGCGACATTGTCGAGACGCCGATATCGCCGGAAGAGTTCGCTCGCATCGCTATTGCTATGAGAGGCACGTTTGCGGGACCAGACGGTACGAACTATCTCAGTACCGTGTTCGGGACGACTTACGTGCGCGCGTCGGCACCGTCCTCGCCGGGGCATGAGCCAACCAAGTTGATTGACACCTGGGCGACCGCTCGAGTTCCCAGTTGGCGGACAACTGCGTCTCTGCCCATCGAACTTGTCTTTGCGCTTCCGGACCAAACCGTCGCGAACCGGGTCATCCTTCGACCGCACCCGTCAGACCCGCCATCATCGTGGGCGCGGGCCTTCCAAGTGTCGTTCTCGACAACGAGCCCAGACGGCCCATGGACCGTCGTATGCGATGACGAGTTGGCGCCTGCGCGCGTTGGGCCGCCTCCGACGCCGGAGTCCGGCCCGGCCGGCGACGACCGGTTTGTCGTTCCAGTGTTTGAGGTACCCGAGACAGCGGTTCGGTGGGTCCGCCTGACCGTTCGGTCCAACGGCGGCAGCCAGGATTACACTTCGCTCGCCGAGTTTGAAGTTCTGTACGCCCCGATATCTCTTGGAGCGACAACCGGAACGCCACCGGTACGGTCGGCGTCGGTCGCCGCCAGACGCTAGGTCAGGCGCGAGGCCTGCTGAGATACCCCTACATGTTTCGATTTTTCCGCCGAACTGGAACCCCCGAACCAACGAATGCCGATTCAGCTGCGCCCGAATCCCGTGTCGCTGGTGCCGATGCATCGACGTCGACCATCACCGACTCACTTGGAAAGACGCGGAGCGGCTTTTTCGGCGCCGTGCGCAACCTGTTTCGCACGCAGTCCGCGCTAGACGACACGTTTTGGGACGACCTTGAAGAACGACTCATCGCCGCTGACCTTGGTGCCCACGTCACCTCGGACCTCGTCGAGGCGTTGCGCGCGCAGAACGCGCGACATCCCTTTCCATCGGGCGTCGCGGCGGAGACAGCGTTGCGAGAACGTCTAGAGGCGATTTTGGCGACTGCGGGGGACACTGGGCTGCATCTGCCGACTCACGGCGCGACGGTGATTCTTGTCATTGGGGTCAATGGCACTGGAAAAACGACGACGGTGGCGAAGCTCACGGCCTACTTGAAAGACGGTGGCCGCACTCCGTTTCTGATCGCAGGGGACACGTTTCGCGCCGCGGCGATTGACCAGTTGGCGATATGGGCAGAACGCACGGGCGTGCCGTTGTTCGCTCAGTCGCCCGGTAGCGACCCGGCGGCGGTGGTCTTCGACGGTATGGGAGCCGCACTGAGCAAAAGCGTCGACACCATCATCATTGATACCGCCGGTCGCTTGCATACCAAGACCAACCTGATGGCGGAGTTGGAAAAGGTCCGGCGCATCATCGAACGGCGCATGCCTGGTGCCCCTCACGAAACGCTCCTCGTTCTTGATGCCGTCACCGGCCAAAACGGGCTCATGCAGGCAAAGACATTCGTCGGCGTTGTCGGGGTGACTGGCCTTGTCCTTACGAAACTCGACAGTTCGGCCAAAGGCGGAGTGGTGTTCGCAATTGCGGAGGAGTTGAAACTCCCCATTAAACTTGTGGGTACCGGTGAGCGCGTGGAAGATGTTCAACCATTCGACCCGAAAGAATTCGTCCGCGCACTCTTTGTGTGAGTGGATTTGCACGCATGGCCCCCGCGCAGGTCGAAGCCGAAGGTCGCGTTTCACCGGAAATACTCATTCGTTCACACGCTTCAGAGGGAGATCAATGTTCGACTCGTTGACCGATCGATTGCAGGGCATATTCGGTGCGTTGCAGAACCACGGACGCCTCACGGAAGCGGACGTTGACGGGGCACTCAAGGAGGTGCGCCTCGCCTTGCTTGAAGCAGATGTCCATTTTCGTGTCGCGCGAGACTTCATCAAGCGCGTGCGGGAGCGTGCGGTCGGGACGGAGGTCAGTCAGAGCCTTACCCCCGCTCAGGTGGTGTTGAAGATCGTCAACGAGGAGCTTGTCGAGACGCTTGGCGGTCAGTCAAGTCGCCTCGACTGGACCGGGTCGTCACCTGCCCCGGTATTGATGGTTGGGCTTAACGGACAAGGTAAGACGACGTCGTCGGCTAAGCTAGCGGTCCGTCTCCGGAAGCTGGGCCAACGTCCATTCCTCATCGCCTGCGACACGTTTCGGCCGGCGGCAATCCAACAGCTCATCACGTTGGGTAAGCAAGTTGGATGCGACGTCTATGAGGAGGGCACCGGCGCGCGCCCAGTTGACATCGCGCTCCGTGGAATTGAATGGGGGCGTGACCGCGGACACTCGGTGGCAATTGTGGATACGGCAGGTCGACAGCAGGTCGATGAAGCGCTCATGGACGAGTTGGTCGAATTGCGCCAAGCCGTGCGTCCAACCGAGGTGCTCCTTGTCGCAAGTGCGATGACCGGCCAGGAAGCAGTAAACGTCGCTCAGGCATTTCACGACCGACTGGGCCTGACGGGCCTCGTGCTCACCCAGATTGACGGTGATGCTCGCGGTGGCGCGGCGCTTTCCATTCGCGCGGTGACCGGCATCCCGGTGAAGTTCTTAGGTGTTGGTGAAAAGATTGAGGCGCTCTCCGAATTCCATCCCGACCGCGTTGCGTCGCGCATTCTCGGCATGGGTGACATGCTTACCCTCATCGAACAGACCCAAGAAGCATTCGACCAAGAAGAGGC
>CAYFLJ010000204.1:0-2945 GCA_964343985.1 uncultured Thermoflexus sp.
GCGAGGGCTTCACGATGAAAGCGCGCCGCGCTTACGGCTCAGAGACCACGGATCATTCAACCCGTGTGTCCAAACTTGTTCCTTCCCGTATGGCGTTCAATGCGCGCGTCCCGCTCATGACCACGCACCGCGCCCGTTTCGCCCGGGACCGGCGAGGCGCCTTTACGCCCGCTCTGGGGCATTGGTATCGCAAGGGCGTCCAGGCAACGTGACCGCCTCGATTGGGAGACCGGGCCGGCGCGTACGCGGATAACGAAGGCGCCGGCGCTTCCAGCGCGTACGCGGATAACGAAGGCTCCGAGGCGCCTCGCGGTGGGGATTGTGGCACCGTCCGAGGGCAATCCAGCGAATGAGTTGGGGCACCTCCAGGCAACCCTGCGCCTGCGCTCATCGCACCGGTTCATCACGGGTCGCCGCTACACCGACGTACATCGCGCCGGTCACCGTCCGATTGCGCACGATAGTTGGCTAGCATGACTGGGGCGGTGGGGAATCGTCATTCCGATTGTCGTGCAATGGATCGAGTGCGTCCACGGTGGTACTTGACCGCACTGGTTGCTACTGCGTTCGTTCTATCAATGGCTGTGGGTGTCTTAGTGCTTCTGTGGCCGTGAACGATGCACGAACCTCTACCGTTGTTTAACTTCGACGAAATGCGTTTACCAGAAAAACTCCGTGAGCCGTTATATGCAGCAGTCGTCCGGTGCCAGCGATGAACTGCCCTGAATGTGGTGCGCCCGCGCTGCGCGGGCTTCGATGCCGCGTGTGCCAAGAAGCCGCTGACCTAGTCGCGAGTCCGTGCCGGAAGGTTTGCCGCCTTGTCGGGGATACCTGCATCGGATGTCTACGCACGCTAAGCGAAATTGCGCAATGGGGACGCGCATCCCAGCGCGAACGACTGGCAATCCTTGACCGTGTTCAGAGGGACTGCTTGTGATCGTTGCCCAATCGGGTGTCACAGAGACGCGTGTACAACGATCAGCCCCGCCGGCGCATGAGGCGTTGAGGATCCGACCATACGCTGAGATGGCGTCTGCGGTGAACGCGTTTCTATCGACGGACTCCGCGACCGTAGACCCGCGCTTGGGTAGCCCGCGCGGGGCCAGTTCGACAAGCAGCGGCGCGCTTCCATCACTACTTCGTGAGCAAACCGGTGTGACGCCGAGGCGTCCTGCGCCTGCGCTTGCTACGGGGTTAGGGATTGGCGTGCACGCTGACGATTCATCGGGCGAGGGTGATGATGGGACAGGGTCGTCGGGTTGTCGGTGTCGCCTCAACCACAAAACCAAGCAATGGGTAGCTCTGGACGCGCACGCGCTTGAGGGAGAACCGCCGGGACTCGAGGTGCCGTGACGCCTGAAGAACGGCTACCACAGGTACTGCGCCGCCGATGGTCTCCGCAAATCGGTTGCTTGCGCGGGCGATTTCGCCCCTGGACTGAGGGTTTGCGGTACCGACGACGAACGGCGAGGCCTACCACCCTCGAAGTTTGTCGACGACAAGTTGCGCAACCATGTAGATGACAACCGCCGCCACAGTCGTAAACGCGAGTGCCACGCCGCCGGCCAGCAGCATTGCGATTATTCCGAGGCTTGCGCGAAGCACGAGTTGGAAGACAGGAATGCCGATGGTCACGACTGCGATCGCACCAACCACATAGATCAACCATCGTGGCGAGTTCTGCACCGAACGTCCTCCTAGCGAGTGAGCAGTTGACGCCGAGGTTCGTTGTAGCAGGCACCCGACTCGCCGAACCACCTGCGGGAGCGAGCGTTACCTACGGAGTACATTTCGTCGGGACGAACGCGTCCGCCTGAAGCGCGCACGTGGAGGGAGTTCGCGCGCGGATATGCTGCGCATGTTAGTCTCAGCAAGGGCGGGCCTCCTCGGAAGGAACGGGATCATGTCGATGATCCGAGCAATCGTCCAAGTCTTGGCATCGGTTCTCGTCGGGGGTGTAGTGGGATACGCCGCCAACCGAGCGCTCGGCGTTCGGCTTGGAAGACTTGAAGTCTTCCTCGTGATCCTTGGGTTGGCAGCCTACTGGCTTTCGGACACCCGTACCGACCGCGCCCGCGCCGCCTCGGTCGCTTCTTGAGGCAAGCGAATGTCGGCAAGTCTTTCGAATCTTGCCCAAGCGATAACCGCATTCGGACCGGTGCGTGCCGCCCATCTCGGCGAGGCGCTACGCCGCTGCGCTGAGGTTGAACGGGTGTGGGGCGGGCCGCGCGCGGAAACGTTTTCACACCAGCGCATCGCCTACACGCTGCACGGGAGCGGACACGCAGCGCGTGTCGCCGCGTGGTCTGCATGGCTGGCGCTTCTGCCTCAGATATCGTCAACTGCTTGCAGGTTTCTGGCAGGACCACCTGCACATGGTGTCTCCGGAGACGCCGAGTGCGAAGCCGAGATCCTTGCCGCATTCATCCATGACACCGGTCGACACAATGAGTGGGTCGATGAGTTTCACGGAGATGCGTCGGCCGATCATCTCGGTCACCACCTTCGGGCAGCGATCGCGGACCCGCGCCTCGCTGAAGATGTCGTCATGGCCGTCCGGCTGCATTGTCGTGACGCGGTCGGTGACGAATCGCCGTACAAAGGCACTCGAGTGTGGGCCATGCTTCGAGATGCCGACGGCTTGGACTGGGGGCGTTTCGGGACGCCGACATCGGGATACGGCTGCAATGTGCAGTACTTACGGACATCCGCGGCTTCGGACATGACCGTCGTCTGGAATGCTTGGCACCTCGCCGAGATGGAACCCGTTGGAGGGTGGGGCGACGCGCCGGCGTCCCGCTTGCGAGACACCGTTCGAGCAACGCTCGAGCCGCTCGCCAACGACGATCTGGCCGGCCCCGCAGTCACGTCCTTGCTCAACGCCGCCATGTAGCTGAGCGTCATCCGTGGGGAACCAATAGGAACACGACCCAGGCCTAGGTGCG
>CAYFLJ010000205.1:0-2944 GCA_964343985.1 uncultured Thermoflexus sp.
CACTGGGCTCCCATGGGGATGGGCCACGACGAAAGAACGGGACGCAGTTGCCACGTCGAACCAAGACAATCGCGGAAGGCTAGCGCCAACGTCCCGAGCGTTGGATGCGCGTGGGGCTGGTTGCGTCTCAGTGTGAGGTCACTCCTGCCGCTCCAACCGTGTCGGCGCAGATGCACGGCGTCCGCACCGCCTGCTTGACGCAGGTACACGGTACCCAGATACTCGCCTTGAGATGTCCTTGCGTTGCACCGTCAGGGCCGGAAGTCGGGCGGGCCGACGCGTGACGCATGTGCGTGTGACGACCGCCGTCTGGCGATTAGCGTCCGTGCTCATCATCGCGACCGCTTTCATCATCGGGGTTTTCCCTGCCGACGGCATACGCGCGGCGGGTCGTGCATCCGCCGATCATGACGTTGTCGTTGCTCACGTCCGCGGTGAGATCGGACCGGCGGCCTCGCGCTACCTTGACCGAGTGGTGCGTGATGCCGAGAAGCGTCGTGCCGAAGCGGTGGTGATTACGATCGACACACCGGGCGGCCTCGATGTCTCGATGCGCGAGATGGTTCAACGGTTGCTCGGCGCTGAGATTCCGGTTGTGACGTGGGTTGGGCCGGCCGGAGCGCGGGCAGCTTCGGCGGGCACCTTCCTCGTGATGGCGTCGGATATCGCGGCGATGGCGCCGGGCACCACAGTTGGTGCGGCGCACCCGATCATGGTCTCCGACGGGACGGTACTGCCGGTCGATCCAATCCTGCTCGAAAAGGTCACGAACGACGCTGCAGGGTATCTGCGTGGACTTGCGGCGCAACGAGGACGCAATGCCGAATGGGCAGAGTCGGCGGTACGCGAGAGCGCCGTGTTAGGAGCGGCGGACGCATTGCGGGATCGCGTGGTCGACCTCGTTGCGGTGTCAATTGACGACGTGCTTCGGCAACTCGATGGGCGCAAGGTCGCTGGGCCGTGGGGCACACGCTTGCTACAGACCCGCGACTCGACGGTGGTAGAAGTTGGCCGGACGCCCGCAGAGGTTGTCGTTGGCGTCGTCGGTCAACCGGCGGTCGCCTACGTGCTCTGCCTGTTGGGCTTGCTATTGATCGGGTTGGAGATTGTCTCACCGACGCTTGGGGCATTCGGAGTCGCGGGGGCAATCTGCTTGGTCGCCGGGCTTGTCGGCTTTGATAGCTTGCCAATCCGTTGGGCGGGCGTCGCGTTGTTGGCGCTTGGAGTGTCGCTTTTTCTCGCGGAGGTCAAAGCGGGCGGACACGGTGCGCTCGCTGCGGGTGGAGTTGTCGCAGTTGCTGTCGGGAGTTGGTGGACGTTTCCGGATTCGGGGCCGCCGGTCGGAGGCGCGGATCTCCGGCCGCCGCTCTGGGTCGTTGCCTCGGCAGTTGGCGCTCTGGCGAGCATCAGCGGTGTTGTCGTCGTAACCGGTGCGGCGGCGACGCGCCGACGGGTGGTGCCAATCGTCCCGGCACGTGACGAAGTGGGATTCGCCGAGACCGATTTGTCGCCGCATGGCACGGTGCATCTGCGGGGTGAGTCGTGGAGTGGGCGGGTCGAAGGGGCCAACGCGGTGGGTGGGGTTGCGGGTACGATCGCACGGGGTACTCCGGTGCGCGTGACCGGTCGTGTCGGTCTTACACTCGTTGTTGCACCGCACGTTGGCACCGAGCAAGACGCATCTCCGGCGGTCGACGGGACTGGCGTCCGGAGCGGAGGGTAAGCAGGTGGCTACCTGGATCGTTCTCGGCGCCTTCGTGATTTTGGTTCTTGCGGGGATCAAGATCGTCCCGGAGTACAACCGGATTGTGGTGTTCCGGCTCGGGAAGTGCGTCGGCGCACGAGGTCCCGGCGTTCAGGTGGTTCTGCCCATTATCGAGCGAGGCGTCTACGTCGATCTTCGAGAAGGCTTCCTGCAAATTCCGTCACAGAAGTGCATCACCCGCGATAACGCTTCGATCGATGTGGACTTCCTGATCTACTCGAAGGTTGTCGATCCCGCCATGGCGGTTGTCCAAGTAGTAAACCGCGAGGGCGCAACACAGGGCATTGCGACGACCGTCGTCCGTGCCGTGCTTGGTGACCTATCGCTCGACGATGTCCTGTCGAAGCGCGAATCGATAAATATCCGGTTGCGTCAAGAACTCGATACCGTGACAGAACGCTGGGGGATGAAGGTCACCAACGTCGAAATCCGCGAAATCGTGCCTCCGCCAACGGTACAAGAGGCAATGAATCGCCAAATGTCGGCCGAGCGCGACCGTCGCGCGAAGGTGACGGAGGCTGAAGGGCGGAAGCAATCGGTCGTTCTTGTCGCCGAAGGCGAGCGTCAGTCGCGAGTCTTGCGTGCCGAAGGGGAGCGTGAAGCGATTCGCCTGCAGGCTGAAGGTTCGGCGAACGCGCTTTCGCTAGTCGCAAAATCGGCCGCCAACATCGACGCACGAACGATGGCACTGCAACAGTTCGAGGCGTTGAAGGCGCTTGGAGCGAGCCCGGCGACGCGCTTAGTGCTGCCCGTCGATCTGCTCCCGATGGCGCGGCACTTGGGCGAGTACGCCGAGGTCGCCCTCACGTCGAAGCGTGAAACAGGTGAATCTGCGCGCGACGATCATTCTGGCGCGGGCGCGACTGAGGACGGTGAGACGTTGACGGAGCCGAGTCAGGTTGAGGCAGGCACAGCGGGAGAGACGGCGCCAGCCTAGCGCGTGCCGACGTTGCTGCCAAAGAACGGCAACAGCATGACCAGAGCGACCACGACGGAGACGGCGATCCAGACGTATTCGCGCCGTGACCGACGCGGGCGGGATGCGACGGGGGTTACCGGCCCGGTCCGCGTTCGGTTCGTGCGCCCCCGGGTCTTGCGGTCCGTGCTGGTCGACCGTTGGTTCGGTTGCATGAACATCCTGTCCTCTGAACGTGCGAGTGACGGCAGGGGTCCGCATGG
>CAYFLJ010000206.1:0-2941 GCA_964343985.1 uncultured Thermoflexus sp.
TCTGGAGTATCGCCAACGCGCGCGCAGCCATCGGCTACGCCCCCGAAGACGACTCAGAGGTGCATTACGCCGCGGCGATTGCGCGCGAGCTGATCGCGAACGGCGACCGCGGACGCGTAGGGACCGAACCCCAAGGCACTTGAGGTTCATCAGGGGATTGTCATGCGTGTGAGGGCTTGTCCTGCAAAGCCTGAGGTTGCGCGTCACGTTTGCTGCCTGAAGCGACCCCGCGATCAACAGATCAGACTGGGGCCAGATCGGCGCATCTGCACCGGGCGGACACACCCTCAGCACCCTTAAGGCAGGGTGCTTAGCGAAGCGGTGGCGCAATCGGGCCAGACGACAGAAACGTTATTGCTTCGGGGAACGCCTGAATTGATCGCTTAAAAGATCACCGGGGCCGTGGCTTCGGGGGAACGGGGGGCTTGCCCCCCACCTCACGTTCGTGATCGGAGCAGGGTGTCATTGAAAACGCGCACCTTTCGCTCACCCTGCCTCCGGCCTCAATGCCTCCTCGTGCTGCACTCGAAATGTTCTCCGTGATGCTTGGCCGGAGTTCCCTCCAGACCGCCAACGCCAGTCGTCGGGACTCGCGCACAAGCCTGCCTTTACCGGGTTCATCCTGATGTAGTCCCGCACCACGTCAAAGTGACGTTGATCGCGGATGTATCGGTCAAAAAAGCCAGCCATCCAGAACGGCCCGGTCCGGCCAATCGCTCGGTTTGCGTCGCGCGCCGTCCGTGACTTGAATTCCCGCAGCGCATCGACGATTCGGTGAGACTCGCCGAATGTCACCAAAAAGTGGAGGTGGTTCGGCATTACGACCCACTCGTGGAGGTCAATACCGGGAGGAAGCTGTTCTTCTAAGCCACGCTGAACGATTGATGCAACGTCTGGCCGGCCAAGCCAACAGGAGCCGAGTCCGGCGTCACAGAGTTCCTCAATCCGATGTTGCGCGCCCCTGGCCCGCTGGGTGGACTCAGAACCACTGACAACGGCTTGCGCGAGTTCTGCGATGACTTGATTCGGCAAGCTGTCAACAAGTCGAACGGTGACAAACTGCGGAACAGTTGGTGCGTCTACATGAGGCAGGGTCACGCGTCGATACGGCATGGCAGTTCACTAACGACAACAGCGACGCGCGGGACGACTCGGAACCTTCTACTGTGCCTACCAGCCGGTCAGTAGCCGGCTGTCCCATGAATGACTGGGCCTTGAATCTGTCCAAGAAGTGCACGGCTGCACCATGGCTGCTCACCACCAACATTCCCAATCGCGAATCGCCACGTGCGCGCTTGGGAAGGGGATTTAACCCCCAGCTGCTTCTTGGCACGTTGCCGTCGGCAGAGGGATCTAGGCATGACGCGTCAGGTCGCAAGACCCGGCCCTATGCCCACTGTATCCGTACCCCGACAGCTAAAACGTGGGGGGCAAGCCCCCCGTTCCCCGATGGTTCACTCCGCTGGCCCGCCATTGGCGTGTTGATCGTGCCTCACGTACGAGGCGCGTTGGCGCCCTCGTGTCCCTATCAATCTCGCCCAGAGGGCGACAACCCTTCCAACAAGCTATCAACCCCCCGCGATTCCTTCCACAAACACCCCAAGCCCGGACACATTCACCAAGCGCACGATGGCGCCGACATCCGGGCAACACTCTGCCGCGGCGTGCAATGCAGCGACCGCGGGATGACCAACTCCAACCGCAGCCTCAACCACATCGGCCACAAACCCGACCGCAGCACCGACATCGTCGAACTCGCGCAAGCGCACCCCGGCCGGCCCATGGCGCACCTCCCACCATGACACGGTGACGCCTTGGCCAGTCCTCGGCGCGGAGCCGGCGCCATCCCAAAAGAAGGTGTCGCACCCACTCCATTCCGGCGCCTCGGTCACAAGTTCGAAGCGGTTCCCCGGGCGGATCATCCACACGCCACCCGGTCCCCGCAGCACCGGGCCGCCTAAATCGAGGCGACCGTCCCACCATCGGGGCACGACCTCGGACGGACGGGCCTGATACGCAATCGCCGCGTGTTCGCGGTGGCCGCCGGAATTGACCGTGACGAACGCCCCCGGCGCCTCGACGGCAAGTTCCACAAGGCGAGCGGCCAAGTCCGGCACCGGCGCGACCTCAAACGGCCCGACACCCACGCCAGACGTCCGCCCGAGGAACTCACACCGACCGTGAGCCACGTCGGGGTCCGACACAAGTTGCACCACCCCGGCCGCGACGCCCCACGGCCCGACAACTGGGTCGTCCCGCACGACGACGGGCATCCCACCTCCACGGACTTCGAAGAGCGGGTCGCCATTCTCCGCTTGACCGAGCGGCATTCCGTCGCGGAAGGTAATCGCCGCCCGGTCGGTCACGTCGTACCGCACCCATGGGACCACCTCATGTGCGGAGGGCAGTGAACCGTGCACCACCACAATCGCGTGCCAACCCGTTGCCTCATCTCCAACCGCGATGATCGTCGGCAGCGGTGCCCCAACCTCACGGCGGCGCACCGCGAACCGCACACGCGGCGGAGGCGCGCCGTCCCACCTCCCCTGCGGCGTCCACCCAACGATGCCGTGCGCCGCAAACGCCCGCATCGCCGCCAACGGGTCTCCGAGTGGTGCCACGCCGAGCCGCCGTTCCCATGCGTCGTCACCGTCGGCAACGATTGCGGCAAGCGACGCTGCCGTACGTTGGTCTGGCAAGAGCGGCGTCACGATCCCCGGCCGGTCCGGGTCGGTCCCAAAGAGTGGCCGGTCGCCGTCCGTCACAACCCATCCGGCGGCGAAGCGCCCCGCCACGTTTTCCACTGGCATGAGCGCCTCCTCTAGCCGTCGATGCCCCGCCACCTACCGCAGTGGCAACTTGACCTCCGCACCCGTCACGGTCGATTCGCGCAACGCCTGAATGAACTCGATTGAGCGACGCCCCTCCTCACCGGTCACCA
>CAYFLJ010000207.1:0-2932 GCA_964343985.1 uncultured Thermoflexus sp.
TGGTGGATCCAGCCACCGTCGCCGCGGAGACCGGCGCGCGCCGTGGCTTCCGCCTAGGCGTGCGCGACGAAAGCGCATGCCTCGCCTCCACGGTACGGTACAGGTCTCGACTGCACTTGAACAGGCGGGGCGACGGGCTACACAGGCCAGATAGCACCGACGCACTCACGACGGCAGGATCGATCACTTCCGGGGCGAACTTCTCTATGCAATCGGAACCATTTGTGGAAATTCGCTTGAGCATCGGCGCGCGTTCGTGGGCGCCGCCACCAGTCACGACACCGTTATCCAGTGGTGCCTGCCTGCGGTTGCGCCCACCTTACGCGTCATGTAAGCGCGGTGCGTGCGAAGTCTGATGCACCTATCGCTCACCAGAATCGTCGCGATCATGATTTTCACGGCGCCTGCGTGGACAGTTCCATACCGAACTGGAATGTCGCTGTGGGAGACAGATGACGGTTCACCGCACTTTTTCCGTGCGCTTGCGTACCATCTGGCCCAACGTGTCCCTTGGGATTTGCCTCGGTGGACGCCTGACTTCTTCCTCGGCTTTGGCTACCCAGTATTCAATTATTACTCGCCGTTGACGTACGTCTTGGCAAGTGCCCTTTACTGGGTTGGTGTTCCGCTCGACAAGGCTTACGCAATCCTTGGCGTCGGCGCAATCGTGGTCGGTGCAACCGGAACGGCTTTCGCCGTAGACCGGCTGCTGCAGGTGGAGGTAGTGCACACGAGCGATTTCAGACGGCACGCCGCCGCCGTTCTGGCAGCTGCATCGTTCGTGCTGGCGCCATACCCGTTCCTTGTAAACCTTTTCGTCCGAGGCGATCTCCCCGAGGCATGCGGATTGGCAGTCCTGCCGTGGTTTCTGGTCGCCGTCAACCGGGCATACCATGCTAGTAGAGCCGAGCGAGTCGGGGCCATCGGTAGCGCGAGTGCGCTGGGTATTGTGCTCGTGCTCGTTCATGCACTTTCGGCGGCGATGGCGGCGGTTTGCGCGGCGATTTGGCTGACCTCGTCGATGGCATTCAGCCCGCGTCGCGCGCGCCTAGGAACCGCGACGCTTGCGGTCGCTGGGGCCATCGTGGCCGGTGCGACTGCATTCTCGACGATCCCGATGCTCCTCGAGCGAGACCTCGTCCAAGTCGACGTCATCAAGTTCCCATCCTCAAACATGGTCCAGTCGCTCGCCGCTCCGTTCGGAGTCGGCGAGTTACTTGTGAAGCCAGAACGAACTCCGTATGGCGCCAATCTAAGCGCAATCGACTGGAACTTCGCAGTTCGTTACCCGTGGGGACCGCCCGGGTGGGACGGTCCGGTGAAGGTTGGGGCAGTGCAAGCGAGCGTAATTGCGATCGCGTTGACTGTCATTGGGTGGGCACGGCACCGGGGAGAAGGGTTCAACGGGCCTGTCGTCGCAATCGCTGCGATAGGTGCGGGCTGCTGGTTCCTGAACGTCAACTGGTCGACCCCCGTCTGGGCCAACGTCGACGCGATGCGTTGGCTCCAGTTCCCGTCCAGATTATGGGGACCGTTTTCGCTGGCAGTGGCGTTACTCGCGGGCCGCGCACTACTGGCCGCGCCGATCGCCGAACGGTGGGTGCTCGTGGTCATCGCGATGGTTGTCGTCGCTCTCGCTTCGAGCTCGCTCGCACGGCTCCCGCTACCCGTCGTCGAACCAACGGTCGGGCCGGTCGTTCCTGCGGCTCTTGTCGAGGCGGAGTACGCCCGGAACACGTGGGCAGGCCGCGTGACCTCGAGTGGGGAGTTCACACCGCGCTCGGCGGACTTCGCGGTGAAGGTGAAAGAGGAAGAAGACCGCGCCGGCCTTGTTGGCCGCCCGTCCGGAAATCACGTCCTTGACTGGACGTACCCGCCCGGGAGCTGGATAGGAGGAAGCGTTCTCGTCTACCGTGGGTCAGCCGAAATCACCGCACTCCGGGGCTCTGGCACCTCTCTCGAGGTTGACGTCGACGCCTCAGGCGGCGTAGCGACGATTGCTTTTCACCAACTCGCTTTTCCCGGATTTCGCGCGACGGTTGATGGAACCCAGACGCCAATCTCGATTCCGCCCTACCGGGCGGACGAGGACGCGCTGCTCGGCATACAGCTGGTCGATGTCCCCAAGGGGACGCACACGGTGGCTCTCGGGTTCGGTGCGACGCCACTGCGCCTCGCGGCCGACGCGATTTCGGCAATGGCGCTACTGATCGTTTCGACCGTTGCGGTTGTCGATGCACGTACGAGGCGACGTGATGCCACCAGACTGGGCCTATCGAGTCTCCGACAGTCAGCAGTCCCCACCGCGTGGCTCGGCGCAGCTGCAGCCGTCGCGTGGCTACTTGGGTCCGAAGTTTGGGCAACGATTCATCCGGCGCCGGTCGTAGATCGCGCAAACCGACTCGTCTTGGATCTGGTCTCGGCTGTTCGAAACGGAACGGCTTTTCTTGACTCGCCGACCGGTTCACGCCTTGGCCAGGACGCATTCCTAAACCTCGGCTGGCAGCAGATCGGAGTCTCAGACGTTGCGGGCGAGTTCATCGACGCTTCGGCCCACGCAGGGCGACTTCGTCAATGGCTGTATATGCACCCACCGTCGCGGGCAAGTGTTTCGTTTGACGCACCTGTTCGCGACGCGTACTTCCAGAGTGGTCTGGCTCTTCGACCGGATGCCTGGACGACGGACTATGGCGACGGTGTCACATTCGTCGTGGAGGTCGGTCTGAGGAACGCCCTAGACGCCGCGCCAGCAGTGTCATGTCGGATTCGTCTGAACCCTCGTGCGCTCGCTGACGAACGTCGATGGGTGGAGGTGCGCGTGCCGCTTGACGTGGTGGCGGGGAAGCGTGCAACGGTCACCCTTCGGACAGAATCGGTGGCAGACGTGCGCAATGACTGGGCTGGATGGGGCAATCCGGCGATCGTCATCGAC
>CAYFLJ010000208.1:0-2929 GCA_964343985.1 uncultured Thermoflexus sp.
GTTCTGGACGGGGCGTTCGACTCGCCCCCATCTCCACCGTAGAATCTGGCCGTCGGTCCCAACGCGGGGCGACGGCCAGATCACGTTCTGGCGGTCACTGGTAGGAGAGACGGCGCGATGGACTCGGTGCGCGTGACGTTCCTTGGTACGGGAAGCATCGCGGACATGTCTCGGCGCTGCGCCAGTACCGCGGTGACCCTGCCGAACGGCGACGTCATTCTGGTCGATACCGGTGCCGGGCAAGAGGCGATGTTCGGTTTGCGTGCGGTCGGGATTGACCCGTGTCGCGTGCGCGCCATCGTCCTGACGCACCAACACCTCGACCACGCCGGCGGATTGCCGTTCATGGTGACGGGGATTCGCTTCATGTCGCTCGCCCCGGGGGCGCATCGTGGGCGCCTCGAGATCTGTGCGCCGGCAGCCGCGGTCGAGGGCCTACGCGGCATGTGCGACACCCTCTACCCGGGGATATTCAATCCGTGGTGCCTGGGTGATCGCGCGACGTGGCATGCCTGCGACCCGTGGCAGTACCTCTGGGGCCTCGACTTGCTTGAAGACGGCACCGCCGCGGTCGCGACCGACCTCGCGCCGAGTGGGCCGGCGGCGCCGCGCGTGGGGGCGATTGCCACCATTGCGACGATGGCGGTGGCGCATGCGTCCCCGCCCATCCCGGCGCAGGCGGTGCGCATTGATGTGGCGATGCCGGACGGCACGATGCGACGCATCGTCTTTTCGGGCGATACCGGCCCCAACCTTGACCTCGGCAAGGTTGGGCCAGAACCGGACCTGATGGTGCACGAGGCCTCGTCGGTCGAAGCGTTGGGACACGACACCGACGCGACCAGCACGATTGGGCATACGACGGCGTCGACGGCTGGGCGGGTGGCAACGCGGGCGAAGGCGAAGCAGCTTGCGCTCCACCACCTCGGCTCGGCGTGGTCTGGCAACCCGGAGGCGGCGCGCACGGAGGCCGCCTTGCACTTCTTCGGCGAAATCCACACGCCGAACGACCTTGACTCGGTGAATATCTAGCGCTTCGCTCCCCGTACGGGGTGTGAACCCGCGGGGGAGTGGTATGGCACGGGTGGTGTTTCTTGGCACGGGGAGTACAGGCGACCCGGCACGGCGCTCGGCAAGTTCGGCCGTTGTCACGCCGGGCGGCGACGTGGTCCTCGTTGACGTGTCTGGCGGGAGCGAGATCATCGGCGCGATGCGCGACGCGCCGCTCGCGTGGGGGCGAGTCCGCGCGATTGTCCTGACCCATCAGCACTTCGACCATGCGAGTGGTCTGCCGTTCGCGCTCTTTTGGATCGCCATCGCGGGGAAGTCTGCTGGCGCGGCCGCGTTGCCGCTGGAAATGTGTGTGCCGGCCGGCGCGCGGCACGATCTGCGGGCGGCGTGCGAAACCTTCTTCCCTGGCTTGTACACCCCGTGGTGGCTTGGTGATCGGGCGCGGTGGCACGGGTGCGACCCAGGCCAGTTCCTGTGGGGTCTCGACCTCATGGCCGACGGCACGTCGGTCACGCCGGCCGTGATCGACTACGGCCCGCCGTCCCCGTTGCCAGACGGAGTCGTGGCACGGATTGTCACCATGGCCACGTCGCACGGCGCGCCACCGATGCCGGCGCAAGCGGTGCGCATCGATGTTGCGATGCCCGACGGGACGACGCGTCGCGCGGTCTTTTCCGGCGATACCGGGCCGAACCTTGAACTCGGGAAGGTGGGGCCGGAACCCAACCTGCTCGTGCACGAGGCGGCGGCGGTCGCGTCTCTCGGTCACGACATCGACAACGCAAGCACGATTGGCCACGCCACGGCGGCGACGGCCGGGCGTGTGGCAACGCGGGCGAAGGCGAAGCGATTAGCACTGAACCACCTTGGCGCGTCGTGGGCGGCCGAACCGGAACCTGCCCGCGCTGAAGCGGCGGCGAACTTTCAGGGGGAGGTCATCGTGCCCAACGACCTCGACTGGCTCGACCTGTAGACGGCGTCTGGCCACGCTCGGTGCAGGTTGGGTCCGACGGAGTACGCGAACCATGCTTGGCGACATCCGCGTGACCTTTGTGGGGACTGGGTCAACTGGTGACCCTGCGCGGCGGTGCGGCGCCACCTTAGTCACGATGGCCGACGGGTCGCACGTCCTTGTCGATACGGGCGGCGGCAACGAGACGTTGATCGCGCTTGAGACGGCGCAAGTTGACCTGACGCGTATCCGCGCGATCGTGTTGACGCACCAACACCTCGACCACGCGGCGGGCCTGCCCTTTGTGCTGTTCGCGCTTGCGATCGCCGCGGTGCGAGGTAAGCCGGTGGGCGACGTGCACGTCTGCGTGCCGGCGGCAGCGCGTGACGGTTTGCGTGCGATGTGCGACACGCTCTTCCCTGGGGTGAACAACCCCTGGTGGTTAGCCGGGCGCGCCGTGTGGCATGGCTGCGACCCGAGTGATTACCTGTGGCGCCTCGAACTGCGCGACGACGGCACCGCCGAGGTGGTGGCCGACGTGGCGTCCCGAGTCGGGCACGAGTTGGGCGAGGGAGTGGTGGCGTCGATCGAGACGATGGCGGTGTCGCACGGGGCGCCGCCGGTGGCAACGCAGGCGGTGCGGATCGAGACGCGACGCGCGGATGGGTCGGCGTGCCGGATCGTGATTTCCGGGGATACGGGGCCGAACGCGAGTATGCCTCGGTTTGCGGCCGGCGCCGACCTGCTCATCCACGAGGCGATTGAGGCGGAGGCGCTCGGGGCGCACCCGATCTTCGTGCCGGGAACGGGCCACGCCACGGCGGCGCAGGCCGGGCGAATCGCGGGGTTGGCCAAGGCGCGCCGTCTGGCGCTGCATCACCTGAACTCATCAACAGGCAAGCACCCAGATGAGGTGCGCGATGAGGCGGCGGCGCACGCGGCGTGCGAGGTGATCATCCCGAAAGA
>CAYFLJ010000209.1:0-2917 GCA_964343985.1 uncultured Thermoflexus sp.
CATAACTACGGCGAGGCCTATCTTCGCGGGCGCATGACCGGCGCCCTCGGCGGACGGGCGGCCGAAGAGTTGATCTTGGGGGCACCGTCGACCGGGGCAGAGAACGACTTGCAACAGGCCACCCAGATTGCGCGCCAGATGGTGACGCGGTGGGGGATGAGTCCAAAGGTCGGCATGGTCTCGATCGCCCGATCAGACGGTGGCTTCCTTGGCGGCGACATGATGCCGGAGATGGGTCGCGAGATCAGCGAAGAGACGGCGTCGCTCGTCGATGAAGAGGTTCGACGAATCGTCACCGAATGTTTCGCACGCGCGGCTGACACGCTCCTGCGTGAAAAGCCCCGCCTGATCGCGCTCGCTGAGACGTTGCTGCGCCGGGAGTCGCTTGACGAACGAGAAATGCTTGACGTAACCGGCCTGACTGGCGTCGCCGCGTCGAAGCTCAGTTCACTCTCGCAAAAGGTCATTAATGTGCTGCCCGACGCATCTGACGCGGTTGTCGGACCAGCATCGGGCACGGTCACTGAAGACACTCGTGCTCCGGTGGCCGTGGAAGAACGGCCAGCGTAACGCGTCATACACGTCTCTCTCGCACTACCAACACGGCCTCTGGCAAACGCCAGAGGCCGTTCTCTTTGGGGTCGCCAACCCGAAGGGTAGCTAGGCGTGATTGACGTGGCGTCGCCAGTGTGAATACTCAGGATGGATGCCACGAACAACGTCGTGAAAGACCTTTTCTAGGCGGGCCGTCAGTGGCCCAACGCCACCGCTCCCAACCTGAAAGTGGTCGATGGCCCCGATTGGCATCAATTCGGCACCGGTTCCGCAGAAGAACATTTCATCGGCGACGTACAACTCGGTGCGGTCGATCTCGCGCTCCTGCACCTCCATGCCAAGCTCTTCGCGGGCGAGGCGGATCAGTGCGGTGCGGGTGATGCTCTCCAAGACGCCACTCGTCAGGCTTGGGGTAATGAACACCCCATCGCGGACGATGAATAGACACGACGCCGGGCCTTCGGTGACCTTGCCCGCAAGGTTCAGAAGAATCGGTTGGTCAAAGCCGTTCTTCTTCGCTTCAATCAGGGCAAGGCGGCTGTTCTGGTAATTCGAAATGCACTTCACGCGCGGCGACAACTGGTTATCGCCGACGCGAATCCACGAACTGACGCACGTACTCCACGTTCGCCCAGTCTGCAAATGCGACCGGAACGGCTCGGTCACGATCACGATCGACGTGCGGCTGTCAAGACCGTCCGTAAACCATGACACGTCGGACAACCACGCCAACGGCCGGACGTAGGTGTCGCCGACGTGGCCGTTCGCCTTCAACAGGGCAGCGGAGGCATCGGCAAGTTCCTGCGGCGAGAACTCCGGGCGCATCCGTTGCAGGCGCATCGACTGGGCGAAGCGGGCAAAGTGTTCGGCGAACTGCCATCCCCACTGATCGCCGGTCTGAGGATTGACGTACGCCTTGATCCCTTCAAAGACGGCGGCCATCGTCGACCATCCGAGGGTGCTCGCGTGGACCTGTGCGTCGGCCCACGGGACCAGTTCGCCGTTGCGCCAGAGATAGGCGGGATGGGTCGAAGCGGGTGGCGGTGCGGGAGCGGCCACCGGCGCGGCGGCGGTCGGAATGACGGTCATGCAGGCCTCCTAAGGCCGGCCGGCGCGGGACGCCCCCCGGCGAGGTCGCGCAGGGCCGTGTGGCCAAGGGTAGCCAATACGCGCGAAGCCACCGGTTGGCACTTCGTGTCGACGTCACCGCCGCGAAGTTTCCTTATGTGCAAGACCAAAGAGGCGGGGTGGTGCCGTCACTCAAGTCCGGAAGCCAAACGCGGGTACACTGCCCACATGACCACCATTACCGCCATCGAAGGCGACATTGCGCACGCCGTTGCGGACACCCTGATCGTCAACCTCTTTGCTGGGGTCACCGAACCGGCCGGTGCCACAGGCGCACTCGACGCCGCGCTCGGCGGTGCCATCTCTCGGGCAATCGCCGCCGGCGATGTCAAAGGGAAGTCGAACGAAGTCACGGTCCTGTACCCCGCACCGGGCACGATCGATGCGACGCGCGTCCTCGTGGTCGGCCTTGGCGCCGCCGACGCATTCACCGTCGAAAAGGCGCGTCAGGCGTCTGGCGCTGCAATCCGCAAGGCGCGCGACCTCGGTGCATCGCACGTGGCAACTGTCCTACACGGCACGGGATCCGGGGGCCTCGACATTGCTGCCGGGGCACAGGCACTCGCCGAAGGCGCCATCCTCGCCCTCTACCGCTTCACCGAACTCAAAAAGCCGTCGCCCGACCGCCACGAGGTCGCCGAGGTGACGGTTGTCGAACATGACGCGACGCGCCTCGACGCAATTCAATCTGGCTTGGAACGCGGACGGACGATTGCGGAAAGCACGACCCTTGCGCGCACGCTTGTGAATCGACCGCCAAACGTCTTGTCGCCGCGTGCATTGGCTGATGTTGCACGACAGGTCGCCGCCGAGACGGGCCTGCGGTGCGAAGTCTTCGGGCGCGATGACATCGCGGCGCACGGCATGGGTGCGTTGGGTGCGGTTGCTCAGGGGTCGCACGAACCGCCGGCGTTCATCATCCTCGAACACGTCCCTGCTGGAGTCGACCCCGACACGGCGCCGGTCGTCCTGTGCGGCAAGGGGGTTACCTTCGACAGCGGCGGTATCTCGATCAAGCCGTCGCAAGGCATGGGTGACATGAAAGGCGACATGGGTGGGGCCGCGGCGGTGCTTGGCGCAATGCGTGCGCTGCGCATCCTCGGCACGCCGGTGCGCACCATCGGCTTGATCCCCGCCACCGAGAACCTTCCCGACGGGCGTGCCTTCCGCCCCGGCGACGTCATCCGTGCCATGGACGGCCAGACGATCGAGATCATCAGTACCGACGCCGAGG
>CAYFLJ010000210.1:0-2911 GCA_964343985.1 uncultured Thermoflexus sp.
GCCGAGGATGCAAAGCGGATCTTGGCCGCGGCGGCGCATCGGGCCGCCAGAAACGGCGACGGTGAACCCGAGGCCGTGACCGCACCGGTCTGCGTCTCGGGCAAGCACCTTCTCGATGCGTTGCAGGACGGCCACGCCACCTACGGGCAACCGGTACCCGCCGGCACGCGCCTGACCCCGCTTGTCCGCCAGATTCTCGACGAGGCGTCACGAGTCGCCGGTGCGCGCGACGCCTCCGAGGTGACCGCCGCCGACATCGGCGCCGCCGCGACCAACGTCATGAAGGCGACCGGTCTCGACCCGCACAAGATCATGGAGGCCCGCCTCCACGCGCACCTCCCCTGAGCAAACGGTCGCGCGGCACCGTTGCCGTGCGACCACTGACGGGCGGGCAACGATGCCCGTCCACCTGAATGGAGGAACCGTCATGGTTCACGACACCTTAGTCCAGGTCGCAAAGTGTCTGGACATCCTTGACTTCAAGTACGACCTTGAGGAGGAAAACGACCGGATTTACACCGGTTTCGGTGGGGATCATGCGTCGTACTCGGTCACGATTCGGGCATTCGACCTCAGCGAGACCGTGCAGATCCTCCGCTTCCGCGCGTACGTGTCACTGCGTGAACACCAGTTGCCTGTCCTTGCGATCACACCCGCACGCCTCGACGAAGCACAACGGTTCATCAACTTCTTGAATGCCCGTTGGATGGATGCGGGGCATCTGTTCTTTGACCCCAGCGACGGTGACCTGTCGTTCGACTGGACCGTGCCGGTGGTGACGGAGTTGACGCCGGAGTTCGTCGACCGGCTGTTGCGCTTCCTTGGGCAGGTGCAGCACTTCTTCCCAGAGGTGCAGGCAATTCTCGGGCAAGGCGCGTCGGCCGTCGATGCCATCGCGGCGCATCGTGCGCGTGATGAGGCATCGCAAAAGCGGACGGAAGGCGAGGCCGGTGACGGAGACGCGCCATCAGGTGACGACCACAGCGCGGAGCCAGACGAGACGTTTCCGTTCCCCTTTTAGTGCGGGCGATCACGGTGGCGTTGCGTTCGGGTGACGGCCGTCGCATCGAGGGGTCAACGACGTAACAGGGGGTCGCAAGTAACGGCGTGGTACGCCCGTTGTTCGGGACCCTTCTGCATGGAAGCGGTGCGCGGCCACTCACGGTGAGCGGCGCACCCTTGTAGCAACCAGATAGGAGCAAGACAATGACCACCTCGACGACGACCCACATCCTCCCCGGCATGGCGTGGCGTGACCCCGCGGTCGCCCGACGTGTTGGCGATGCGATTGACGCCGCGTTGCAGCACGTGGATGTTGACGCGTTCCTTGCGTTGCAGGATGAACTTGCGCGTGGCGCACCGATACCGGAGGCCCTGCCGTTCGCGCCGGGACTCGCAGGGGTGCTACGCCGGGCCGCGGGCCTTGCAGCGGCCGACGGTGAGTTCCGCGTGGGGCCGGTACACCTTGGCCGGGCGTTGCGCGGCGAGACGGCGCCGGACAGTGGGCGCGTCGCCACCTTTGACGCGACCGCGCCGGTAGCGCGCTTCCTCGATGAGGCCGCCGATCGCGCCTTCGCCGAGGGGGCCGCCGAGGTTCGCCTCGAACACCTTCTCGCGGCGGTCCAAGCCGAGGTTGAGACGCGTCGCCAGGTTGCACGCGCCGCGTAACCCGCCCACGCGCCCCACCTCGGCAACAACGACGCCGACTTCGCAAACGCGAGGTCGGCGTTGTGTGTTTTCCTCGGCAATGGGTGCGTGCCAGGGCGGTTAGGCACCGAGGGCCTTGATCGTCAGTGGGTCGGGCAGGCCGTCGTAGAAATAGTCAAGCACGGCAAGCAAATCTGGGTCTTCAGGGGCGACGGCCAAGAAGAGGGTGAGGCACGACCGCAGTTTGATCGCGTCGATCTCGCCGAAGATGGCGACGGCCTCATGCTTGCCTGACTCAACGGTGGCACGCACGGCCTCACGGAAGCGCACCCCGAGGATTGGGTGGTTCCAGTAGGCACGCGCCTCGTGGAGATCGGCGATGCCGAAGTGGCGCGCCGTGGAACTGCGTCCGAGGGCGCGCAACTGGGGGTAGATGAACCACATCCAGTGCGACACCTTTTCGCCCGCCCGCACCTCGCGCATCGCACGTTCGTAGGCGGTGGTCCCTCCAGCGGCCTCGTCCTGAGCGACGAGGAAACGTGCGAGGTCGTGCGGATCTTCGCCGGTCATATCCGACGGTAGCGCCGCGGGCGTGGGGTGTCCACGCACCGCGACGCCGGGGAGTACCTACAGAAGGGTTGAGGCACCCATGCCGATCGCCATCAACAGGCCGAACGCGGCTTGCAACATGATCGTGCCTTGGTTGCCCTTCACGAGGGTGCGCGCCTCATACTCGCGGAAGAGTGTGGTCGTGGCTTGCCACGCAAGCGGGGCGGCGAGGAGGGCGACGGCACCGGCAAGCGGCGCCATCTCCGCGAAGATCAGAGCGATCAAGGCCGCAAACGCGCCCGCAAGCAGGGCGAGGTAGCCCCACCGCGCCGTCGCCTTGCCAAGGGTCACGACAAGATGGTTCTTGCCGGCACGTGCGTCGCTTTCGGCGTCTGGGAACTCGTTGATCCACAAAATGGCGGTCGTTAGAAGGCCGGTGGGGACGCCAATCAGGAGGGACGACCACGTAACGTCGCCGGTGAGTGCGGTGTACGTGCCGCCGGTGATGATTGGGCCGAAGCAGAGGCCGATCAGCAACTCACCGAACCCACGTCGGGCGACGAGGCGCAGTGGTGGCGCGGTGTAGAAGTACCCGCCAAGCGCACCGGCAACGCCGTACGCCAAGATTGGCCACCCGCGTTCCCACGCGATCCATCCGCCACAGGCCGCCGCGCCGGCTAACAGCGCCCACGATAGCCACCACAGGCCGCGTTCG
>CAYFLJ010000211.1:0-2909 GCA_964343985.1 uncultured Thermoflexus sp.
CCCGGCCTCGTCCACCGTGTCGACGGCGCCATTGACGCAATCGATGCGCGGACCGTGACGACCGCCGCGGCATCGGGGGATGTCGATGCGATCGACTTACTCGCGCGTCAGGGACGGTTCATTGCGATGGCAATCGCGGTTGCATTTCGGGCATACGATCCGCATCGCGTTGTTCTCGGCGGAGGTGTCGTTGCGTCTGGACAAGTCGTCGTCGATGCGATTCACGACGGTGTTGCCGACCTTGCGGTACGCGCGAACCATCGCCTCCGCGACTCTCGGTCGTGGCTTGAGGTCGAAGGCCCAAGTGGCGATGGCGGAGTTATCGGCGGGGCGGCGCTGGTGTTATCACCACCGCAGTAGCTCCGCCCCATATCGCCGTCGTCGCGATCATGGGCAACGGGGTGTCCCGACGTGCGCCCACATGCTGCGCGCTCCGTACGTCTCCGCGGCGCGCCGATTCTCGTCGCCGCCCGTCACACGAACGAGGGGCGCGAAGACTCGTACACTTGTTCCAATGTCTCTGACACGATACCGATGACCCAACTACGACTGACTGACCCGCCCGAGGCCGTCTCCGAAGCGAAGCCACATCGCGTGGCGCCTACGTCGGACGCTGTTCCCGCGATTTCGAACGCTTCGGCCTCATCAGCCGCTGCCGCCATGGAGGCAACCCTGAACGCAGCCGATGTGTCCACGCCCGCGCCCCGGACCCGACGCCCGCGCACCCCGGCGCCGGCGGACGGTAGCTACACAGGCGCGAACATTCAGGTCCTCGAAGGCGTCGAAGCGATTCGCAAGCGACCTGGCATGTACATCGGGTCGACAAGTACGTCGGGCCTGTGCCACCTGATCTACGAGGCGGTCGACAACGCCGTTGACGAGGCGAACGCAGGGTTCGGCAAGCGAATATGGGTGCGACTGGATCGCGACGGGTGGGTCACCGTCCGTGACGAAGCGCGAGGTATCCCGATCGATCCAAAGGAATACCAAGGGAAACGTTTGCCCGCCGCGACGATCATCCTGACGATTCCGCACTCCGGCGGGAAGTTCGACGAGGGCGCGTACAAGACTGCGGGTGGCCTGCACGGTGTCGGCGCGACGGTGATCAACGCACTCTCCGAGGAGTTGCAGTTGACCATCTGGCGCGATGGCGTTTGCTTCACGCAAGTGTTCCGACAAGGGGAGGCGCAACCGCACAAGACGCGGCAACTGACGCCCCATGAGGCAGGTCGCACCGGGTCCGAGTTTCGTTGGCGCCACGACCGCACGATCTTCGACGCCGATGCGCACTATGCGATTGATCTGATTGAGGGCCGTTTGCAGGCCGCGGCGTTCCTCAACAAGGGCCTCGAGATCGAGTTCACCTGGTGGGACGACGAGGCCGGCGCGCCGATCACCCGAACCTATCTGTCGCGCGACGGCGTCGCCGACTATGTGCGGCTGCTCACTCCGCCAGACGCAACCGCCCTCTTTCGCGCGCCAGTCTCCGTCGCCCGTAGCCGTGATGACGCCGGGATTGGTCAGGTTCAGGTGGAGGTCAGCCTCTTGCCGAACTCTGGCTACCGCACCACGATTTACAGCTTTGCGAACGGTGTCCGCACCCGCGACGGCGGCGTGCACGAGACCGGGTTCAAAGCTGCCCTGACGCGCGTCCTGAACGACCAAGCGCTGCGTGCGGGTGTGATCAAGGATCGTGAGAAAGGCGCGTTCAAGCCGGACGTGATTCAACAGGGTCTCGTGGCGGTCGTGAGCGTCAAACTATCGAACCCGCAGTTCCAAGGGCAGACGAAAGACCGACTGAACAACGCTCCCGTCGAGGGCATCGTGCGGTCCGCGGTTGATGAGGGCCTCAAGGACTGGTTCGAGGCAAACCCGCCTTTGGCGAAGGAGTGGTTGCGCAAAGTTAACGAGATGCAGCGCGCCCGCAACGAGGCGATGTTGGTTGAGGAACTTGCACGCACTGGCACACGGAAGGGCGGCGAACTGATCGACACGACGGTGTCGAAGAAGTTCATTCCGTGCATCACGAAAGATCGTGCCCGTGCGGAATTGCTGATTGTCGAGGGTGACAGCGCGGGAGGTTCTGCGTCACAAGGTCGGTTCGCCGATTTTCAAGCGATTCTGAAACTTCGCGGAAAGCCGCTCAACGTCGCCAAAGCCGACCTGAAACGCGTCGTCGAGAACGAAGAAATCCGCACGATCATCAGTGTCCTTGGCTGCGGGACGCGCGCGTCGTTTGACATCGCGCGCCTCAAGTTTGGGCGGATCGTGATACTGACCGACGCCGACGTAGATGGTCTGCACATTCAATGCCTGCTCTTGACCCTGTTTTTCCGCGAGTTTTCCCAGTTGATAGAGAAAGGGCACGTGTACATCGGGTCCCCGCCACTGTACTCGGTTGCGTGGAAGGGTAAGACGCACTGGTTAGTTGACGACGAAGCGCGCGCCCGGTGGCAGGCGCAGAACCGGGGCGCGTCGAACGCCGAGTTCCGACGGTACAAGGGTCTCGGTGAAATGACGGCGCGTCAGTTACGTGAAACGACCCTCGACCCGGCGAACCGCGTCTTGCGCCAAGTCACACTGGACGACGCCGCGGTCGCTGAGCGTCTCGTGGCTGCGCTGATGGAGGAGGGGAACGCCGAACAGCGGCGCAGTTACCTCGCCAAGAACGCCCGACAGGTGGGCCAACTTGACGTCTAAGTACTGGTTGACCGAGCTTGCAAAGGTGCGCCACGGATGAGCAACGCCGAAGGGGCAGGCAACGTCAAACTCGAGGAGTTCGGGGCAATCCTCGAACGTGCCTTCGTTACGTACGGCCTGTCGGTTGTCACCGACCGTGCGCTTCCTGACGCACGGGACGGCTTGAAGCCGGTTCAGCGACGCATTCTGTACTGCATGTGGGCGAATCG
>CAYFLJ010000212.1:0-2908 GCA_964343985.1 uncultured Thermoflexus sp.
ACGATGATCGAAAAGATCGGGACCGGCGAACACGCGTTTGGTTACAACATCATCGGCTCCTACGTGCTTCCAAAGATCAAGGCCGATGCCGCTACGTATGGCATGGTCTTCCCAACGGATTTCACACTTGGCTTCTCACGAATCGCATTTATTGCGAAAAAGTCGAAGCGCCTGAATGCCGCCAAGCTCTTTTTGGACCACTTACTCTCGAAGCGCGGTCAGGACATCCTCGCCAACAAGTCGTTGCTCTACGCCGCGCGCACCGATGCGGAAGGAGAGGCAACGGCGACGGCGCTTCAGAAGCAAGTCGGCGACAAGTTGAAGCCGATTCCGGTGTCGGCGCAAGTTCTCGACACGTTGGATCAAACGAAGCGCTTAGAGTTCGTGGGTAAGTGGCAGAAGGCGCTCGGCCGCTAACGTCACCCAGTGAGTCTCTGAGGCGGAATGCGGACACCCTCTGCGAATGGCCCAATCCGCCTCACTCATCCCGCGCGATGCGTGGCGCCGTGTGACCGTTGCGACCGTCGCAGTTATTGTTCTCGGTCCGCTGCTCCTCGTCGCCTACCAGAGTCTGCTCAACGGTCCGTTCTTTCTAGAGACCTCGCGGCTTGATCTGGGCGCATACCGGTACGTCCTCGGGAGCGCCCAGTTCTGGCGTGCATTTGGCACGTCGCTCATCGTCGCGACGGGCATGGTGGGCGTCGGCGTGCCACTTGGGTCCGCCTTAGCATTTCTCCTCGTGCGCACGGACCTCCCCGGCTACCGGTGGATCGAACCACTCGCATTGGTGCCAATCTTTCTTTCACCAATTGTCGTGGCGTTTGGGTACGTCGTCGCGGTCGGGCCGGTCGGGTTCGTCTCACTCGCGGTGAAATCGTGGGTCGGCTCGGTCCCATGGAACCTCTACGGTTTGCCGGCGCTGGTGGCAATCGCCGCGTTGACGCACGTGCCGCATTCATGCTTGTACGTTGCGACCGCACTACGTTCCGTCAATCCAGAACTTGAGGAGGCCGCCCGTTCGACCGGCGCCTCACCGTGGCGCGTCGCGATCGAAGTAAGCCTGCCACTTGTGCGCCCGGCGATTCTCTATGCCGCCGCGCTGACCTTTCTGCTCGGCTTTGAGTTGTTCGGCTTGCCCCTCGTACTCGGCGACTCGGCAGGTCTGCTCGTGATGACAACCTACCTTTTCAAACTGACGACATTGCTCGGGGTTCCGTCATACCAGATGATGGCGGTCGTCGCGATCTCGATTGTTGCCGTCACCTTTCCGCTTGTGGCCGCACAACGACGGCTTCTTGGGCAGACGGCACGCTACGCCACGATTCGTGGGCGCGGGCTTGCGCCTCGTCGGTTACGCCTCGGTGGGTGGCGATGGGCGGCGCTCGGGCTTGTCTCTTTCTGGTTCATAGCCACGGTGGTCATGCCGCTTGGCGGGATTGCATTGCGAGCAGTCGTAAAGAACTGGGGGATTGGCGTCGACTTCGCTTCGGTGCTGACCCTTGATCATTTCAGAGGTTTGATGACGTATCCAAACCTTGTGCGAGGCGTACTCGACACGCTCGCGATTGCCACCGTGGGAGGCGCAGCCAGTGTCGCGATGTATGTGGTGATCGGACTCGCCCAACACCGATGGACCGGTCGAGGTGCGGCGACGATTGACTTCCTCGTTCTGCTTCCACGTGCCGTCCCGGGCTTGATCGGGGGGCTCGCATTCCTGTGGGTGATCCTGTTCGTGCCGTTCTTGCGCCCGTTCCGAAACTCGCTCGGTGCTTTGTGGCTCGCCTACACCTCCGTGTGGCTCGCATACGGATTGCGCCTCATCTCGACGGCCTTGCTTCAGGTGGGGCCGGAACTTGAAGAGTCGGCACGGACTGTCGGAGCGACACCTGCGCGTGTTACCCGGGAGATCACTGTGCCGCTCGCCCGCGCCGGAATCGTCGGCAGTTGGCTACTCATCCTCATGATGTTTGTGCGCGAGTACTCGACCGGCGTGTACCTGATGGGACCGGGCACAGAAGTGATTGGGTCGCTCATCGTCTCATTGTGGGGGGCAGGTGGCCTTGACTTGATCGCTGCGTTATCGGTGGTCAACGTCACCATCGTCGGCGTTGGACTGTCGTTGGCACTTCGCCTAGGGGTGCGGCTCCATGCCTGACGCGCCAGTGGTCCTCGCGGCGACGAACATACGCAAACGCTTTGGCACGACGCCCGTCCTGAACGACGTCTCAATCGAGGTTCGCGCGGGGGAGATTGTGGCGTTGTTGGGCGCGTCGGGTAGTGGCAAGACCACGCTCCTGCGCGTCGCCGGGGGGCTTGAACGACCAGATGCCGGGCGCGTCGTGATCGGCACGGCGACGGCATTTGACGGCGACGCCGGAATTGACGTACCGGCCGAGGGTCGTAACCTCGGCTTCGTCTTCCAGTCCTACGCCCTGTGGCCACACATGACGGTCGCCGCGAATGTCGGCTACGGGTTGCGCTTACGACGAATGGCCGACAATGACCGGGCGATGCGTGTGGAACGCACGCTTGACCGACTCGGCCTCGCGGGTCTCGGTACACGGTACCCGCACCAACTCTCTGGGGGTCAACAGCAACGGGTCGCCCTTGCCCGCGCGATCATCTACGAACCGCCGGTCATCCTGCTCGACGAACCGCTCTCAAACCTCGACGCAAACCTTCGTGAATCGGCACGTTCTTGGTTGCGCGAAACGATTAGCACGCTTGGCCTTAGCGCGATCTTCGTGACGCACGACCAAGTCGAGGCGCTCGCGATTGCCGACCGCGTGGTCTTGTTGCACGCCGGACGAGTTGAGCAAGCGGGGACACCGACCGAGTTGTACGGGGCGCCTCGGACCTTGTACGCCGCAACGTTTCTCGGTAGCGCGTCGACAATCCCCGTGTCAGT
>CAYFLJ010000213.1:0-2881 GCA_964343985.1 uncultured Thermoflexus sp.
GTCGGCGAGTTCGACGTCAACATGGCGCACGCGGAGAACCCGTCGCATGCGGTGAACGCGACGCAGTCACATTGGGACAGGTGGCGCGGGCTTGTCATCAACCGCTTCGCCGGGGTGAACGCCTTTCGCGCATGGCTTGATGCGTCGCACGCTGTCCGCCAATCGTGGGTCCGTCAGGCCGTCACGATTCTTCGGGCAGTCCACGGATTTGGGCCGACGACGGGGCGCCGCACGATGCGACGAGGTGGCAACGACGCGTACGTCGCCGGGTGGTACGCGACTCGCATCGAGATCGCCGGTCGTGACTGGCGTAGCGCCCACCAGAAGTACCTCACGACACTTCGCGATCGGCTTGCATCGGCACTGACCGGGAAGCGCCGTGCCCTCGTTGACGCGTCGATATCGGCTTGCAATGCCCGCCTCGACGCCCTAGGCACGCGCTTGGGACCGTGTCCGGGGCACGGCGACTTCCACTTGCACAACATTGTGGTCAGTGGTGCGCAGGTGACCGGCGTGATCGACTGGGAGTGGGGCGGCATGACCGAGCCGGATGCCGACCTTGCACATCTCCTGCGGTGGTCACTCTTCCCGTCGCATCCTGCCGACGAAGACTTGGAGCATCGCGTTTCGCCACGAGACTTCTCGGATGTCCCATCGGCGGTTTGGGAGGCGTACCCAGAGATTGCCAGGTTGGCGGGGCTCGAAGAGCGACTCTTCGTCTACCTCGTCGAGCATGACTTGCACCAACTGGTTGGGTTTCCGGACTCCACACAAGCCACGGAACGGCTCGAGGCGTGGCACGCCGGTGCAGTTCGCGAGGTGATGCCACGCGGCGCGTGATGCGCGACCCGCTCCCGCGGCTCGACTGACCAAGCCACGGGGCGAGTACCAATGGAAGGAAGCCGACTACTGGACCGGCTTGATCTTGTGCAAGATGAGCGGGAACGTGGTATGCCAGTATGCGCCGTTCACGTAGCTGTTCAGCACCGTGGGCCAGTTGCCCCAGTACGTGGTATTCATGGGAATCCAGTGATAGAACTGCCAGACAGGAATGGTCGGCAGTTCGCGTAGCCAGATTTCCATGGCGTCATGAAATAGGTCGAGCAGCCGTGGGTCGCCCATTGGGACAGTATTCATGGTCTCAAGGACTTTGTCGAAATCCTTATTTGACCACCGACTCCATTGATTACCACCGCCCGCAGACGTGTTGGCTTGTGGAACGGAGTTGACCGACGTGTAAAGGTACAGGGTGTAGTACGGGTCGGCGATTGAAGCGCCGTGCCCGAAAAGCCATGCACCTGGGTGTTTGCCGCTCAACGCCCGGTCGGTCCAATCAGGCGGCTGGTTGTACATGGACTCAAAGCCCGCGGCGCGCAACTGCTCCGCAAGGATCGGGCCTGATGTCGCCCAAATGCTGAAACCGAGGATTTCGACGACGATGCGTTTCCCACCCTTGGCCCAAAAGCCTGCCGAGTCTTTGGCGTACCCCTTCGCGGTCATCCGCTTGTTGACCTCACCGAGGTCGAATTTGTTGGTCGGGTACTTCTTGAGCAGGTCCTTGACCGTGTCGAAATACGGAAGCAGAGCCGGGTAGGCGGGGTACGGAATCTCGGTTGGAACCCCCGCGCCCTCGTAGCCGACTTCGATCACTTGCGGCCGGTTAATGGCATAGGAGAGCGCCCACCGAATGTCCGGATCGTTCCACGGCTCCATCTGGGTATTTACCCACAAACTGTTCGGCCACCAGTCGACATAGCCATACGGAGGTCGGTTAAAGGTGTGACTAATGATCTGCTTGTTTTTTTCGACCAGCGGTTTGATGATTTGCGGTAGAAGGGTGAAGCCGAGGTCGCCCTCGTTATTTGCCATCAGGAGTGCAAGGCGATTGTCATCCGAAAACGGCACAAAGAGGATGCGTTCGACGAGCGGCAACGGCATGAACCCAGTCTTGGCGCCCCACCAATCTTGGCGGAGGTCCATGAACTTTGAGCTTTCGGTCCAGAGCGTAATCCGATACGGGCCGGTGCCACACGGCCACCCCTTGGCGAGGTCAAACCACGCAAACTCGGTCGGGTCTTTGCCTTCGAAGATATGCTTCGGAAGCAACTTCACCCCGTTGTCAAACTTGAACGCTAAATACTCGAACAAAAAGCGTGGATTCGGTGACGTAAAGGTGAATTTCACCGTGAGGTCATCAGCGGCGCTGACCGTAGCAAGGTACTTTTGCATGTCAGCCGCATAGGAGAGCTTTAAATTGCCCTTGAGAAGATTAAAAGTAAACTCCACATCCTTCGCCGTAAACGGGGTCCCGTCACCCCACTCGACGCCCTTGCGGATGTTGACCGTCAGACCGGAGAAGTCCTCGGTGTACGTGTAGCCTGTCGCCAACCACGGGATCATTTCGTCGGCAAAGGCGGAGTAATAGAAGAGGCCTTCCCACAGCGCGGCATTCCCGATCTGGTGCGTCGCGCCCGGGGCGTATGGGTTTCCAATGCCTGCATCGCTGAACTTGCCGCCCGCGCCGCCACCGATGATCTGCAACGTGCGATTGCGTGGGACATCTGCCGGCGCCCCTTGGGCTGACGCTACCGCAGCATCGAACTCACCAAAACTCGCCGCCACGGCGGCCATGCCCCCCACCGCTCCTGCGCGCAGCAGCGTCTCCCGCGTCTGCCTGAGTTCCATCCTGACCGAATCCTTCCCCTCGGGACCGCGATTTGACGCCCGACACGCATCGCACGTCCACGTAGCCCTTCCCCAAGGCCCCCGTGGCGAAACGCCGTCATGCGGGCATCCACGGCCATGACGAGCGTTCACGCGCAACGTACCACCGACGATCGAAACATGCGAACGCACGGTCACAACCAATGAGCTGACCGGT
>CAYFLJ010000214.1:0-2878 GCA_964343985.1 uncultured Thermoflexus sp.
AGTACTCCGGCCAGACACGCGCAGCGATCTCCGACCGATCGCAAATACTGCCGGCCCGTTCACACAAGAGCGATAGCAGGGCAAGTTCCTTGGGAGCGAGTTCCAGCGCGCGACCGTGCGCGAATGCCTCGCCGGTCGCGGCATTCACCCAAACTGGAAGATTGGCCAGTGGTTGGTGCGCACCGGCGCCAAGGGTCGCACTCGGATCATCAAACCTCAGCACCGTTGTCCCAACCTGAATGACGTCCCCGTTCCGAAGGCGCCGGGGCACCGAGACCGGCGTTCCATTCACCAACGTCCCGTTCCGGCTACCCAAGTCGATGACGGCGTACCCCCACGCATCGCGCGACACGGCCGCGTGGCGTCGAGACGCCAACGGCTCAGGCACGACGATATCCGCTTCTGGAGAACGTCCGATCACGGTTTCGTCGAGATTAAGGACAAACGGACGTGCATCAGGATGGGCAGGCAGCGAGAGACGTGCCGGCGGGAGCGAGGCTTGGCCCGCCTCGGCGTCCGCAACGTCGCGCGGGTCAGGCGAAAGGCTCACTTGCCCCGAGGCGCGAGCGGTGGCGGCATGTCGCCCCCGTGGACGTCTCCGGTTCCGTCACGGTGACGCCCATCGCTTGATCGCGCATGTCCATCGGTCGCACTATCGCGCGAGGCATCAGGAGAATCGTCGCGGAGACGCGCCGCGAGGTCCGTGAGATGTGCCACCCCATCAACGGCGTCACGTTCGCTCGCAAATGCAGCCAGTGCGCGAAACACCTTCAGGAGCAGCCCACGACCGACATTCTTATTATTAATAGTCAGATCGCAACGAACCTGATGGTCAAGCGCCCAACATTCGGGTTCCGTCACGGCAATCGGCAGGGTCTGTGGAGACAGTGGGGCGCCACGTCGGTCGTCGAACTCCAATATGACGTACATCGTCTTGAGGAGAAGTTCCTGGCCGACGACTTCACCTGCCTCGGCGTGCGTGTGGCGAACTGTCAAGTCAATCGCCCATGCCTCGTCTTCGGTGATCTCGATGTACCGAGGCATTGTCCGCTCCTTCGTGACCATGGAGGCTGGTCAAACCGTGCCACTGAACATCCAGCGTTGCCGTTCGAGGAGGCACCGCTGCCAGAGTACCGCCGTGACACTCGCAACCGCAAGGCAGTATGCTTGCGAAGTAGCGATACTCCGCAGACGTTCGCCCTCCCGGCCACGGCGCGACTCGCCACCCAGACAAGTACCACGAGGAACTGCACGCGAATGGTGACGCCGCAACCCGGAGGCCGACAAGGCCGCGTCGACGAAACGAAGATCACAATGGATGGCGTCATCCGCGAGACGCTCCCGAATGCGTTCTTCACCGTCGAACTTGAGGGTGGCCACCAAGTCCTTGCTCACCTCGGCGGCAAGATGCGGAAGAACTACATTCGCGTGGGTATCGGCGACAAGGTGCAAGTCGAGTTGTCGCCCTACGACTTGAAGCGAGGACGCATCACCTGGCGGGTGCGGAACTAACACCCTCATTCACGTCGGGTGTCTGGCCGCAACCATAACCAACGTTTGCGCGTTTTCCGTCAACGATGCGCGCGTTCCCCGCGCACTTGCACGTCACGGTGCGTGTACTACGGAGTCTCCACATGACATCCATTCTCGAATCGCTCGTGGCGTCCCAAGCAGACGCTCCGGTCGATGTGCCAGACGGCGACGGACCTGTCGTCATCCCCGACGAAAGCCCGTATCGGGTTGTTCTCGCGCGTCTCAAGCGGCTGGTTGAGTACCGCACCTCAATGTCCGCGCGACTCGGTTCCGACCCCAATGCCGCGGCCGAACTTAGCCGCGTCGGCGCGATGATTAAAGAGGTGCATCGTGCCGTGTCAGTCAGTCCGGACGCGCGTACGCTTGCCGAACGGATTGACGCGGCGGGTTAATCGCCGCGTCTTTCACCCCGCGGACCTATTTGGATGCATCCTCCAAGAGTTGCTTGGCGCGCTCCAACGTTTTGACGTCGTTCGACATCACTGAGAGACGAATGTTGTTGAGCGCCGCGTTGACCGCGTTCGCGGCGGGTCCGGTCGAGTTGCGCACCGCCTCGTCGGACTTGTCTGCCTCTTGCTGCATTTCCTTTTTGGCGCTCGCAATCTTGGCCTGATCTTTCGAGTTCACGGCGTCGATAAACGCGACGACCTTCGGGAGTAGCGTGGCCGCGACCTTCTTCGGGTCGGCTGTCGCCGCGACGATGGGGGTGCCTTGCGGTGCGCCAGCGGCAGGCTTGCCGCCGGTGTCGGCCGGTTTCGCTGCGCCGTCGGCGGGCTTCGCGCCCGCAGCCGCGCCGGAGCCTTCCTTCGGCGCGTCGGACCCCTCACCGCACGCCGCTAGAGTCAGGCCTGACGTAACCAAGCCGATTGGCACGGTCAGACCACTCAGGATCATCCGTCGTCTCATCACCAGGGCACCTCCCTCGCGCGGCGTTACGCCGTCAGTATCCCCCGGAACGACCGCGAGTATAGCGACGCGACACTCGAACGAACGGTGCACGCTTTCGCCCGACAGGTCAAACCGGACAAGTGGTAGCATCACGGTCGTTCGGACGGACTTCCGTCACGACGATGGGTCGGTGCCCGAGTGGCCAATGGGAGCAGACTGTAAATCTGTCGGCTTGACTGCCTACGGTGGTTCGAATCCACCCCGGCCCACCACACTCGGCGACCTCGGTCACTCCGGGGTCGCTTTTCGTTTGCCCGCGACCACACCATCACGCGGGTGACTTCGTTCAATTCCGAGGCAGTCCGCCGCGTCGCCACGAGTGCGCCTCGGCCTACCCGGAGGATCACGCGATGAAGGGCATCATCCTCGCCGGAGGAAAGGGCACCCGCCTCCGCCC
>CAYFLJ010000215.1:0-2861 GCA_964343985.1 uncultured Thermoflexus sp.
CCCACCCATCGCCCCGCACCCGCTGCTGGACGAGGGCGGAGCGGGTTGTGCTTCGACGACCCTTCGCGCGCTTGCCGACCATTCGTCCGCCTCAGGTGGCACGGTAGCACGAGGGAACTTCAGCGATGGAGCTGCTACCGGCCGCGAAAGCGTGCGACGACACCAAGCGTCTTGACCATAATGAGCAGGTCAAGATATAGGGATTGGTGGCGTAAATAATACAAATCGTACTCAAATTTGACAAGGGTCTCCGCCTCTGACGCCGCGTACGGCGCACGGACCTGTGCCCACCCGGTCAGGCCGGGCAACACCGCGAGGCGCACGCGGTAGAACGGCACCGCCGCTTCGAGGCGGTCGACCAGTTCTGGACGCTCCGGGCGCGGGCCGACCACGCTCATTTCGCCACGCAAAACGTTCCAGAACTGCGGGAACTCGTCGAGACGCGTCGCCCGCAGGAAGCGTCCGACCGCAGGCACACGTGCGTCGCCCGGGCGTGCCCACTGTGCGCCACCGTTCGCCTCGGCATCGGGGACCATCGACCGAAACTTCCAGATAGTGAATGGGCGACCGTTCCGACCGAGGCGCACCTGCCGGTAGAAGATCGGCCCCGGGCCATGCAGGCGCATCGCCACCGCCACGAACGGCGCGATAATCGCCGTGACTGTCAGGCCGACGATGGCGATTGCAATGTCACGCGCGCGGGCGGCAAGGCGATAGTCCCAGTCCCGCCCCGCTCCGGGTAGTGTCGTTGACCAAAAGGCGTCAGCATGTGCGACAGGCACCCTTCCTGTCACCGCCTCGAACAGGTCAGGCATCGGCACGACGCGGATTCCAGCCTCGTACGCTGCAATCACGTGGCGTTGAAGCTCAGGGGAGAGCGAACCTCCAGAAACGACGATAAGGGTCGAAACTTCGCCAGACGCAACGACACGCGGTAGCGTTTCGACACCGCCGAGGCACGGCACGTGGTCGGCGTTCCCATTGGCAGACGACGCGTCTGCGTCGACCACGGTGTGGATATTCGGCGCCGTCTCGACGTACCCCAGCAGGATGTGATCCCGCCCGAGGTTGTCGCCAATCGCACGGGCAATCGCGTCGACGCCTGAGCCTCCGCCAAGGGCGACGTAGCGTGTCATGTTGCCCGTGCGCCCTGCAAGCGCCGCGTACATGAGGCGCCAAGCGACGGTCAAGGCGATGCCAAGAGTCGCAACTTGCAGAACGAGGTTCCGGGAGAACAGCAACGGTGCCGACCAGTACGGCACGGCGAGATATATAAGGAACGCAAGGAGCCACGCTCGTACGGCGTCGTAGCTGCCAGAGAACGGATTTCGCGCACGCCCAAGATCCTGCGCGTCGGTTGCCCGCGCAACCATCACGTGGATCGATCCGAGGACGACAACCCAAACGCTCACCCAAGCGTTGCCGGGGTCGTCCCACACTTCGCGGAACCATGTTGCGGTTAGCAGGGCGGCAACCCCAACGCCCACGTCCCCGACGAGCAGCAGCAGTTGGCGCTCAGAGAAGTGCAGCGTGCCCATGTGCCCCCACCAACATCACTCGTAAGGGTACGGGCAAGAGAGGGCCGTGCAGAGCTGAAGGAGGACACGCACTCCGTTGGTGCGCTGTAGCCTGCCCGTTTGAAACGAGCGCTCGACAGCAACGCTCGTGTGTGCCGGTAGAGTCACCGGTCTATGGGTTTGCAGGACTCGGCCGCAGTCACCGCGCCGGTTGTGATCTTTACTCACAGCGCCGGCCTCGGCGCATACCGGGGTTTGCTGCTTGCTCTGGCGGGACGCGACATTCGCGCACGCTACCGTCAGTCGTTCCTCGGCATCTATTGGGCCGTTCTGAACCCGTTGCTGCAGACACTTGTCTTCGTCACCGTGTTCGTGCGCCTGCTCCACATCGGCAACGAAACCATTCCGTTCGTCGTGCTCTACTTCAGCGGCATCGCCTGGTGGAACTTCTTCACCACGGCGGTGACGGGGGCCATGGGCAGCGTGGTCTCGCAGATGTACCTGCTTGAAAAGAACCGCATTCCGGCCGAAGTGCTCCCGCTCTCCGCAGTTGTCGCACGCGCGCTTGACCTCGCCATCTCAGGCGTTGTCCTTGTCGGGCTGGCGTATGTGTACGGAACAGGCGTTGCTGGCACCGCATGGTTGGTAATCCCGATGGCGGCGGTGGCGTTGATGGCAACCGTTGGGACGAGTCTGCTTGTGGCTGGGTTAAACGTCCTCTATCGAGACGTGTCTCAGTTAGTGCAGCTGGCGTTCACGCTTGGCTTCTTTTTGACGCCGGTCGTCTACGATGTGGCGCAGGTACCGGAACGATTTCGGATGTGGGTTCTCCTGAACCCGATTGCCACGGCCATCCACGGCGCGCGCGCAGGCATGTTCACGGGCGCCGTGCCCCCGATTGGAGAGCTCTTGCCCGGCGCGCTTGTCTCCGTCGTGATTCTTGGCGCTGGCATCGCCGCGTTCCGGCGTTTGCAAGTGACCTTCACGGAGGTCCTGTGAGCGCACGTGCACTCATCGACCTCCCGGGGGGCGACCCGGAGCCGTGGGCAGCGATCACCGTGCGCGGCCTCGGCAAACGGTTCATGCTCCGCCATGAACGCCCGACCTCGCTCTCCCAGGAGCTGCTGGCGATCTTCCGCGGCGGCGCGACGGGAGAGCCGTTCTGGGCGTTCCGCGACGTCACCTTTTCGGTGCCGCGTGGCCAAGCGGTGGGGGTGATCGGGCGGAACGGCTCGGGCAAGAGCACGCTGCTGAAGATTCTGGCGGGCACGATGACGCCGACGACCGGCACGCTGATTGTGCGCGGGTCGCTCTCGACGCTGCTGCAACTCGGCGCGGGGTTCC
>CAYFLJ010000216.1:0-2854 GCA_964343985.1 uncultured Thermoflexus sp.
GCGGCAAGTTCGTGGCCGCGGTAACGGCACGCAATCAGGACGGCGTCGTCGTGGCGGCGGCGCGTCACGTGATGGCCTTTGTGTAGCCACGGTACCGCTACGCTTGGCGGCTATGGGTCTGGCCCACGTCGAGTGTCTCGAAGATCCGCGTACGTCTCCGAGCGGTCGCAGCTGACGCTCACCCACCAAAGGTTGGTCGGCAAGACGTGTTCCTGAATCGATGGAATTCCTCGCAAACCACGTTCGCCGCCATCGCCATCCTGATCGCGTTGGCGTACCCGGTCTGGTCGATCATGCTCCGGCCCGACCTCGACCTTTGGCGAACGGACGACGCCGGCGAGACCCATCTCCTCCGTTTTTACGCGGTGCAACGCGCACTCGCCGATGCACCCTCGTTCCCTCGATGGATTGCGTCGCTCTATCGCGGGTACGGCTACCCGATATTCACCTACTACTCACCACTCGTCTACCTTGCGGCAATCCCCGGCATGGCACTCGGCCTCTCTCCATGGGACGCGTTCCGAGCGCTCGGAGTCGCTTCAATCGTCCTTGGCGGCACAGGGACGTATGCCCTTATCCGGGTGACATCGCCAACGGCCAAGCGAATCGACAGCCACGTCCCAGCAATCGTTGCCGGCCTTCTCTACGTCGTCGCGCCATACCCGTTCATCATCAATCTCTACCTGCGAGGTGACCTGCCGGAGGCACTTGGCCTCGGCCTCCTCCCATGGTTCCTCGTCGGGGTTGATCGCTGCCTGGCAACGCCCAAACGGTTTGCGCTCTCCACGACGCTGCCAGCCGCTGCCGTCGGAGCACTTATCTTCCTCGCACATCAATTGACCGGCGTGCTTGCATTCGTGTCCGCGGTGGCTTGGTTGATCGGGAGGCTCGCGATCAACCCGCGGGCGACGGTTCGGAACTTTGCGTCGCTCGCAACTTCCGGGATCGTCGCCGCCGGACTCGTCGCGTTCTTGGCCGTCCCAAGCCTGCTCGAACTCGGCGCCGTCCACTACGAACACGTCCGCATGTCGCTCGACGAACTTCTCGAGAAGCTCGTCGAACCCGGGTCAATCCCTCGCCCGATCATCGTGCATGGCGAGGCGGCCCCAGTTCTGCCGGGACTGATCGACTGGGCGTGGACGTACACGTACCCGTGGGGGATCGCACCGACGTTCGCACCGATGAAGGTGGCGGCAACCCACGCGGTCATCGCCGTCCTGTCGGTCGTGCTGGCTATCGGTGCTGCTTTCACCCCGCCCACACGTCCCAGAACCCTTCGATGGACTCGGTCATCACCCTCCGTAACTGCGCCTATGGCTGGCCCGGTGTTGTTGGTCCTCACGATGTGGTGGGCAAACACCACGTGGTCTGACGCAGCGTGGATCCGTATCCCAGAGTTGCGCCTTGTGCAGTTCCCGTGGCGCCTTTACGGCCCGTTCTCGCTTGGCGTCGCCGTCGCCGCCGGCATGGCGCTCGACGCGGGCGCACATCGGGCCAAGGTGACCAGATGGCTCGGGTACCTCGCCGGGGCGGCATCCGTCTGCGCCTTGGCCTTCGCCGCACTTGCGTCGCCACCCATCCCGTTCACCACGGGGGTATCGCACAACGTAGCGGCGAACACTCAGCTTGCGTCCGAGTACAACCGAGATACATGGATCAGTGGGGCGGCCACTGGCTTCGGGGAGTTCACACCGGTCGACGTCGAGTTGCACGCGTCAGACCCGATGGTGCATCGAGGTAATCAGGTCTTCGATCGACGCTTCCCACCCGTCGCGTGGGCGGCCAGCACTGCCCTGATCTACGCCGGCGAGGCTCGGTTCTCAGAAATCCGGCGTGACGGTCTGTCGCTTCAGGCCGTCGTTGACGTAGGCACCGGAGGTGCAACTGTCGCCTTCCACCAACTGTGGTTTCCCGGGTGGCGGGCCTTTGTCGACGGCACTGAAGTCCCACACAGACTTCCGGCGTACGACCCAGCGACCGATACCCGCCTCGGCTTCCAATTGGTGGACGTACCAGAGGGCAATCACGTCGTAACGTCGCGCTTTGGTGCCACCCTGCCTCGCATCGCTGGAGACCTCATCACGACAGGGACACTGGCATCGGTCGCTGGTGTCGCGATGATCAACACAGTCCGATCGCGGAGGTACGCAACCCGCTTCACGAACCTCATGCACATCGCATCGGCGGCCATTTTGCTCACCGCCTTCTGCGCCGCCCTGTGGCAGGTCGGCTACGAAACCGTCCTTTCGGTGCCCCCGGTGTCACGGCTGTTGGGAACAAACGTTCTTGTCGCCGATGTCCCAACAATCGTTCGCACCGGCAAGGCGCGAATCTCCTCGCCATCAGGATCGGACCTCGGCGCCGACAAGTTCATAGACATCGGATGGCAACTCGTCGGCCCCTTGGTCGCCGGGCGCCCCGGCATCGTCGAGTTCCCCCACGGCGGACGCATGCGCCAGTGGCTCTACATGCACCCACCCTCGCGTGTGGCCTTCGACGTGACCGTGACCGATCGCGACACCTTCTTCACCGCCGGCATGGCCCTCCGCCCAGAGGCCTGGTACACCGACTACGGCGACGGCGTGCGCTTCGCTGTCGATATCGCCACCGCGGGATCGCACCCCGTCGAGATCTACGGGCAGCGACTCAACCCCCGAGCAAACGTCGACGAACGCCGGTGGGTGGAGGTGCGCCTCCCCCTCGCGGCGTACCTCGGGAAGTCGATCGAGATCACCCTACGCACCGACCCGGTCGACGACGTGCGCAACGACTGGGCCGGGTGGGGCAACCCCATGGTGGTCGTCGACCACACCCTCTTGCGCCCCGAAAACGGGCCGGACGTGCCGACGAACGT
>CAYFLJ010000217.1:0-2845 GCA_964343985.1 uncultured Thermoflexus sp.
CGGTCAAGTACTCGCCGGACGTTCGTGTCAAGCACCGCTTCGGGCAGTCCAAAGGCGAAGCACGCGATGGCCCCTGCGGTGTACGGCCCAATCCCCGGCAACGCGCGCAGCGCCTCCACCGACGATGGCAACGTGTCGCCGCCGGCATCGACGACCGTGCGGGCGATCTCGTGCAACGACACCGCCCGTCGGTTGTAGCCAAGCCCGGCCCACGCGCGGATCACGTCGGCCCGGGCCGCTTCGGCCAAGGCGCGGAGCGTCGGAAAGGTCTGGAGGAAGGCTTCCCACTTCGGCCGGACGCGATCGACCTGCGTCTGTTGCAACATCGCCTCGGCGACGAGGATGGCGTACGGGTCGCGCGTGCGTCGCCATGGCAGGTCCCGGCCCTGTTGCCGATACCACCGGAGGATCGCGGCGTGCACCAACGCGGTCTTCCCCTCGGGGAGGGCGACCGACGCGGTCGTTGCCGTCCGGCCACGTCGTACGCCGCCACTCTCGCTAGACACGGGACGCGGTGGATGCCCTTCGGCGATGGCGGGCCTCCGCACGGTGAGTCTGTATTGCGCCCGGGATGGATCGGAACCAAGCGGCCCGGTGGCATCATCGGTGGTGGCGTCGGTGAACCGTGGCATCAACGCATTCTATGGATGCGACGCACGCCTGCGGTGTCGGCCACGGCCGCATGAAGGTTCGTCGATGCGCCGCCGCGTATCCTGTCGGGTATCCGGCTTGTGCCCAAACGCGCCTTCGATGGAGCCCCGCCTACCCAATGCCCGCGCCTTTCCGCTTCACCCTTGAGGCGACCGATCCGACCACCGGCGCGCGGGCCGGGCGCTTCGAGACGCCACGCGGCACCATCCTGACCCCTTCGTTTATGCCGGTTGGCACGCAGGCGACCGTCAAGTCACTGACCCCCGACGATTTGCGCGATCTTGGTGCGCAGGTGATCCTCGCGAACACGTATCACCTGCACCTCCGCCCCGGCGAAGACCTGATCGAGCGCCTTGGAGGTCTCCATCGGTTCATGCGGTGGGACGGCCCGATCCTTACCGACTCGGGTGGCTTCCAAGTCTTTAGTTTGGCGCACCTGCGCAAACTCACCGAGGAGGGCGTCGCCTTCCGGTCGCACGTTGACGGTAGCGCGCGGATGCTGACCCCAGAAAGCGCCACGCGCATCCAGGAGCGGCTTGGGTCGGATATCGCCATGGCGTTCGACCATTGCGTGGAGTTGCCCGCAACCTACGAAAAGACGCGGGAGGCGATGGAACGCACCCACCGGTGGCTTGACCGGTGCCTCGCGGCGCACCGTCGACCGGATCAGGCCCTCTTCCCGATCGTGCAGGGCGGCACCTTCGACGACCTCCGCATCGAAAGCGCCGAGACGATCAGCCGTATCGACGCGCACGGGTACGCCATCGGCGGAGTCAGCGTCGGCGAGACCAAGGCCGATGCGCAGCGGATCGTCTCCCTCGTCGCGCCACGCTTGCCGGTCGGGCGCCCGCGCTACCTGATGGGCGTTGGGTCGCCGGAGGACCTCGTCAACGGCGTTGCAGGCGGCGTCGACCTCTTCGATTGCGTCTTGCCAACGCGCATCGCGCGTAACGGCACCGTCCTTACGGATGCCGGGCGCATAACCCTCACGCGCGGTGCCTTGCGTGAGATCGACGCCTCGGTCGATCCGTCGTGCGATTGTTACACCTGTCGGAACTTTACGGCGGCGTACCTCCACCACCTGTTCAAGGCCGAGGAGTTGCTTGGCCATCGCTTGGCCTCGATCCACAACCTTCGATATATGGCGCGCCTCGGGTCGCGGATGCGCCAAGCGATCATCGACGGCACGTACGGCGCGTGGCGCGACGCCTTCCTTGGTGGGTATCGCGTCGCCGACGAGTCGGTGGCGCAGACGCAACGCGACCGACGCGTCGCGGCGTGGCAGGCGACGCGCCCACGGCTTGACGAACGTGTCGGCGCCATGGCGGGCCCAGGTGAGGTCAGCGATGAGCGCGGCTGAGCGACGCACGCGCGCGACGCCGTCTCGTGCCACTCGGCACATCGTGCCGGTCGAGCGTCTCACAAACACCGTCTCTCGGAGCGGTGAAGTAACGGTCGCTGAGGTAGTCCACGTCCTAATGCCAGGCGCGCGCGTTGTCGGGGGTGCCGTTGGCGCCGGTAACCGCGTCAACTGGGCAACCACGTTGCGCACGCGTCCGCCCGCCTTCGAGCCGCGCGGCGGTGGTGAACTGGTGCTTGCCCCGCGCGGCGCTCTCGACGGTTTGCGCCAGTCCGACGTCGCTCTGACAGTCCCGCGCATCCTTGAAGGCCTTCAGATTGCCGGAGCGGTCGGTCTCGTCATCCCCGCGCCGGCGACGCCTGAGGACGCGTCGGTCGCCGACCGACTCGGCCTACCCCTCGTCGAAGTTCCGGCGAGCCTCTCGCTGTCAGAGATCGACCGCGAGGTCATCTCCCTCGTCCTCGACCGGCGCAGCGAGATGCAGGCGCGCGCGAGCGCCCTCTACCGCGAGTTGGCCGGACTTTCCGTCGAAGGCGGCGGGATCGAAGGCATTCTCGCCCGCGCCGCCGCCCTGACCGGTCATGGGGCCGTTTTTGAAGATGACCGGTTCAGCGTGCGCGCGATGGCCGACCCGAAGCGCGAGGTCGCGATCCTACCGGACCCTGCCTCTCCGATTGCAACCACCCTCACATCGGTGGAAGAGCGCGGGCAGGTGCTTGCATGGGTGCGTAGTCAGCCAGCGAATGGCACGACTCCTCCCGCGATGACGCTGCGCGCCGCGCGATGGAACCTCCATCGGGTCGTCGCCCCGATCTACACGGGTGAGCGACTGCG
>CAYFLJ010000218.1:0-2831 GCA_964343985.1 uncultured Thermoflexus sp.
CGCAACCAACGATGCGCCAACCAGACCAGACCACGGGTGGTGGATTCGGTGGGTCGCGTGCCGGTGGGGTGATGGGATCGCAGGTGGTGGCGCCGCTCGTGCCACCGGTGACGCCGGCACCTGTTCAGGGGCAGCTGCCACCGCCACCCGCACCGAGCGTCGATGATGCGGTGGCCCCGACCGGCTTCCGAGACATGCAGCACACGCTGTCAGACCTGCGTGCGTCGGTCGAGCGCCTGATGCGTCAACAACAGACCCAACTCTGGCCACGCGACCTTCCGGTCGTGCGCACGGTGTATCAACACCTGATCGCCCAGGAACTTGATGGGCAGTTGTCGCTTGAGGTTGTTGGGCAGGTGTCCGATGAGGTGAATGAGGGGAAGGGGACGGACCCCGGCGCGGTGATCCAACGCGTACGCGAACTCATCGCGGATCGGATCCGCGTTGGGCACATCGCCCCGAACCCAGGTGGTCCCACCGTGATTGTGCTTGTCGGCCCAACCGGCGTCGGCAAGACGACGACCTTGGCGAAGTTGGCGGCGCACCTTTCAATGCAGGAGAACCGTCGGGTGGCATTGGTGACCACCGACACCTTTCGAATTGCCGCAGCGAGCCAGCTTGGCACCTACGCCGACCTGATGGAGTTGCCGCTTGAGGTGGCGTACTCACCGGAAGAGTTGCGCGCCGCCGTAGATCGGCAGTCGGACGCCGACTACATCTTGGTGGATAGCCCGGGATGCGCCCAACGGAACGACGCGCAGATTCGAGAGTTGTCGGCATTCGTTGAAACCCTGCCCGGCGCGAACGTCTTGCTCACGGTCTCGGCCACCGTGAAGCTTCGTGACCTCATTGATATCCAAGACGGTTTCGGGGTACTGCCACTCAGCGGATTGATCCTGACCAAGCTTGACGAGACAACGGTCTTTGGGCCGGTGATGAGTTTGGTGGCGCGCGGCGCTGCAAAGAATGTGCCGGTCTACTACATGACGTCAGGGCAGAACGTACCGACCGATCTTGAGGAGGCGACGCTTGATCGATTGACCGATCTGGTTGTCGGACAGTTGCTTGAGGAAGCGGTGGCAAACTTCGTTGGTAAGGGTGGGCCGCCGCGTGAGCTCGTCGGGGTGGGGGACGCGCGATGACGAGCGCGCGGGTTCCGGTCGTCCCGGCGGATCGCATGTCGGTGCGGTCCCCCGGGCAAGAGGTGGCACGCGGAGAGCGTCCGGTGGCGTCGAGCGCTGATCAAGCGCAGGCGCTTCGGGTGATGGCTGCGCGTCGCCGCCCGACGGAACCCGTTCGTCGCCTCGGTGGTGCGGCCCGAGTCCTTGCGGTTGCAAGTGGTAAAGGCGGCGTCGGCAAGACCAACGTGGCGGTGAATCTTGCGGTCACCTTTGCAAAGCAGGGCTATCAAGTGGTCGTGCTTGACTGCGACCTTGGGTTAGCAAATGTTGATGCTTTGCTTGGGCTTCACCCGAAGTTCACATTGCAGCATGTCCTGACCCGTCAACGCCGGCTAGAGGAGGTTGTCCTTGAAGGTCCGGCTGGTGTGCGCATCGTGCCGGGTGCGTCTGGGTTGTCCGAACTTGCCGACCTGAGTGATGCCCAACGAGACGATCTGATGTCTCGCTTGGGTGGTATCGATGGCATGGCGGACATCGTGATCTTGGATACCGGGGCTGGTATCTCGGCCAACGTGCTGCAGTTCGTCGTCGCCGCGGGTGACGTCTTGATTGTGACGACGCCGGAGCCGACGGCGATCACCGACGCGTATGCGTTGATCAAGGTCGTCACGACACGATCGGTGCAGGCACGGGGCGAGGCACCGATGCGGATGCGCTTGGTCGTCAATCAGACCATGAACGACGCGGAGGCGCGGGAGACCGCAACGAACATCGTGACGGTCGCCAAGCGCTTCCTCGATGTTGACATTGAGGCGCTTGGCGGTATTCCGGCGGATCCCGCAGTGCTGCGGGCGGTCCGTGCGCAAGGGCCGTTCTCGTTGCTCACGCCGCGAGCGCCGGCGTCGCAAGCGATTGAGCGGTTGGCGATGCGAATCCTTGGCGACTCGTCGTTCGATGACGGCGAGACGTATGGGTCGGGTGAACGCAACCGGCCGGCCGCTTCGGCAACGGCGCGGTCGTCCCCGATTCGGCCGAGTGCGGCGTCGAATGATGTGCCTCGGACGGTGGTTTCGAGTGGCGCGTCACGCGCTGCGGTGCCAATGCAACGGTCGGGAATCGGCGGATTTGTCCAGCGCCTTTTTGGGTTTGGCCGTGGGTCGTAAGTGTGGCGCGGTCGGCAGGGCCGATCGTGGGGGCCAGCAGTTTCTTAGGGCCGCGATGACGGCGGGTAGTCGATACTGGAGGGTGACGGGAACATGACCGCAGCGACGGCGCCCACAACGAAAGAGCAGGCACCGGCTAAGGATGCCAAGGCAGCCAAACCGGCTAAGCCGGCCAAACCAGCAAAGGCGGCGAAGCCCGCGAAAGAGACGGTGCCCGTATCGGCGCGAATGCGCCTGTATGGAGGCGGGATGTCTCTGGCGTTCGGCTCGTCCTTTGTGGTTGCCGGCTACGAGATGATCAACGGCGTAGACGCGTTCACTTCGTGCGTTTGGGCATTCTTCACGTTCTTCGCCGTGGGCTTGGTGTCTTGGCTACTCGCGCTCACATTTGGTGTGGCGCTTGAAGAGGCGGCGAAGGAACGCATGAAGGCGTACGTCTCAAGCGTTTCGGAGTTTCCGAAGCACGGGGTGGTTGAGTCGAACCAAGGCTTGATGGGTGGGATTGACCCAAGCATTCTGGCGCCATCAGTTGTCCGGACCAGTGGTA
>CAYFLJ010000219.1:0-2830 GCA_964343985.1 uncultured Thermoflexus sp.
CGTGCGGTGACGAGAGCGGCGGGGGTGCCCTCGAAGACGACGCGCCCGCCGTCATGCCCTGCGCCCGGGCCGAGGTCGATGATCCAGTCTGCGTGCGCCATCACCGCCTGATGGTGCTCGATCACAATCACCGACTTGCCTGAGTCGACGAGACGGTCCAAGAGGCCGAGCAACTGTTCGACGTCGGCAAGGTGCAGACCCGTTGTCGGTTCGTCCAGAACATAGGTGCCACCCTTTTCGGCCATGTGGGTGGCGAGCTTGAGACGCTGCCGTTCACCGCCGGAGAGGGTCGTGAGCGGTTGGCCGATGCTGAGATACCCGAGGCCGACGTCGGCCAAGCGGGCGAGGATGGCGTGCGCCGCTGGCGTGCGCGCCGCGCCGGTACCGAAGAACTCCGCGGCGTCCGTCACCGGCATGGCGAGCACCTCGCTGATGTTGCGCCCGCCTAAGCGATACCCAAGCACCGCCGGCTGAAAGCCCTTCCCTTCGCAGTCCTCGCAGGTCGTGGCGACCGTGGCCATCATCGCGAGGTCGGTGTAGATCATCCCCGCACCGTTGCACGTCGGGCACGCCCCTTCGGAATTTGCGCTGAAGAGCGCCGCCTTCACCCCATTCGCCTTCGCGAACGCATTGCGGATGGGGTCGAGCAGGCCGGTGTACGTTGCCGGGTTGCTTCGCCGCGAGGTCCGTATCGCCGCTTGGTCCATCGTCACCACACCGGCCTGTGCCGGGATCGATCCGTGAATGAGCGAACTCTTCCCAGAACCGGCGACGCCCGTGACGACCACTAGCACCCCAAGTGGGATATCGACGTCGACGCCGTGCAGGTTGTGGGTCGTTGCCCCTCGAATCTGGAGCGACCCGGTCGGTTGACGCACGGCGTGCTTGAGACCGGCGCGGTATGCCAGGTGGCGGCCGGTGAGCGTGTCGCTGGCCCGTAACCCGTCGACCGTGCCTTCGAACACGATCTGACCACCGTTTCGGCCGGCGCCGGGGCCGAGGTCGATGACGTGGTCGGCGATGGCAATGGTCTCCGGCTCGTGTTCGACGACCAAAACGGTGTTGCCCTTGTCTCGAAGACGGAGCAACAGCGCGTTCATCTGTGTGATGTCGTGGGGGTGCAGGCCGGTCGTCGGTTCATCAAAGACATAGGTGATGTCGGTCAGGGATGAGCCGAGGTGGCGGATCATCTTGACGCGTTGCGACTCTCCACCCGAGAGGGTGCCGGCCGGCCGATCAAGCGAGAGGTACCCCAACCCGATTTCCACGAACGAATCAAGGACGTGGCGCAAGGCGACAAGCAGTGGTGCGACGGTCGGTTCGTCGATGCCACGGACCCACTGGGCGAGGTCACTGATCTGCATCGCGCAGGCATCAGCGATGTTGACGCCTTGTATGCGTGATGTCCGGGCACCCTCGGCGAGGCGGGTGCCACCGCAATCCGGGCAGGCCTTGAACGTCACCGCACGTTCGACAAACGCGCGCATGGCGGGTTGTAACGAGTCGATGTCACGCGACAGGATCGACTTCTGGACTTTGAGGACAAGCCCCTCGTAGGTGAGGTTGATGTCGCGAATTTTGACCTTGACCGGTTCTTTGTAGAGGAAGTTCTGCAGTTCCTGCGGCGAGTAGTCTCGGATCGGCTTATTTGGGTCGAGGAAGCCTGACTCGGTGAAGATTCCGACGGTCCACCACCCATCGGTCTTGTAGCCGGGGATGGTGATTGCCCCCTCCGCAAGCGACTTCGAGTCGTCGTAGTACTGCGTCAGGTCGATGTCGGGGATGGTTCCGCGGCCCTCACAACGCGGGCACATGCCGCCGACGCGGGAGAATGATCGTCGCTCCGACTTGCCACCCGCGCGGTCGACGGTGATCGCGCCGGCACCACTGACCGACGGAACGTTGAAGGAAAACGCGCCGGGTGGCCCCACGTGCGGTTGCCCCAAGCGACTGAACAAGATGCGAAGCAGGGCGTTCGCATCGGTGGCGGTGCCGACGGTGGAGCGAGGGTCCGCGCCCATCCGCTGTTGATCGACGATGATTGCGGTGGTGAGGCCGTCAAGCACGTCGACCTCGGGGCGCGCCTGCGTTGGCATGAACCCTTGCACAAAGGCGCTATACGTCTCGTTGATCAGTCGTTGCGACTCTGCGGCGATCGTCCCGAAGACGAGCGAACTCTTGCCAGACCCCGAGACGCCGGTGAAGACGGTGAGGCGTCGTTTTGGGATCGCAACACTCACGTCGCGGAGGTTGTTCTCGCGTGCGCCGTGTACCCGGATCAGGCCGTGGCTATCGGCGACGTGTGTGGAAGGTGCCGCCGCGTGGTTGTTCGTCGTCATCCGCCAATCCTGCCACGAGGACTGGCGGTGCCGGTACCGTGCATCGTGACGACGGCGGTCGCGGGTCGGTGTAGGCGATGACGTAGACGCCGACGTATTGGGGTCCATCGGTGTAGGCGCGCGCAATGAGCTTGACCGGTTCCTCACAGTCGACGACGTCCTCGGTCGCACGCACGACGGTACCGGCCCGGCGCCGGCGGTCGGGATTTCTGATGGGTTGGTGGCAGGACCTCGCAGTGGCGCCATCCTCCTGCAGTGGCGAAGTCTGCTGACGGCCGAAGCCTCCCGGACCTTTGGCCTGACCGGACTGGAGGGGGCGCGCGCCTATTGGAACCATCCAGTACTCGGGCACCAACTTCGGCACGCCATTTCGGCGTCGTTTGATTCTGGGACGACGGACCCGGTGATTGCGATGGGCGAGGTCAATGCCAAGCGGTTTCGGTCGTGTCTCACCAGGTTTCCTCAGGTGGCAACCGAGGACGCGCTTCTCT
>CAYFLJ010000220.1:0-2818 GCA_964343985.1 uncultured Thermoflexus sp.
TAGCCAAGCGTAAGTCGATGGCTATCTGGCTGATCGACCCCGGTGACGGCATGGTGGCTCCCGACCCCGGCGGCGACGACGCTGCCACCGACCTCAATCACCGGCTGCTGTTCGACGACACATGGCGTCGTGCGTTCCTCGCCCGCATGACCGACGCGGTTGAGCGGGTTCCACAGGCCGATGGGATTGTGTTGACGCGGCCGTCTTGGGGGTGGGCCGCCGGTATGGCGGGGCCGAGTGACCTGCTCGGGCCACTGCCCGCGGACGCCCATGGTGTGGCGGCCGAACTTGGCTTAGATCTCGAACGCTTGCGGGCCGCACTCGAGCGATTGCGGACGCGCCTGCGCAAATTGACGCGAGAGGCGGCGCGCCTTGGCGCGAACGGCGGTGCCTTTGGAACGTCGACGATGCTCGGACTCGACCCGGGGATCGTGTCGCTCTTCGCGTTTCGAGCGCGGGCGGTTTCCCGTTTTGCCCTTGCGGTTCACGACGTCACCGAACGGATCAGTAAGGCCCGTGGCCGAGAACTCAAGTTCGGCCTAAACCCGCCGGCGCCGTCGTTTGCGCCGCTGGCGGGCTTTGATTTCCCGGCACTCGCCACGATTTGCGACCTCGTCGTTCCCCGTTTGGGCATTCACCATCGTGGGCATGACGGCATTTACGGCATCGTGTCCGAGTGGGTTGCGGCGTTGAACGGGTGGTCGTCGTCGTTGTGGGAGGCCGAATCGTTCGAGGCGACCGCGGCGCTCACCGGCGTCTCACTGCCAAGCACCGAACCCGGCGCCAAGGCCGGCGCACGAATGGTCTCCCAGAAGGAGTTCGACCGCGGCTATCCGGAGGCATTTTGGCGCGAGGTCGTTGAGCCCGAGGCACGTCGATCGGTGGCCCAAGCGGATGGCTACCCGTGGCGGACGTTACCGATGGTCGCCGGTGGGCGACGGCCGATGGGCGGTGATGGCATCGGTGTATCGGATTTCCGGCGCTTACTCGAAGCGATCCGTGATGGCGGGGTTCGTCAGGTCGTCCACTACGACCATGCGCGGCTGACCGCGGGTGAATGGTCGGTGCTTTCTGAGTTTTCTGGGTCATTGTGGCGCCCGGGAACGGGCTACGAACCCCCGGATTTGTAACGGTGACGCGCCGTGGTGTCGCCGACCTCGGGCGTAGACTTCGGTGATGACTGGTCCATGGGCTGCGCGCCTCGTCGTCTTTGTCGCGTTCTTCGACCTTTTCGCGCAGTTGCCCATCGTTGCGCCGTTTGCACGGCAACTCGGGGCCGATCCCCTCGTCACCTCGATTACGGTCGCGTCGTATGACGCGTCGAACTTACTAGGAAACCTCGCCGCCGGCTTCGTGCTGCTTGGTCTCGGGAAGCACCGCACGCTGGTAATCGGCTTACTCGTTTCCGCATTGGCGTTGGCGATGTACGGGATTGCCTACACGCCGCTACAGTTCGGTGTGATCCGTGCCATGCACGGTATCGGTCAGGCGGTGTTGTCTCCCGGGGCGTTCACGCTGCTGAGTGACAGCGTGACGGCGGGCCGTCGGGCGCAAGCCATGGGCACCGCCGCCGCATTCATCGCAATTGCAGCGGTCGTTGGGCCGCCGTTGGCCGGTGTTCTTGCCTCTCGAACTGAACCGTCCTACGTGTTCATGGGAGTGGCGGCGCTGATGGCTGTAGCTGCGATCCTCGTTGCATTCTTTGCACGCGGCATTGATGGTGCAACCACGGCCGGGACTGACGCGGCGGGTTCGAGTGACGCGAGGCGACGGCGTGATGGTTCGTTCATCTCCGTCTTGCTTCGACCGCAACTTGTTGTGGCCTACGTGTCTTGTCTTGCGTGGACGGCGGGAATCGGGACGCTTGTCGTGCACCTCCCGCTTCTCCTCGAGGCGCGTGGCGTGCCCGCAAGCGCTCGAGGGTCCGCATTCGGGGTCTATGCCCTTGTCGCGCTGATTCTCTTCGCTCGCCCGGCACCATGGCTCATCGACCGGTTTGGTCGGCTTCGAACGCTTGGAGGTGGGCTCGGATTGATAGGCGTGAGTCTCCTCGCGCTTACCATTGCCACTGGCATCGGCGAGGTGTACGCCTCAATGGCGCTCTTCGGCTGCGGGTTTGGCCTGCTCTTCCCCGCGGCCACCGCATATCTGGCCGATCAGACGTTGCCGAACGAACGAGGGGTTGCGTACGGCGTGTTCTACGCGGCGTACTCGCTGGGCGTTGTCGTGGGTGAAGTCGGGAGCGGCCAACTTGCGCAGACGTTTGGGCCAACAACGGTGGCGCCATTCTGCGCCTTTGGAACCGTGGCGTTGGTGGTTGCGGTATGGGTAACCGTCTTGGCAACGCGCGCGGTCGCAGGGCATCCGACCTCTCACGCGATGGCTGGTGACCCGGCCTGAACCGCTAGATCATCCGCCTCGGTGCGCGTCAGTAGTCGAACGACGTCCAGGTCGCTTCGACGGGCTCTCCCCAGCAAACCCGAACGGTGCGCCGTGACGTGTCGGCCACCCACGTGGCGATTGTGCGTTCGCGGCAGATGCTGTCGGGAAATCCTTCACGGTCGGCGAGGGCTTCGATCATGGCATCAACCTCCATCTCGCGCCGGACGAGTGCCAACGCGCGGTCGAGGCGTGCCGTCGAGTTCGGGCGTGGGTCGCCAGCGCGCGCCGCGATGTGGGGTGTGCGGTAGTGGTTCGTGTGGGCATACGCACCCGGCCCGGTGGCGTCTTCGACTTCGACGATCGAAGCCGTCGTCTCAACGTTGACGATCCGCGGGCCTTGGATCATGAGGTAGTTCCACCCACCACCGCGAGGCAG
>CAYFLJ010000221.1:0-2814 GCA_964343985.1 uncultured Thermoflexus sp.
GGGCGCGACCGCCGGGTCGACGACGCGGACGGCGCTTGCGGGGACGGTGACGTGTGATCGCCACCCGCCGCCGGTCGTCACGACGGTCCCGACAGGTACCGACGGCGCGCGACTGGCGATCACGTCACCAACGATGGCGCCGACCATCGGCGACCCGATGGCGACCGGCGAGGCGTACGACGGGCCATCGGACATCCGGCCGCGCATGTACGGGTCAAGCGACAGGTACTGGGTGCGGACGACGACTTCGCCGTCGGCAGGTTCAGGCATCGGGACCGAAACGACCTCGAAGTCGTCGGGCGAGGGCATACCGATCGGTCGGCGGCGCAGCGTGATGTGGGTTGCGGTTTCGCTCATGGTGTTCCTTGGGGCTTCATTTGCGCTGTCGCACGGGGGGCGCTGACGGTATATAGTGGCGTCAACCGAATACTGTCCGGTGGCCTCGCAGGCCACCAAGTCGTGGGTAACCGTCGCGCTTCGTGCACGGCGGAACGTGGGGGAAGTCGGTCAAACGCCGACGCTGTCCCGCAACTGTAGTGTCCCGGAACGTCGCACCTCCGTGTGCTGGCGGCCTGTGGACAGAGTCAGGTCTACCCATCCCTCGGCTGCCGCGCACCTTCGCGAGAAAGGTTCGACGCTGCGCCATGGAACGGGCATTTTCTCCGCCTCCGCTTGCCATCCCCGGCACCATTCGCTGGCCCCGCGCCGGCGCAATCCCCTCGATAGGACTCACGTTTGCGTTGGCGTGCGCCTTGGGCGCGGCCATTGTTGCTGGCGTTGGATGGGGCACGGTGCCAATCGGTCCGACGCTTGTTGCCCGAGTGATCGCCGCGCACCTTGGGTTCGGTGCCGGTGCCGCCGACTGGACGGCCGCCCAAGATGCGATCGTGTGGCAGGTTCGTCTCCCACGCGTAATCGGCGCGGTGCTGGCTGGCGCGGCGCTGGCCACCAGTGGGGCACTCTTCCAAGGGCTGTTCCGCAATCCGATGGCGGACCCGTTTGTGCTGGGAATCTCGTCCGGCGCGGCGTTTGGCGCGACCTTGGCGCTTCTGGTTGGACCGGCGGCGGGCCTCGCTGCCATCGGCGTCCTTGCTCCCACCGCCGCGGGCCTGCAAGCGATGGTGGTGCCGGCGGCCGGCGCGATTGGGGCCGTTACGACGGCATTCGTGGTCTTCCGGATTGCCCGACGTGGCGCCGGCTTCCTGCTCACCGACTTGCTGCTCGCAGGCTTCGCCGTTGGGTCGATGCTAACCGCCGCGACCACTGCAGTGCTTGTGCTGAACGACCAGATGGCAGTGCGCTTGCGTTTGGTGTTCTCGTGGTTGGCCGGAGGGATCGCGGTCAACGGTTGGGGACACCTTGGTGTCGCCGCGCCCGTCGTCGTGCTCTCCCTCTTCGTCGCGTTTGGCCTTGCACGTTGGCTTGACCCACTTGTGCTTGGTGAGGCGGGTGCGGCAAGCGTTGGTGTGCCGGTGGCGCTGACGATCCGGGTGACGCTCGCAACGGGCGCAGTCCTCGCGGCCTCAGCGGTCACGCTTGGAGGCTTGATCGGCTTCGTCGGCCTACTGGTGCCGCACATGTTGCGACGCTTGACTGGGCCGTCGCACCGGCGATTACTGCCCGCGTGCGCGTTCGGCGGTGGGGCATTCCTTGTGGTTGCCGACCTCTTGGCGCGGGTCGTGTTGGCGCCGGTGGAGTTGCCGGTCGGCATTCTCACGGCGATGGTCGGCGGGCCAACGTTCTTGATGATCTTGCGTCGCGCACGGCGGGCATCATGATGGCCCAGACCACTACTGCGAGTGCACCTCAGGGCTTTCGCCTTGAAGGTGTGCACGCCACGTACGACACGTCCGGCGCTGAGGCGCTGGCTGGCATTTCGCTGGCAATCGAACCCGGTGAGTTTGTGGCCGTCGTCGGCCCGAACGGTGCGGGCAAGTCGACTCTGCTCCAAGTGTTGGCCGGGTTGGTGGAACCGTCAAGGGGAACGGTCACCCTTGATGGCATCGCTTTGCGCAACTATCGGCGGCGCGATCTTGCACGCCGCATCGCATGGTTGCCGCAGCGGCTCGACCCGGCCTTTGACATTACGGTTGCGGACCTCGTGGGTCTCGGGCGCACCGCGCATCGCTCGCTCTGGGGCGGTGACGATGAGGCAGATCGTCGCGCAATCGACGACGCGTTGGCGGCGACCGACACGACCGTATTCCGTGACCGACTCGTGCAGGAGTTGTCTGGCGGCGAACGTCAACGCGTCGCGTTGGCGATGTCGTTTGCGCAGGCGCCGCAGATTCTGCTGCTTGACGAACCGACGACCCACCTTGACCCGGCGCACGCGCAGGGCCTCCTCGACGTTGTGGCGCGCAAGCACCGCGACGAGGGCCTGACCGTAGTCGCTGTGTTCCACGACCTGAACCTCGCGGCGTTAGCGGCGGGGCGGGTGGTCGTGATCGATGGTGGGCAGGTCATGGCAGACGGCCCACCGGCCACGGCGCTCGCGCCGCCGGTCCTGACCCGCACCTTCGGGCCGGTCATGCATACCGTCACGCATCCCCTGGCTGGGGTGGCGCAGGTCCTACCGGCGCGTGCCCCCTCCCCTTCACACCCTCTGGAGAGTTCTCGATGACGCTGGAAAACCGTCGCGGCGCGTTCGCGTCGCTCGTGCGCGCGCTTGCTGTCGCACTCGCTGTCCTGTTGCCAATTCCTGTCGCCTTTGCGGATCGTGCGCCGGTCGCGCCGGCATCGCCTGTCGGTGGCGTCCTTGCCGCGACGACCTACCCACTCTCGCTTGTCGATGACGACAAGCGTGCCGTCACC
>CAYFLJ010000222.1:0-2794 GCA_964343985.1 uncultured Thermoflexus sp.
ACGCCGGTGGAAGTCAGTGCTTCACGAATGTTTGATGCTTGCGACTGCCACGCCGCCTCGTCGTCGCGCGCGCGTTCCAACGCCTCAACGTTTCGCTGAAGCGTTCGCGAAGCTTCGGCCGCTGACTGCGTAAACGCCTCGACCGCAGTATCGATAGGGTCATCCGGTGGGAATTCGCGCGGAACCCACGTAAGCCATGCCCGGAGACACGTGGGGAACACTTGGACCGGCACTAAGGCAAGGTGTGCGCCACCAGCTGAGAGTGTGCCCGGACCGGGGGAGTGGTTTCCGACCACTGGCAGAGCCGGGGACACGACGAGAAGCGATGCGCTTGGGGAGACCGTGGGCGCGGCAGCGATTGACCAGGGGCCCCGAGCCACGTCAAACGAACCAGCCCGCAGTAGCGCCTGCTCGAATCGGTCGAGTACAGCGCCCGGCGGGCCGGAAACAAAAAGGCGCACCTCCCGCAGACGGGGCGTACGCCTTGCTTGACTCACGCGTGCGCGGCGGCGGCGCGATTCCGAGCCCGAGTCTCGCGTGCCTTCTCGACACGCGCGCGACGCGCCTCTTCGGAGAGGTTGACTACGCGACGCTCCGGCGAGGTAATGCGAAAGCGCACTTCATCGTCACCGGAGCGGAGGCGGATCAACCGAACATGATTCGCCGCCGCGGCCTTGTTCAGCGCGCGCATCACTCGGCGAGGCGTCTCGCCAGCGTTCAACGGCAACTTTACGACTTGGCCCTGCGTGAACTCCGCAAGAAAGGTTTTGTACTGGCTCAGGTCCTCCACAACCGTAGTTACCTGAGCGTTCTTGAAATCTGGCACCTTACACTCCTCCGATTACGCCTTGTCACGTCCTTGAGGGCTTCCCTCATCCACGTACATCGTCGATCTGACGCGAATCATAGTCGAAAACCGACCACTTCTGCAATGAATCCACGCCGTTACGCACGGAGTTACTTGAGCGCCAACGACGCGGCGCGCACGCCGCGGGTGGTAACGGGGAGGCCTACCTTGTACGCTTCCGGCGGAAAGTCTTCGCTCACGTGACACAGGTCCGATCTCCACGCACGTACACCAGCAGCCACGCGGATGGCCCCGAAGGTTTGCCCGCCGGCGTGCGTTTTCGACCCGCGCTTCCCGAAGAGGAGTACGCCGTCGTAGCCGTACGCCGTGCCAGCGGGTGGACCGCCGACACCGTGGGGCAGCAGTTTCGCGCGATGGCCGAGGGGCGTCGAGACATCTGGATTGCCGAGTGCGATGGCTACTTGGTCGGCACCCTAACCATCGAATGGCTCGCGGACGACCGCTCGCTTGCCGATGGCGTCGCGATTGCCCACGTCTCTAATTTGGTCGTGCATCCGTACTATCGGCACCGTGGCATCGCCCGTGGTCTGCTCGCCTCCGCAGAATACGCGGCGTCCCTGAAGGCGTATCGCACCATGACGATTGGTGTCGACGAGGGAAACAACTACGCCCGGACCATCTATGAACGACGCGGTTATCGGTGGTCGAAGGATCTCCACGCCCCGTGGGGAAGAATTCACGTCCTCGTCCGTCGACTGGTTGCGCCGCCTCTTGGTCCCTAAACCTCTGAATCGCCGGCGCAGGCAAGTTCTCTCTCGGCACGTGGGTGGGGAAACGCAGAGTAGCGGTGAATCCGTACCGTTGCACGGCCGGCGTCGGCGGGCCACGGGTCGCGGGTAACGGTTGAAACGTCCGATATCCACCCGGCATCGGCGGCGGCATCGACGAAGAGGCGACTGTTCGTCCGACCAGGCTCCGCAAGCCATGCAACTCCGTGAGGTCGCACCAAGCGCGGGACAAGGTCGAATAGCGGTTTGACGTCCTCGACTTCGTAGAGAACGTCCGCAGCGACGACCGCGTCAAATGGGCCGAAGTCCATGATGAGGCGTCCACCTGCCTCGGTACGCCAATCTGCACAAAGCGGACGCACCCGTGCGCCGAACTGCGCATGACGCAAGACATTGAAGTGAGCGAACTTCAGGGACTCGGACCACACATCAACTAATACGAGATCCGCGCCGGCGGAGGCAAGTGCCATCGCCGTGATCCCGAGACCACATCCCAGTTCCACAACCCGTTTCCCAGCGAATGGTCTCGGGTCGGCGAGTATCGCCTCCGCGGCGGCGATCCCACTCGCCCATGGAGTTGCCCAATACGGCATAAACCACGTCTCGGCACTTGAGCGGCGCGCGTAATCGCGCGCCGTGTCATCAAGGACCGCTTCCGGATCCGCGGGCGCGTGCACGACAAACGGCTGCGCGGCGCCAGAGATGGGCACAGTCAGGTCTCGTGTTGGCCGACGCTGAGAAAGGCGCCATTGCAGTCGCGCCACCCTTTCCGCAGCCCGCTCACGCGCCGCGACAGGTGGTGCGTACCTCATCGCCGAACCGAACCCTAAAACCAACGTTCGATGTAAATCTTCTTGTCAGTAAAGAACTCGACAGCATCGCGCCCCTGACCATGCAACGTGCCAAAGAAGCTCGCTTTCATGCCCGCGAACGGGAAGTACGCCATCGCCGCCGCCACGCCGACGTTGATCCCGATGTTCCCTGCCACCACGCGGTGACGGAACTCGCGCGCGGCTTTGCCACTACCCGTGTAGAGGCTTGCCGCGTTCCCGAACGACCCAGCATTGATGCGGTCGATGGCCGCGTCGAGTGTCGGAACGTTGTCCACTGACAGGACTGGACCAAAGATCTCCGTTTGGGCCAACGCGTTCTCGGGGCCAACATGGTCGAAGAGTGTCGGGCCAACAAAGAACCCGTC
>CAYFLJ010000223.1:0-2793 GCA_964343985.1 uncultured Thermoflexus sp.
ATTCGATACCGGAAGACCCGCGACTCATACGGCGGCACGATGAGGTCACCGAGGTGAGCGTTCGTGTCTCCGGTGAAATCGTGCAACCCGAACGGATTCACCGTCATGAGGCCGTAGTCGCGCACATGCCAATGCGTTGGGAAGCGTGGGTTTGTCGGGTGGTCAAGAACCGCAATTCCGACGATGTCGTCGCCGACCGGACCGGAGTAATCACACCACGCGGCGCGCCGACCCCACGCCTCGGTCTCGCCGATAGAGCCATCGGCGGTCTCAATTTTGCCTCTGCCCTCTGGGCGATCTCGCGTCGGCCCATCCATACTCGAGGCGACGCGGATTGAAACAATCCCCGCCTCCTTGGTGTCACCAAACGTCACCTGACCGTGACTCGCACTGACGCGAATTGCATACTCAACAAGCCGTTCGTTGGGACCAAGGTTGAAGATGGTCACCCGCCGGGTATCGGTCAGTGCCGTGGAACCCCAACGATCAATCCACTCTGCACTCGCATCAAACGACCCGTAAACCGGGCCTGACACGAGGCGGGGGAAGCCGGTGTGCCGAATCGACGCCTTACCCGACCCCTCAAGCCAATTGTCGTGCCCATTAACGTCACCGTGCGCCGTCCACATCCCGCGATGGTGAGGGTGATCCGACGTCTCCCCGTCAACATCTTCGACCATCGGAAAGTCCCGGACGACGGACGCACCGGTTGGCCCGATCAACGGATGGAAAAACGGCCGCGTGACGTCTGAGCCAAAGTGATATGCAGTAAATACCTCGCCATCAATCTCAATGAGCAGACGCCCCTCAACCTCTTCGAGAAACACCCCGGGAACCTTCTCGCGTGGCGCCACCGCCGCCACAGGCACCGGTTCTGCCTGATCGGCTTCAACCGCCGACGATTCGTCGGCGTCATGAGCCTGCGACAGACTCCGTTCATCGGATGCCCCCGAAGCGGCGACCGCGGTTTCACTCATCGCGGGGACCGACGGTCCCGACGCTACCCCTTCCGTCCCGGCAACTTCAGTCGCGACACCGTGTGCCGTCTCGACCATCACGTCTGTCGGCACATCGGGAACCACCAACGGGAGAATCGGCGGGCCAGGCACGATCCGAAATGCGCGTGATGATCTCGCAGGCAGGTCGCGAACCACAAACGCAACCGCGAGCCGCGACTCGGCGCCCATGCCAACAACCTCCGCTTGGCACGGGATCTCGTTGCTCGCCTCATCGATGATGGTCAAGGTAGGGAAAGGTTCGGGAGGGACCGGAAGTTGCACCCAGACCGGACAAGCCCGACGATCGTGAGGCCCCGCCCGCACAACAAACTCAAGCGCGTCCATGTACCACGTTCCTATTCGGGGCCGTCGCAGCCCACGCCCGCTCCAAACACGCGAGCCCTTCGCGCGCCACGGTGTCTGGCCCCGGCCCAAACTCGAATGGCTCCATGGAGATCCAGCCGTCGTAGCCGACGTCACGAAGCGCTTGGCAGATGGGCACAAAATCGGTGGTGCCTGACCCGGGATGCCCCCGATTACCGTCGTTCGCCTGCACGTACGCCACCTCGTGGCCTACCCGCCGAATGATGTCCGGCACCGGCTCATTCGTCGCGTGAGACTCGGCGACAAGACTTTTCACATCGAGGACAAGGCGCAAGGCGGGGCGTCCTACCGCACGAATCACGGCAAGCGCTTCGTCGCAGGTGGTGATCACGTCTGTCTCACCGAGTGGCAATGGCTCCAAGCACAGTGTGACCCCCGCATTTTCGACCGCAGGCATCAGCGCGGCGAGAGACTCGATCAAATTTGACGTCGCCTGCGCTACCGTCAAACCGCCCGTGGCAGACCGCTGATTCGGGGATCCGAGCACGAGCACGGAGCCACCAACCTGTTCGCAAAAACGGCAGAGCTCAGCCAAATAGCTCACAGTCCGCTCCCGGGCAGATCGGTCCGGCGCGGTCAGATGCCATCCTTCCGGCTTTGCCGCCGGCCCAGCCAGCAGCCAATGAAGTCCCGTAATCGCGATGCCAGCATCGTGCGCGGCTTCACGAAGCCCACGTCGCACGACCTCGGATACGTTCACGACCGTCGGCGCAAGCGTGAACGGCGCCAACTCCACGCCGGCGTATCCACGCGACGCAAACCAACGAAAGTGGTCTGCAACGGATCCATCAAGCATCTCGTTGCAATGCGCGAACCGAACCACCGTCGTGCCTTCCAACGCGCACCACGTCAAGGGTGCGGGCAAAACGCAATCCTATCAACGCGACCGCCAACGGACCGACGAGTTAATCAGGTCGGTCACGAACGCTTCGGGCGTCGAAGTTTCACCGTGTTCAGGCGTGACGAACCCTTCCTTGAAGCCACCGCGCTTGCAAACTCCATGCCGTGCTCGGCGAGGGTCGCACGTGCGCCGGCATGAATGTCAGCAAGCGCACCGTCATCAAGCGCCATCCGGGCCAACCTGACAGCCAACGCGGCATCATCCATGGCGACCAGTCTCTCAGCCGCCCCTCGTTGGATCAATCCACGCCACTCCATCACAAACCTCCGGTACATCACCGGATCTTGCAATCGAACGCAATCCTCCAACGCGCGCCGGTACCGCCGCACCTCGTCGTCAAGTTCCAAACACGTGCTCCCCTATCCCGAAAGCAGGTCCCGCAGACTCCCAACGTGAGCGAAGTGTGACATGACGACCATACGAGACGAACTCCCGCTCTTCCCGCTCCGACTAGTCCTGTTCCCAAGCGCGCCGCTTCCACTCCACATTTTCGAACCGCGCTACCGACAG
>CAYFLJ010000224.1:0-2786 GCA_964343985.1 uncultured Thermoflexus sp.
TCGGCGACCAGTTCCCACGTCCGTTGCAGTTGTTGGAAGACCGCCGCCTTCTGCGCCTTCGCCGAATGCAACTCAAGGCAGAACGGCGTCAGGCCCAGAGACTTCAGGCGCCCGTGGACTACCTCCAGCGCCGTCGCCTTCTGCGAGACGAACAGCACCGTCTTGCCCTCACTGAGCAGGTGTGCGAGGAGGTTCGTGATCGTCTGGCTCTTGCCAGTACCGGGTGGCCCATACAGAACGAAGTCGCGTCCGCGCGTCGCCGCCTCAATCGCCGCCAGTTGCGACGAGTCGGCATCGAGCGGTAAGCGGAGTCGGCCGGCCGGCAGCCGTGTATCAAGCCCCTCCGGCCCATCGAGTGCCGGCATGGCACCGGTGCCTGAGACCAATCGCTTGACCACGGCGCTCTGCATCAAGGCGTCGGCCTGCTCGCCGAGTTGCTTCCACATGAGGTACTTGGCGAACGAGAAGGTCGAAAGCGCGACCTCCTCAGTCACCTCGAAGCCGTCCAACGCATGCAGGCGGGTACGAACGTGCGTCCAGATCCGGCGCACGTCGATGCCGGCGTCGTCCGTCACCGCGCTCGGGTCGATGTCGGGGATGTCGACACCAAATTCCTGACGCACAAACTCAAGAAAGGTCGGATTGATCCGCGCCGGTTCGTCCGTCGGCCGGACGGTAAAGCTGTCGGAGCGCACCGACCGCCGGTCAAGCGAAACGGGTATCAGCAGCAGCGGCGCACGATACGGGCCTGGCCTCGCCGCGCCGCGCGACGCGTTCGAACGGGACTTCCAAGAGACAAAGCCAAGCACGAGGAAGAGCGTGCTTGCGCCCGTCTCTTCGATAGAGGTGCGCACGGCGCGATACAACTCGATCAGGCGCGTCGTCAGGTCCTCGCCGGCACCGCGTGCCACCACCTCATCGCGGGCCAGTGCCTGCTTCGCGAACCCATCCATCTCCGCCGCGGTCGCCGTCAGGCGCGTGCGGGCCACCCCTTGGCCAGGCGCACCCCCATCAGTTGGGGACGGCAAGGTGACAAGCGCCGGGGTTGGCACGATGCGTAGCCCATTCCCTGACGCAAGTCGATCCTCCAACGCCGCCGCGTCGGGGCAGTGGAACTCGATCGTCAGCTTTCCGGCCCGGAAGTTCAGCAGCTTGTTTCGAAGCGAAAGGTCAAGCAGGCGTCGTTTCCACTGCTCTACCTTGGGGAGTTGCGCGGTACTCGTCCCTGATGGCAACGGTGCAGCCGGCGACAGGTCAGGCGTGGCATCAAGGCGATACGGCACTGTCGGTCCCGTCTCCGCGATCACCTGCCCGTCGGCGCCGACGGAGAGTGGACGCACGCCATTCGGACCACGCAGCCGACGAATGTCGATCGCCACCTCGAACGCCCGCGGCGCCCCCTCCGCAACCTCGGCCCGTGCGGTGTCGCACGCCTGACGAAAGGTGATCGGCGCTTGACCGGCCGCCCGTGTCGTCACGAGGGTGGTTTCGATCAACACAAGTTCGCCAAGCGCGAGGCGTTTGCGCAGGGCTTGCGGTTCCTGCACCTTTGCCTCAGCAATCTCGGCCTCCTCCAACCACACCCCCACGAGGGCGTGCCCCTCGAACAACACCACCAACGGGTGAAGATGCATCTGCTCCATGCAGGCGGCGAACAAGAGCGTCGTGTCCAAGCACGTCCCGACTCGTGCCCGCACGATGTCGCCAGGCAGACGCACTTTTTGGCCGTCACGCTCAAAGCTTGCGGGAGGCAACGCATATGCGATATTGAGGTCGCTGATTGCACCCCAGAGTGCCTCGATGCATTCCCACACCCGTTCGCGTTGGCCAGAGGTGTACCCATCGAGGGCGGGGTTCCGGCCGGCGACCTGAAGCTTGGCCGACGCCGCACGATTGACCACGTCCACCGCCGGGTCGTTGGGCAGCACGAACGCCGCGACGAGTTCCGGTGCATGCGCGATGCCCGTCCACTCGTTCGGGGCGAGTAACTCGCACGGATGTGTTGCACGGGCAAGTTCGCGACCATCGCGGTCTTCGACGAGGCACGTCACCGACCCGCGCACCGCCTCGGTGACATCCCGGAAATACGTGGCATTCAGGGTAATGCCACTCGCCGGCACGGCCAACGTCGACCCGGCCCGAAGGCGCGTAATCGGCACAGGTGCACCTGTCAGGAACGGTGGGTCGGCGACGACGCGCACCCGTAGGTCTTCGAGGTCCGCCTCACCGCGGTGGCGGATCTCAATCCCACCGACCGGTGACACGCCATTCTGGTGGAACGCAAGGCTGAGTCGCCCCACCGCGTCGAAGGTGACGGTCAGGCCCATCGCCTCCCCGCCGTTACCATCCGCGCCATTTTCGCGTGGGGTGCCGTGTTCCTCGCCTGCCATCATCGTGGCATGATCGCACATGTACCCGGCGCGGGAACATGGCGCCCACTGGGTGACGGCACAATCAGAGATCGTGACTGCCGGCGCGCCCACGGTGCATGCCATTCCCTCAGGCGCGGCGCGAGTGGGGCGTCCGGGTCGAGGCACCCCTCTGGCAGACGGCAGGTTGCCTTAGTTTCCGGCCCCTTCAGGCGCCTTCCTCACCCATGCTTTCTTTGCCGCATGTTGGAGCATCTCGCGCAGGTCTGCAATGTACTGGTCCGCATCTTCCTGGGACATGCTCGGATCTCCGAAATCGTCTTCAGACCAGAAGCGTCCTGACAAACGAACCTCCACTGTCTCATCATCGTATTTATGGATATCGATATCATAATCGTACTCTGATGGGCCGTCCAA
>CAYFLJ010000225.1:0-2786 GCA_964343985.1 uncultured Thermoflexus sp.
CTCTCCGGTATCGACCTCGACCTGCACCGTGGCGAACTGCTGGCGGTCGTCGGTGGAAATGGTGCGGGAAAGAGCACACTCGGGCTCATATTGGCCGGGGCGTTTGCGCCCCTCGCTGGAGAGATTCGGCTCGATGGCCGGTCGCTCGACTCCGTGCCACTCGCCGCGCGACGGCGCAGATTGCGGTACGTCTTTCAGTATCCGGAACACCAGTTCGTCGGGCAGACGGTGCGTGCTGACCTTGAGGCGGCGGTACGGGTGGAGCGCCTGGTTGCCGCAGACGCATCGTTACGCGTGGCGACGGCGCTCAAATCGGCCTCGTTAGATTCCTTGGCTGAAGCGAACCCGTTCACACTGAGCCACGGTCAGAAGCGACGACTATCGGTTGCCACGGCACTGGTGACCGACCCGGACGTGATCATTCTCGATGAACCAACCTTCGGACAGGATGATCGGCACGGTGGCCGACTGATGCGCCAAGTGGCTGAGCGCGTTGCGGACGGGGTGACGGCGGTGGTGGTGACCCACGACCTCGACGTGGTTGCCGAACACGCGACGCGCGTGGTGGCGCTGCGCGATGGGCGGGTGGCATTCGATGGACATCCCGCTGACCTGCTTGCCGACGACGCCCTGCTGGCGGCATGCGCGCTGCGACGCCCGCCGACCGCTGAGGTGGTCGCGCGTGCAGTTCGACACGGATTGGCAGTGCCGGATATCGCTTGTCGGCATCACCTTGAGCGCATCTTGGACGGGATGGTGCCGGGCGGCGGGGGCGCATGTAGGCCGGGACTATCCCCCGGGGTCTCGGGGACGGGCCTAAACCCCCAACCCTCTTCCCGACACGGGGAGCGGGAGTCAGGGCGAAGTGCGCCCCCGACGTTGGTGCGCGAAGCGACTACCGAGTCGCCGGGCATGGGTGTGCCACCGCCGTCGTGGCTGGCCCGGCGCAACCCGACCGTGAAGTTTGCGATGGTCATCGTGCTTGGGTTGGCGATGACCTTTGTGATCGACCCGCTCACGCCGACGGTGTGGTGGGCGGTGGTGCTGACGATCGCAGCGACGGCCGGGGTGACGCCGCGGCGATTGCTTCCCGCACTCGTCCCCGTGGGGGCCTTCTCGCTGGGATTACTCCTGACCAATGCGTTTCTCGCTGCCCGCCCACCGGGAGAGGTGGTCCTCGGAGGCTTTGGGCCGTTCCGCTTGACGTGGCATGGCATCTGGATCGGCGTTTCGCTCGCAGTACGTGGCTTGGCAACGGCGACGGTTGGGCTCACGTTCATCATGACGACTGATCCGACTGATCTGGTGATCAGCTTGATTCATCATGGGCGGCTGCCGTACCGATGGGGCTACGCGGTCCTGGCGGGCTATCGGTTCATGCCCGGTCTTGCCGAGGAGCTGGCGCAAGTGCGACTTGCCCGGCGCGTGCGAGGTGAAGACGTCGCTGACGGCTGGGTTGCTCGGTTGGCCGCTCCGTTTCGGGAGTTGCGCATCTTGTTGACGGTGGCCATCTTGCGAGCCTCGCGCCTTGCGATTGCGATGGACGCCCGTGGTTTCGCGGATGTGCGCACGCGAACGTACTTCCGGCATGTGGCACTCACGTGGGTTGATGCAGGGTTTGTTGTTGGTGCAATCACCACGTTGGCGATGGTTGTTGCCATCTCGCGGTGGCTTGGCCTCTTGCGCACTTGGGGATAGCCGTGAGGCGTCACGCCGCGCGTCGGCCAGTGGCGGAATGGTTGGGGGGCGTCGGCTCATCACGGCAAGCGACGGGGCTGTCTGTTGAGCGTGCTATGGTTCGGTCAACCGAATACCGCCTCCGGGGAGCGCCTTGGGCGCTGAGAGTGCGCATGTGCGCAGACCCGCCGACCTGATCTGGTTCATGCCAGCGTAGGGAGCAAGGCCTCGACCCATCTCACCCCCGGCCCGGCGATAGGTGTCGGCCATGGGGGCGTGCGATGGGTCTTTCTCTGTGAGCGGCGGTTCCATCGGCGAAGGGCATCGGCGACCGCGCGCCCTCACGATCGCTGGGTCGGACTCAGGCGGTGGCGCCGGGATTCAGGCCGACCTGAAAACGTTCGCGGCGCTTGGGGCGTATGGCGCGTCGATCGTCACGGCGATCACCGCGCAGAACACCGTGGCGGTCACAGCGATCCACGAGATCCCGATTGAGGTGATCGCGGCGCAGGCCGATGCGGTGCTTTCCGACATCGGTACCGACGCCGCGAAGACCGGCATGTTGGCGACGCCGGCCATCATCGCCACCGTCGCTGATCGGTTGCGCGCGCACGGCGTCGCCCGGCTCGTGGTCGACCCGGTGATGGTGGCGAAGAGCGGTGACCGGTTGCTGCGCGAGGATGCAATCGACGCGTTGCGCACGCTGCTGCTGCCGATGGCGACGGTCGTCACGCCGAACGTGCCAGAGGCGGAGGCGATTGCCGGCATCGCGGTGACCGGTCGCGACTCGGCGGTGGAGGCGGCGCGGCGCATCCGTGCGATGGGACCGGCGGTGGTCGTGATCAAGGGCGGCCACCTTGACGGCGAGGTCGTGGAAGACGTCGTGTTCGACGGCGAGACGGTGACCGTCCTGAGTGGACCTCGCGTGGCGACGCGACACACGCACGGGACGGGGTGCACCTTTTCGGCGGCAATCGCCGCTCGGCTTGCGTGGGGCGATGCGCCGGTGGAGGCCGTGCGCGTCGCCCGTGAGTACTTGCAGGGTGCGATTGAGCACGCCTGGCCACTCGGCGCCGGCCATGGGCCGGTCGACCACCTCTGGAGGAGCG
>CAYFLJ010000226.1:0-2784 GCA_964343985.1 uncultured Thermoflexus sp.
ATCGATAGCCACGTACACCTCGCGATGCGCCCGAAGGGGCTTGAGGACCGTCTACAGACCCCCTACTCCCTCGGCGTCGCGGAGACCCTCGTCAATGCGCGCGCCACCCTCGACGCGGGCGTCACCACCGTGCGCGACGCCGGCGGGACCCCGCGCGGTGTCAAGATGGCCCTGGAACGGGGCCTCTTCCCCGGCCCGCGCGTGCGCATCTCTGTCGGCGCCCTCTCGCAGACCGGCGGCCACGGCGACGCGACCACCATGAGCGGCGTCCATTTGCGCGCCGACACCGCAGACGCGCCCATGTCTGAACATCCGTGGACTGTCGTCGACGGCGTCGATGAGGCGCGTCGCGGTGTCCGCCAACTCATTCGGGCCGGCGCCGACCAGATCAAGCTCATGACCTCCGGCGGCGTCATGAGCCCCGGCAGCGATCCGGGGCGCACCGGTTTCGGGCGCGACGAAATCGCCGCGATCGTGAACGAGGCGCGCGCCGCCGGACGTACCACGATGTCCCACGCACAGGCAAGCGCTGGGATCCTTAACGCCGTCGTCTCTGGCGTCGATTCCATCGAACACGGTGTCTTCCTCACCGAGGAGATCTGCCACGAGATGGTCGCGCGCGGGACCTATCTCGTTCCGACGTTGGTGGCCCCGCTGTGGGTCCTGCGCCGCGCCGAACGCGACCCAGGGTCTGTGCCGGCGTGGGCGGTCGCGAAGGGCCGTACCGTCGTGGTCGCCCACAAAGAGAGCTTCCGCATGGCCGTAGAACTCGGTGTGACCATCGCGATGGGTACCGACCACGGCGTCGGCCCGCACGGCACAAACGCTGAGGAACTCGCCGTGATGGTCGAGGGCGGACTGACCCCGATGCAGGCCATTGTCGCGTCGACGTCGGTCGCGGCGAAGTGCTGCCGGGTCGACCACCTCGTCGGGACCATCGCGCCCGGCATGCGCGCCGACATTATTGCCATCGACGGCGACCCGTTGGCCGACATCACGAGCTTGCAGGATCACGCCCGCCTGCGTCTGATCCTGCAAGACGGCCACGCCTACAAGCCCCTCGCCTGACCAGTCAGGGACCGCGTTGCGTGCTACTCCGACGCCGCTCCCGGGCGACGAAGGCGCACGCGGGCGTACACCTCTCGGTCGAGGCGCAAGGTGAACGCCGGGAACGGGCGGACGTCCTGTCCCGGCAACACTTCCAGTCGGAAGCGCCGGAGCACTTCGGCAAGCACGACCGTCGCTTCCGCAATCGCGAACGTATTGCCGATGCACATCCGTGGGCCGGCCCCAAACGGGTGGAACGCGAGCCGCGGCCGCGCTGGCCCGGCTTCCGCGAACCGCTCCGGCCGGAACGCCAATGGGTCCGGGAACCAACGCGGGTCACGGTGAACCGCCCACGTCGACCAAAGGACGGTCGCACGGGCCGGCAACGTCACGCCACCCAATGTCACCGGCACCGTCGCCTCTCGCGAGTTCTGAAACGCCGGCGGATACAGGCGCAACGTTTCGTCAATCGCGAAACGAACCTCGCGGAGTGCCGGCAGGTCGTCAAATGTCGCCGCGCGTCCGCCTGGACCGCCGAGGACTTCGTCCACTTCGCGACGCACGCGCGACTCGGCATCAGGGTGGCGCATGAGGAGCCACAAGCCCCAACTTAGGAGCAACGCCGTGGTGTCGTGGCCCGCCAACAGGAGCGTCATGACCTCGTCGCGGAGCAGATTGTCGTCGAGGGACGACCCATCTTCGTCGCGTGACTGGAGATACATCGAGAGCAGGTCGCCGGTGTCCGCCGCCGCGGCACGCCGTTGCCGAATGATCCCGAAGACAATCTCGTCGAGCGCCTTCGCATCACGATGAAAGTCGCGGTACTGAGGAAGTGGCCACGTGTCTGGCACGAGGAATTCCCACGACGTCAGACGACGATGAAACATCGCGTCGCTATTGCGCAGAATCGTTTCCACCGCACGTGCAAATGGTCCGGCGTCCGCACCGAACAGCGTGCGCGTCGCGATATCGAGCGTGATCGCGGTCATCTCGTGCATGACGCCACGCACGTCGCCGTCGGCCCACTGGGCAAGGTGCGCATCCGCGATGCCCGCCATCGCCGACACGTAGGTTGCGACGCGCGCCCGGTGGACCGCCGGCATGGCCAAGCGACGCTGTCGGCGCCACGCGTCTCCGTCCGCAACCAAGATGCCGCGACCAAGCAGTCGTCGGGTCCGCTTCAGACCGATCGGTTTCTGGAACGAGGCGGCCTGCCGAACCAGGACGTCCTCGATCAGGTCCGGGTGGTTCAGTGCCCAACCCGGCCACGCAAGGAAGCGCAGTCGCACAAGGTCCCCGTAGGGCAACAGGCTTTCATAGAAGCCAAGCGTGTCACGGTTGAGCGGCCCAAGGTGGCCGGCAAACGCATCCGCCGGCGGAGCGCCTCGCGCCGTCGTATCTGGGAGCGCGTATGCGGCTGACTTGGCGTCGCCGGCGCGAACGTCTACCACCATCGCTCAAACCTCCACGGATGGACCGCCAAGCCGGTACCCCCGACAATCGAGCCAGTTTGTGAAATATATCACAATCAGCAGAGCCGCAGTCGCTCGACTGCCGGGGACACTCACTTCCCGGGTACCGGCGCAGGCGCGGCCAGGGTAGGGGCTTCTGCAGGGGGTCGGCGCCGCACGCGATGGCGACGCCGTTCGGCCATGCGGACCGTCGGTCGCGTTGTGGTCGGCTCTTCCCTATCTAGAGGGGGATGACCAAGCCATCGTGCGCCACGATCACCTCGCC
>CAYFLJ010000227.1:0-2758 GCA_964343985.1 uncultured Thermoflexus sp.
TCGAGACTTGGTAGTAGTCGCGGTCGATGGTCGAGACCGTGCCGTTCCCGCGGTTTGCGACAAACGCCGTGCGGCCATCGGGAGTGATCGCGACCGAACGCGGCGATGGGCCGACCGGCACCGTGACGAGAACCGTTTGCCCGACGTGTTCAAGTACTGAGACGGTCGCCGACCCTTCGTTTGCGACGAAGATCGTCCCAACGCCATTCGCCATGACCGGCGTGGCCGGCAAGCCCGTCGCGGCGAACCCAGCAATCGCCGCCAGCACGAGGCCGGCGCGGTTGATCTGGGAGCGCACGTAGCGTCCGTTCGTGGCCAACGTCTTCCTCCACGGGCCTTCCTGTCTCCGGGAACGCCCCATCCGCCTGATCTAGGATACCGATGAGAGAAGCGCGCTCAACGGCGCATCAGGGTCACTCTCCATCGCAACCCCTGCCGCCGCCGCCCCGCCTGCCTGTTGTGCATCCAGTTCGTACAAGAACACCAGCAACTCCGCAATCGCGGTGTACAAGGCCGGCGGGATTGCTTGGCCAACCTCCAGATGAGCGAGCGCCATCGCTAAAGCGGGGTCGTGCTCAATTGGCACGCCATTCGCCTCGGCGAGCGCCACGATCTCGTCAGCGAGGTGACCGCGCCCTGACGCCGCGACTACCGGTGCCTCAGAGCGTGTTCCCGCTCCGGGCGACCATGGCATGCCGCCGCGCAGTGCGACCGCGACCTTTCTCATCGATTCGTTGCCGTATCGGTCACATCTTCGGCAGAAGTACCCACCTCTACAGGGGGTCACTAGGTATTTGCCGTCACTTCCGGCGCGGATGCGGCGCTACAGGCCCATATCGACTCGACGCACCACGGACGGCCCTCCGGTCGGGCCCGTTTCAGCCGTCGCACCCGCAAACGGTCGGTAGTCCAACCCTTCGACGGTGAAGCCCACGTCGCGCAGGCGCCCGAGCAGTGCCTCCCCGTTTTCCTGTAGCAACGCGTTGGTTTCGGCGCGATCCGCCGTCAGGCGGCACCGGAGGTTCTGCCCGGCGATCCGGATATCGGCCCCAACCCGCCCCAGTTGTGCGAGATCCAACCGCATCCGCGCATGTAACCCCGGCGTCGACTCTTCTTGCGCATCTTGGCGTCGTCCTCCGTCGCGCCAGACGGTTAATTCAAGGGTCGCCATCTGCCCCGCAAACGCCAGCGGCACGGAGAAATTTAGTGCGTCGGCCGGTGGGGGCACCGCGACATTTGCCGGAAAGGTCTGCGTACTCGCTTCGGGACGCGTGCCGGTTGTCGTCGATGTCGGCGTCGGCGGTCCCGCGGTTTGCGTACCGGTCGGGCCACCATTCTCCCAGCCACCACGAGCTAGCGCCGCCGCATTTCCCAGTTGCTGATACTCAAGTCGATCATGGATCACGCGTGCCAAGAGTGCCGCCGGCGTCGCGGCACGATCCGGCACTGGATTGGGTGTGGCACCCGGTACGGGAGGGTCGCCAGGTTGCGGAAGCGCGGACGCGCTTGTCGGCGCCGTCGGTGTCAAACCCGCCCCCGGCCGGGACGTTCCACCAAACAACGCGAGGAGTGCCCCGAGGAACGATCGGGCATCGGGGCCCGCAGCCACCCAGGCCGACTGGCCACCACTTGCCATCGACGCCGCAAGTGCGACGGAGACCGCGCCAGACGTAACGGATGTGGCCGCCGACGCGCCGGCCATAGACGGCGCGTTCGGGTCGATCGCGACACTGGGCGCACGTGGCGCCGCATCGGCCCCCGCGAACTGGCCGGTCACGCTAGGCACATTCGCGAACGAAGCCGGAGCCGGTGGAACCGTACTGGCAACCGCCGCACCGGCAACCGTCCCAACTCCCGACGCCGAGTTCGCCGCGACTGATACGCCTGCTGACGTCACCGGCCCGCCGGGCAGCGCCGTCGCCGGCACATTTGTGCCAGTTGGGGTTGGCGGTGCAGTCTCGGCCGCGCCGGCATCGACTGCGACGGGGTTTGCCGTCGCTTGCGCCATTGCGTCGAGGACTGCCTGCGCAATTCGCGCCTCCGGTGCCCCTTGCAAGACGGAGATCACCCGTTGCAACTCTGCTGCCGACGGGTTCTGGGCAACCATGCCTTCAAGCAGGCGCGCCAACGCACCACGGGCATCGGTGGTCGCGCCGCCACCCACTGACGGTTCACCGAGAAGCCCGCCGGTCAGCGCCGCCAGTGCGGCTGCAGAATCGTCGGTGGTGACGGCAAGGGCGCCAGAAGTGACCTCAGCCGCGGGCGTCGCCGTGATCAACGAACCGTCGGCCGGCGTCCGCAACGTGCCCGGTGGCGCCGTCTCAATCGCCACCATCAACTCTTGCAAGAGAGAACCCATCGGTGCGGCGGTCACCCCCGACGCCATCGACCGCGCCAAGGCCGCGCTTCGCAGCGTGACCGGAATACCCTTGAGCAAGGCGTCAACCGCACCGCGCGCATTCTGAATCTCTTGTCCCGTCTCGCGCGCGACGACGGCACGTAGCGCCACAATCGTGTCCCGCGTGAGCGGTTGACCCCGTTCGACAAGCGCCGTCACAACCGCCCGCGTGGCCGCGGTGTCCGGCAAGTCGAGGGCGCGCAACACCGCCGAGGCATCGAGGGGTGCCGTCGGCATCCGTGTCGCCACCCCGCCGCCCTCGTTCAGGCGCAACACGAGGCGTTCCGTCGACACCGACGACACGGCGAGGTTCACCACCTGCCCCTCATGCAGGCCGTCGGGCACCTCGGCGGCGACCCG
>CAYFLJ010000228.1:0-2743 GCA_964343985.1 uncultured Thermoflexus sp.
GCCGGCGCCGGCAGCGGCTGGTGGTGGGGCCTCATCTGCTCGGGCGATGCGCTCGGCGGCGCGGCGCGCTCAAGCCCAGCTGACCACATGGCCGCATCTGCTGATGCCGGAATTCATCTCGGCAGTGCTTCTCGTGATGGGCCTCGTCGTGATGGCGTGGTTTGTCAACGCGCCACTTGAGGAAGTCGCGAACCCGAACCACACGCCGAACCCGTCGAAGGCTCCGTGGTACTTCCTGAACCTGCAAGAGCTGCTGCTACACATGCATCCCAGCCTTGCAGGTGTCATCATCCCGACGGTGGTGATCGTCCTCTTGATGGCAATTCCATACCTTGACATTGCCACCGAAGACACCGGCATCTGGTTCAGCGGTGCGCAGGGCAAGAAGGTCTTCTGGATCTCGCTCGTGTACACCACGTTCTGGGCGATTGCCCTGATTTTGGCGGACAAGTTCATCGGAATCCGTGCTGTCATTGAGAACGCGATTCCGATCCTGAAGATCAGCTGGCTATCGGAGATCGTGACGCAGACGATGGTGCCGACGGCGATCATGTGGGCCGTTGCGGTGGGCTTGTACGTCGCCATTGCGCACCTGCGACCGACCATGCGCGACGTGGTCATCGCGTACTTCACCGCGTTCGCGGTGGCGTGGATCTTGCTTGCCATTGTGGGTTCCGCCTTCCGCGGCCCCGCGATGGAGTTGTACTGGCCGTGGAGCATGCCGGCGCGTATTGCGTAGCGCGCTCGGTTTCGATCAACACGATAAGTTGAGGTGCGCACCCCGACGGTGAGGTCTCGGTGCGCGGAACGAGGTGGTCGGTAATGGCGGTGTCTGGAGCGGTAGGCGGTGTCGGCGAGACGCGCCGCGGCATGTTGGCCTTTTCAGGTTGGCTAACGATGGCACTATTGGCGCTTCAGGCCGTCGTGGCATTCATCTTTTTCTTCTGGCCACGAAAGACCGGCGCGTTTGGCACCGTCATTTCGGCGGGGAAGGTCGGCGACTACAAAGTCGGTGACATCAAGTACTTCGTTGAAGGCAAGTTCTACCTCGTTCGCCTGCAAGAAGGATTCATTGCCCTCTATCAGAAGTGCCCGCACCTTGGTTGCGTCGTGCCGTGGAAGGCCGATTTCGAATACGAGGGCAAGACGGGGTGGTTCCGTTGTCCGTGTCACGGATCGACGTACGAACGTACCGGCCAGATTGTGTTTGGGCCCGCACCTCGCCCGATGGACTACATGAAGATCAGCGTGAAGGGCGACTCGATTTCGGTTGATACCTCAATCATCATGAAGCGCGACGACTGGGAGCCGTCTCAGGCGGTCGCAGCGTAAGTAATCGCACCTCGAAAGCACGGCTAAGGAGCTGGGCGTGGAAAATGCAAGCGGAGGCGCAGGCTTCTTGACGGTTGCGGTCGTCGTGATCGCCCTCGTCCTTCCGGGCCTCGTCTTGATAGAGATGTGGCGGTCCCGTCGGGTCGCCCTCGCCGATGATGCGCCCGACACAGTGCTTGACCCGGTACTAAGTGGTGCTGGGATGAGCCGCAAAATCCTTCTTGCGATGGTCGTGCTCGTCGAAGCGATGCTGCTGTTCGTGGCATACGGTGCGAACGAACCGTTCCGGCAAGCTTCGGCACGTGAACGCCAGAAAGAGTTTGCGATCGAAGCAGGCGCACATACCTTTGTGCAGTACTGCGTGGCGTGCCACGGCGTCTCTGGCAAGGGGTACCTCGAGAACATCGGTCTTGTCGGCAAGCCGGTGAACACGAGTGCCTTGCAGGCGACCGATCCAGACGAGCGCAAGACAAACGCGAAAATGATTTATCAGACTGTGCAGAACGGTCGGAATAATGGTGCGATGCCAGCCTGGGGCGTGGAAAACGGTGGCCCCCTGAATTACCAGATGATCAACGAGTTGGTACTCATGATCACTGAAGGACGCTGGGATGCTGTCGAATCGGTAGCCAAGTCGCAGGGCGTCCAGTCGCCAACCGAAGCGCCGATTACCGACCCTGTCGCCGCGGGCAAACTGATCGTCACCCAAGGTGCGTGCGCATCTTGCCACGCGGTCGCCGGTACGGCAGCGAAGGGCGCTGTTGGCCCGGCGCTCGATGGGATTGCTGGCCGAAAGATCGGTGGCGTGGCGGATTTCAACGCCGCGAACGTGAAGAAGTGGGTTGCAAATCCGTCGTCGCTCAAGCCGGGGTCGTCGATGCCCGGGTACGCGCTCAAGGACAGTTATCTCGACGCGATTGCGGCGTATCTCGCCACACTCAAGTAACGCCCTCGAGCACAATTGAACCGGTCGGGGCTAGTCCTCCTTCGAGTGGACTGGCCCCTTGTGCGTCTAGCCCAAGCCGTGATGCCAACGACGGCGCGTGTGGCGGAGTGTGGTGAACCGGCGGGCGCGCTGAGAAGACTGGGGCCGCCGGTGATACCCGCGTGGGCAGTTAAGTTGGGGTCGGTCGCCTAGGACGACGTGCCCTTCACACGACGCAACTCGGTTTCGATCGGACCGTCGGTGGGGTGGTCCACGACCTACGCAGTTGATCCGGATCCGGGGAGTCTTGGTTTCGGCCCGTTCTGATCGGCGAGTTGCCGCACGACCTCCGCTTCGACCGGATCGTCGGTGGGGTGCTCCACGACGTGCCCCTTCTCGCCAGTCACGGGAACCATTACCCCCTCCTCCCTCTTCAGTTCGGCGAGTTGCCGTTCGACTTCCGCTGACGTGTTGAGTTCGGCGAAC
>CAYFLJ010000229.1:0-2739 GCA_964343985.1 uncultured Thermoflexus sp.
CGGCCGTGACCCAATCGCCACCACCAAGGAGGATGCCCGATGCGACGAAGGAGAGCAGTTCGATGACCACTAAATTCGAAGACATGACCATCGAGACATCGTCCGACGCGCCAACGCCTTCCGGCGACAAAGGCGGGTCCATGTGGATCACCGAACTTTCAATTCGGCGGCCCCTTCTGATGCTCATGGCCATCTTGTCGGTCATGATTTTCGGGCTCATCGCCTACTCTCGCCTCGGCGTGGACCTCTTCCCGTCGGTTGAGTTCCCGGTCGTTAGCGTGACCGTGCCCTACCCTGGCGCAAGCCCGGAGGTCGTCGAGTCACTCGTCTCACGTCCAATCGAAGACGCCGTTTCTGGTCTAGCCGACCTCGATTCGGTCAGCAGCACGTCGTCCGAAGGCGTGGCTGTCGTAGTCGTGACCTTCAAGGACAAGGCCGATCCGAAAACTGTGGCGATTGACGTTGAGAAACGTGTCAACGCGATTCGGGGAACGTTGCCGAACGACATCCTTTCGCCGACGATCTTGAAATTCGACTTCACCGCGGCGCCTATCATGAATGTCGGCCTCTACGGAGAGGGCCTGTCAGCGTCGCAAGCCTTCCGCCTCGCCGACGAAGTCGTGCGTCCGCGCCTTGAGACCACGAACGGCGTCGGCCAAGTCTCAATCTTCGGCGGTCAGCAGCGCGAGGTGCAGGTCAAGGTCGACCCTACCCGTCTTCGTGCGTACGGCCTCACGCTTGCGCAAGTGTCTCAAGCACTCGGCCTCGAGAACGTTGACGCACCCGGCGGGCGGATCGAAGACGGCACCCGAAACTTGAATCTTCGCATTGACGCGAAGTTCCGATCGGTCGATGAGATCTCGGAAACGGTCGTCTCCGCGCCGGCATCCGGCGGCACCATTCGCGTTCGTGACCTCGCCAAGGTCGAGGACACGTTCAAAGATCAGACATTCCTCGCACGCGTTGACGGACGCCCTGGCGTCGGGATCAGTGTCTCGAAGCAGTCGTCCTCAAACGTCACGGCGACCGCCGCGAACGTCCGTGACGTCGTCGCCAAAGTACAGACGCAGCTCCCGCAAGGGGTCACCCTCAAAGTCATCAGCGACTCGTCGAACTTCATCACCGATTCATTGAATGGCGTCCAGCGAACGCTCCTTGAGGCAAACATCCTTACGGGCGTCGTGTTACTTGCCTTCTTGCATTCCTGGCGCAGCACGTTTATTGTGCTCCTGGCAATTCCGACGTCGCTTATTGCAACCTTTGCCTTCATGTACTTGCAAGGGTTCACGTTCAATTTCTTAACCACGCTTGCTCTGACGTTGACGATTGGTATTCTGGTTGACGACAGCATCGTCGTATTGGAGAACATCTTCCGGTTCTTGCAGCGAGGCGACGCCCCTCGGGTGGCAGCGTTGCGTGGGCGCGCGGAGATTGGCCTCGCAGCCATAGCAATCACTCTCGTCGACGTCGTCGTCTTTGCGCCGGTCGGCCTCCTTTCCGGCCAAATCGGCCAATTCTTCCGCCAGTTCGGCTTCACGGTGGTGTTCGCCACGCTCTCTTCACTCGCCGTCAGCTTCACGCTTACGCCGATGTTGGCATCTCGTTGGCTCCGTGCCGAAGATGAGCATGGCACTGGCATCCTCGCCGGGTTCGGGCGGTGGTTTAATCGGGGCTTCGCGCGATTGGAAGTCCGCTACGGTCACCTCCTCTCGTGGTCGCTCCGCCATCGATGGAGTGTGCTGTCCATCGCTTTCCTGTGTCTCGTCGCAGCAATCGCGATGCCTGCTACGGGCGTCGTCAAGTCGAGCTTCTTCCCCAGCCAAGACCAAGGCCAGTTCAACATCCTCCTCGAGCTGCCCCCTGGATCGACCCTCGACGCGACTTCGGCAGTCGTCGCCAAGCTCGAAGAGGCGATCGTTAGCCGCCCCGAGTTCAAGGCGTCATACTCGGTCATCGGTCAGGGTGACAACGGCACGTCGCGTCAGGCTCGCTTCGCCAACATCCAAGTGGTTCTCACCCCCGCTCGCGACCGTGCAAAATCCGTTGAAGTTATTGCACAGGAAGTCAAAGCCTACGCTCAGGGCGTGCCAGGCCTGAAAGTTCGCGCAGGTGTCCCCGGACCGGGAGGTCAAGGCGGTCAGACCATTAGTTTCCGGGTCTACGGCGATGATCTCCGGATCCTGAACTCGATCGCCGAGAACATCACCGGCAAGCTCCGTGAGGCCGGGCCGTTCATCGACGTCACCAACAGCGGTCAGTCCGGCTCCCCGGAATACGTTGTCTCTCTCGACCGCGCCCGCGCCTCGGACCTCGGACTGTCGGCATCTGCCGTCGCGCAGACGCTCCGCACGGCGTACTCCGGATCGGTGGCGACGACCTTGCGACGCGATCAGTCGTCGGGAACGGCGAGCGGAATCGACGTGCGGGTCCAGTTGAACGACGAGGTGCGCAAGGATCTGTCCCAACTCGCCCAAGTTCCGCTCGTCAGCCCTGCGAAAGGTGGACAGATCTTCCTTGGACAGGTTGCGTCCATTACGCAACGCGATGGCCCGAGCCAGATCCAGCGCACCGACCGTCAACGCGCGCTCACCATCGGTGCGAACACCTTGCCGGGTGTGGTCTTGAGCGATGCCACGCGCCAAGTCAACGCAATCATCGCGGGCGTCGAACTCCCGCCCAATTACCGGATCAAGATTGGCGGACAGTCCGAAAGCCAAGCAAGCACGTTCCGCGAGTTCG